>NZ_JBFAQJ010000007.1:0-219336 GCF_040677225.1 Saccharopolyspora sp. NPDC049357 | reverse complement strand
ACGCCGCGGCGGGCTGGATACGCGAAGCGGAGCTGAGCGCGGGCGGTCGGCGGGTTCGGGCCGAACCCGCCGACCGCGTCCTGCCCTGTGAGACCCGAGACGATCGAGCTGCTCTCCGGCGTCCGAAGTGGTTGCATGACGGGTCGTGACCTGGACCGCGCACGTGCGGTCCAGCGCAGTTGAACCCGACAGACCGGAGGAAGACGACCGATGGGCCACGGGGCTTTCGAGAAGACCTACGCGGCGAGCGAGGACCGCTACGAGAAGATGGAGTACCGGCGAGCCGGGGCGTCCGGCTTGGACCTGCCCGCGTTCTCCTTCGGCCTGTGGCAGAAGTTCGGCACCGACTACCCCTACGAGACGCAGCGCGAGATCGTGCTGCACGCCTTCGACCTGGGCATCACGCACTTCGACAACGCCGACCGGTACGGCCCGCCGCACCGCGCGGCGCAGAAGTTCTTCGGGAAGGTGCTGGCCAAGGACCTGGCGCCGCACCGCGACGAGCTGATCCTGTCGACCAAGGCGGGCAACCCCATCGGGCCCGGTCCTTACCAGAAGGGCGGCTCCCGGAAGTCGCTGCTGTCCTCGCTGGAGCACAGCCTGCGCGATCTGGGCACCGATCACGTCGACATCTTCTACAGCCACAGCCCGGACGAGAGCACCCCGCTCGAGGAGACGGTGGGTGCGCTGGTCAGCGCGGTGCAGCAGGGCAAGGCGCTCTACGTCGCCCTCTCCAACTACCAGCCCGACCGCGCGCACCGCGCCGCCGAGCTGCTGCGGGAGGCGGGCGTGCCGCTGCTGGTCCACCAGCCGCGCTACTCGATCTTCGACCGCACGCCGGAGAACAACGGCCTGCTCGACCTCGCCGCCGACGACGGGTTCGGCCTGGTCGTGTACTCGCCGCTGGCGCAGGGCCTGCTCACCGACAAGTACCTCAAGGGCGTCCCCTCCGGGGCGCGCGCGGAGAACAGCGCGTTCCTGTCGCCCGACGTCATCGACGAGACCTACCGCGAGCGCGCGGCCGCCCTCAACGAGCTCGCCGAGCAGCGCGGCCAGTCCCTGGCCCAGCTCGCGCTGCAGTGGGTCCTGCGTCGGCCGGAGGTCACCTCCGCGCTCATCGGCGCGAGCTCCGTCTGGCAGCTCGACCACAACGTCCAAGCCCTGGAGTTCCCGCCGCTGACGGATGAGGAGCTCGCCGTAGTCGAGAAGCACGGAATCCACGGCACCGGGCTCAAGAAGTAGCCCCACTCGGTACGAGCCGTTGCCAGGGGTTGGTTTTGGTCCGAACCGTCCGTGATTCGACGTCCGAAATGCCCGGACAACTCAGACCAAAACCGCCCCCGGCCACACCCCGAGGCGCACACGCCGAGAACCCCCACCTGGCCTGAACCCGTTCTCGCTCAACCGGTTTCAGGGCCTCCGGCGCGCGCCCGAAATCGGCGGTTTCGTCTGAGCATCGGCTCAGCAGCCCGCCGCGTAGACGTAGCAGCGGAGCTGCGGCTCCCGGTCGACCGAGGGCGCGCCCACCAGGTTCACGCCCGGCAGCGCGGTGCTGAGCAGACCCGGGACCGCGGACAGCGGTCGCAGGTAGGTGTCCACCGACGCCGGATCGATGTGCGGCATCAGCGGCTCGCCGCAGACCGAGGCGTCGACTCGAGCCGGGTCGGCCGGTCCCGGGTGGTCCAGCGCGTCGATCACCAGCGCGTAGGTCACCGGATCGGTCGTGCCGACCAGCAGGTGGGTGGAGGTGTTCGCCGCGCACAGGTCCTGCGTGGCGACGTTCGTGATCATGCCCTCGCCGGTGTTGAGCTCGGAGGACTCCGGCGGCGTCACGACCTCGTCGTGGCGCGTGTAGACGACGGTGTAGCTGATGTCCTGGAAGGTCTCGGCGCGGCTGTTGAGCGCCCGCATGAACTCCGAACCGGCCAGCTGCTGCCACACCGCAGGCTCGCACGAGGTCGGACCAGGTCCGCAGCCCTTGAGCGTCTCGGTTCCGCGGTTGGACGGCGCCATGCCGATGATGTCGTCGACCACGGGACGCACATCAGGCCAGAACCGCAGGGCCCAGCGCATGCTCATGCCGCCCTGGGAGTGGCCGAGGACCGCGATGCGCTTGCCGGTCAGCCGGTGCATCTCCCGGATCGAGTGCACCAGGTGTTCCCCGGCGACCTGGATGTCGCCCATCGTGTGGTCGGGCATCGTCACCGAACACCAGAAGCGGTTCTGCTCGGTGAAGGCCTTGGCGTAGGTCCAGGAGTAGTTCTCCTCCGGAGTGACGCTCGTGGCGGGGCTGAGCAGGACCGGCTGCTGCTCGCTGCCCGGATCGCCATGACACGACAAGGCCGCCTGCAGTTGCTCGCGCGGAACGCTCAGCGCAGGTCCCGGCCGGTCGACGGGAGCGAATCCCGAGTCGGCCTGTGCGGGAACCGGAGCGATGACGAGCACCAGGACGGCGAGCACGACACTGTGCACCCAACGAGTGATCATGTCGCTTACAACGATGAACGACGCCGAACGATGCGTCGGTCAGCGGATCAGGTGCTCCACGCCGACGACGAGGAACGCGGTCAGGCCTTCTCGCTGATGCCGAACCACGCGTACGGGCGCATCGCTTCCGCTTCAGCGGCGGCCTTCGGGTCGGTGATCAGGTCGGGGCGCCAGTCCGGCAGCTGGCCCACGCCAGGGGACAGCAGGCTCCACCGATCTCCGAGCCCTTCGAACCAGTCGGTGATGGTGGCCCGGTCACGCAGCCACAGCGGGTTGGGCGTGACGTCGCACTCGGTCCGGAACCGCTCCATCGAGGCGCGCGCGTCGTGATCGGGGACGTCGGAGGCGAAGTGCGTGATGGCCATCCGGGAACCGGTGGAGAGCTTCCCGGCGTAGCGCCGCAGCACCTCCGGGATGTCACCGTCCGGGCCGATGAACTGCAGGACCGACACCGCCAGCAGGCACACCGGTTGGTCCAGGTCGAGCAGGCGCTTGGTGACGTCGTCGGCGAAGATCTCGCGCCAGTTCAGCAGGTCGGCCTGCACGATCCCGGCCCAGTCCGTTTCCTGCAGGTTGACCCGGGTGTGAGCCGTGGCGACCGGCTCGCAGTCGACGTAGACCACGCGAACCGGCTCGTCGGTGTGCTCCCGCAGGATCTCGTGCACGTTGCCCATGGTCGGGATGCCCGATCCCAGGTCGAGGAACTGGCGGATTCCGGCGTCGAAGGCGTCCACGACGGCGCGCTGCATGAACGAGCGGTTCTGCCGCGCCACGCCCGCGATCTGCGGCCACATGCCGAGCAGCCGCTCTCCGAAGACGCGATCGATCGCCCAGTTGGCGTTCCCACCCAGGAACCAGTCGTAGATCCGTCCCGGATTGGGTCGCGAGACGTCCAGGTCCGCAGCATCGCGGGACTGCTCGACCACAGGGGTCCCCCTCAGTTCGAAAGCGTTGGGCTCATGATCGCATCTCGACCGCAGAAGTCAGAGGTGGGACAGGCCATGAAATCGGAATTGGCCACAAATGGACGGACGTCCGGACCGGCGCGATCCCGTTCAGGCACATTAGTGCCCCAGGTCACACCCGACCGGGTGATTGGTCTGTTCGCGGGAATCGATTCCGCTTTCGGCCTGTCGGCGTTCGCGTCTCGCTAATCTTCACCGCGGGTGGACCCGGAGGTGGCATCGGTGGCGAGACGTCGCGTGGTTGCGGGCAGGCGCAGTGCCGGACGATCCGCCGCGCCCGAGGGGGTGCGCGGCCGGAAGCGGCCGCTGTCGAAGCTGTGGTTGGGCCTCGGTGGGACCGCAGGGCTGCTGGCGATCATCGCCGTTGTCGTCGCCGTCTTCGCCCGCCCCATCGAAAGCTCCTGGGACGACGCGAAACTGCGCGGACCAGCGCTGTTGGTCGAGGACGTCAGGCGCGTCGCGAACAACGGGCCCGACGGCTGGGTCTGGTACTTCCCGCACCGGCTGTCCGACGACCAGGTGAAGGCCCTGGCCGCCGAGGTCCACGAGCGCGGCAGCGTGCTGAACTCCAACGAGCTCATGGCGAGCGCCGGTGGGATCCGGCTGGGATTCGAGTACGGCACGACGAGCGCCGGCCGCTACCACCTCAGCCTCGTCGGCAACCGAACCGATCCCGTCCGGATCAACGACATGCGGGTGAAGGTGGTCGAGCGCAAACCGCCACCGACCGACGGCACCCTGATCTCGATCCTGAGCCAGGGCGGAGGGCCCACCGACAAGGTCGTCGCCGACCTCGACGGCCAGGACAACCGCGTGTACACGAGCAAGCCCGCCGCGTTCGGCGAACCTGAGAGGACCTCTCCGTTCCTCGACGAGCACAGCCGCTACGCCGTCACCGGAGAACCCCTGCCGTTCGAGGTCGCGGCGACCACGACCAGCTGCTGGTGCACCTGGGAGATCGAAGTCGACGTCACCTCCGGCGATGAGAAGGAGACGGTGAGGGTCAGCGCGGACGCCGCCGGAGCCCCGCTGCAGACGATCTACTCGGGAGCGGACCTGCACTACGAGTCGGAGTACCAGATCAGCCTGACCAACGGCGAGTTCATCAACTGCGCGTTGGTGGCAGCAGGCGACCCCGCCGAGATCGCCCGCGCGGCCGGCGGCGTGTACTGCCCGTCCTGACCCGATCCGAACCGGCGATGACCTGCGATAATGCCCTTGCGGAGGGGGTCATGATCGCCACCGGAACCGTGGGGTAAGCTATGTGCACACCCCACGGGGTGGCCGGGACGTAGCGCAGCTTGGTAGCGCACTTGACTGGGGGTCAAGGGGTCGTGGGTTCGAATCCCGCCGTCCCGACGGCCGAAACAGCCCGCTGGCTATGCGCGTAAGCGCAGGTCAGCGGGCTGTTTCGTGTTCTGGTGTGGATCTTCTCCTGATCAGCTTTGCAAGATCGTTTGAGTCGTTCTGGAGCGAATCTGGAGCGAGCGGGCTCCAACTTTGACTGATCATGCAAATGGGGTCGCGTTGTCTGGTCACCCTATGTAGTGGTCCTTCAACGTGCGTCAACGGTCGCCAGCTGTGGCGGAGTGCTATCAACGGCGCTGTTTCCGTTGGCGACAGTTGCTGCGCGTTCGACGCGGCTGGTGCGTCTTGCGGGCAGCTTGTGGCTGTTAGGTGGTCTTCGTGTCTGTACGGCATGGTTGGTCGCCAGTCGTGGCACGACGGTGTTTCGACGACGTAGGTCCGGCCGACCGATGCTGCCCGCTTGTTCGACGACGGCAGCGGAACTGGTGGTTGGTGAGTTGCTGCAGCACAGTCCGGGGTCTGCGAACACGCTCATGCTCGACGTCGGACGTTCCAGCGAAACGAACTGAGCCTGGGCCGACTGTCCGCTTCGTACTGATCAGCATACCTTTCCGAGAGCTATGACGTTCAGCCGACAGTTCTGTTCGCGTTGAGATGTTGGCTAGCGTCGTTGCTCAGCATGGCCTGAATGTCCTTGCGGCGAATCTTTCCGACCGGGTTTTTGGGAAGGCTGTTCCACACCGAGATGCGGCGGGGGAGTTTGTACTTGGCCACATGATTGGCCAGGAAGGCGCGGGCCTCTTCCAGATGAAGGGATCTGCCCTCTACAGGGATGATGACAAGATTGACGACTTCGCCCCAGACCGGATCTGGGGTGCCGGTGACGACGGCTTCGGCGACGGACGGGTGTTGGAGGATGGCCTGTTCCACTTCGACTGGGTCGACGTTCTCACCGCCTGTGATGATGGTGTCCTTGTTGCGGCCGACAATGACCAGGTCTCCGTCGGGGTCGATGTAGCCACGGTCGCCGGTTCGTAGGCCGTCGGGGCCGAAGGTCTCGTGGGTGGCGTCAGGCTGGTGCCAGTACCCGGCGGCGATATGCGGGCCGTTGACGAGAATCTCCCCAGTGACGCCGTTGGGTACTGGCTGGCCGATCTCGTCGACGACTAGAACATCAGTGAGGAGTGCCGGTGGACCGGAGGAGCCCGCTTTGTCAGTGACTTCATCGCGTCGCCGAAACGTCACGGACGGGCCTGCCTCGCTGAGTCCGAAACTAGCGATCACCGGGACGTTCATGGCCGACCAGCGGGCGGCGACTTCGGGGGGCAGTGGGGCGCCGCCGCTGAGGATCCAGCGCAGCGTGGCGATGCGGGATTCGCCGAACTCGGGCGAACGTTCGAGAAGAGCTAGCATGGTGGGCACCGCGAACGTGATGGTCACGGCTTCGTTCTCGATGGCGTCGAGGCATTCGCTGGGGTCGAACTTCCGTTGCAGGACGAGAGTTCCGCCTTTGTAGAGGGTGTTTACCGCGAGCATGTTCAGCGCGGCCGTGTGGAACAGTGGGGTGCTGACGAGCGCGACGTCATCGGTGGCGATGTCCAGGCCGAGTAGGGTGTTGATGCTGTTCCAGTGCAGCGAGGCGTGGGTGAGCGCCACGCCCTTGGGCTTGCCCGTGGTTCCCGACGTGTAGCAGATGACCGCCACCTCGTCGGGGCTCACCGCCACCGGTTGCCGGGGGCGAGCATCCGCGGGTTCGCGCATCCAGTGGTCGAATTCGAGCACCGGGGGGAGGTCCGGCAACGAACCGGATCGGACCGTGACAGCCTCCGAGCCGATGCAGACCAACGAGGGCATTGCGTCGTTCAGCACGAAACGCAACTCGTCGGGCGTTGAGGCGACGTTCACCGGCACGAAGGCGGCGCCGAGGCGCGAACATGCATATGCTGCGATGAGCACCTCGGGCCGGTTCTCACTAATGCAGAGCACGCGGTCCCGATGGCACACGCCTCGGGCGTCGAGCACTGCGGCGAGACGATGGATCCGTTCCGCGAGGTCCGCGTAGGTGAGCGTCGTGCCCTCGAAGATGATCGCGGCCCGGTGTGGCTGGCGCTGCGCTCGCCGTTCGACGAGTTCGCCGTACCTGAGCCCCCACATGTCCATGGTGGTCGTGTTCTCCTGTTCAGATGGGGTAGTGGCGGCTGCCGTCCTGCACCGTGATCCACCTCAGTTCGGTGAACTCCTCCAGTGCGGCGCGTGAGCCGAATCGGCCGAAACCGCTGTCGCCGACACCTCCGAAGGGCATCTGCGGCTCGTCGTGCACGGTGGCCCCGTTGATGTGGCAGATTCCGGACTTGATCCGCTTGGCCAGCTGGAGGGCGTGCGCAACATTGGAGCTAAAGATCGCGCTGGAGAGCCCATACGGGGTGTCGTTGGCGATGTCGACGGCGTTGTCCTCGGATCCGGCCTCGATGATCGATGCGACGGGGCCGAACGATTCCTCGTGATAGATGCGCATCTTGGACGTGACGCCGCGAAGTACGGTGGGCTGGACGAAGAGCCCGCTGCGTGTGCCGCCGGTGACGACGGTCGCCCCGAGGTTCACCGCATCCTCGATCAGGGCCTCGACGTGGCCGGCGGCCTGGGCGTGGACCATCGGTCCGATCTGGGTGGCGGGGTCGGTCGGGTCGCCGACGCGGAGCGAGGTCGCGTGGTCGGCGAGCTTAGTGGAGAACTCGTCGAGGACGTCGCTCTCGACCACGATCCGCTCGGTGGACATGCAGATCTGGCCCTGATTCATGAACGCACCGAAGGCGGCCGCGGCTACGGCGTCGTCCAGGGGAGCGTCGCGGAGCACCAGCAGTGGTGCCTTCCCTCCGAGCTCGAGGACCACTCGCTTGAGGTGCTTGCCGGCCAACTCGCCGATGATCCGGCCCACGCGGGTGGAGCCGGTGAAATTGATCCGGCGCACGTCGGGGTGGGTCACCAGGCGTTCGACGATTTGCGGCGCGTCGTCTGGGGCGTTGGTGATGAGGCCGATGGCGCCGGCGGGCACACCTGCGTCGTGAAGGGCGTGCACGATCTCGGCTTGTGTGGCGGGCGTTTGCTCGGACGCTTTGAGGACGACTGGGTTGCCGTAGGCGAGTGGCATGGCCACGGCGCGGACACCGAGGATCAGCGGCGCGTTCCACGGAGCGATACCGAGGGTCACGCCTGCCGGCTGTCGCACCCCGAGCGCGGTCAGGCCGGGCACGTCGGACGGGATGACTTCGCCGACCATGGAGTACGTCTGGGCCGCGGCTTCCTTGAGCATGCCGACCGCGACGTGCACGTTGAAGTGGCACCAGCCCGAGGCGGCGCCCATTTCGCGGGACATCAGCTCCGCGAGATCGGTGCTGCGTTCAGACAGCAATGACGCGGCTTGCTCCAGGATCTCCCGGCGGCGTCCAGGACTCGTGGCGCCCCATTCCGCGGCGGCTCCTGCGGCTGCGGCGATGGCGCGATCGGCGTCGTCGGTTCCGGCAGCGGCCACCTGGGCGACTGGCTCGCCGGTAGCCGCGGTGACGGTCGTGAGGGTGGTCCCAGCGCTCGCCGCGGTCCATTGACCGTCGAGGAGCAGTTCGACGGTGCGGAGACGGTCGTTCACGGTGATCTCCTAGCCTTCGTAGGTGCCGAGGCCGGGCCGGTAGGTCTTGTCATCGAGGAAGCCCTGCATGCCCTTGGTACGGGCCTGCTCGTCGTAGAGGATCGCCTGGTCGTGCTTGGCGTAGAGGAAGTCCTCGGCGGCCTCCCAGGACAGCAGGCGAGAGTGCCGGAAGCCCATCTTCGCCCCGCGAACCACCCACTGGCTCAGGTTGCTGAGCTCGCCGGCGATCTCGATGGTGCGCTCGCGCAACTTCTCCTTAGGCACGGCTTCGTTGATCAGGCGCATCTGCTCGGCCGTGCGGCCGTCGAACGGCTTACCGGTCATGATGTGGTACATCGCATCGCGGGTGGGGATCACCTCGGCCAGCGCGCGGGTGACGAGGTTGCCGGGGGTGACACCCCAGTTGACCTCGGAGAGCCCGAACTGGGCGTCTTCCGAAGCGATCGCCAGGTCGCATGAGACGAGGGGAACGAAGGCGCCGCCGAAGCACCATCCGTTGACCATGGCGATCGTCGGTTTCGGATAGCTCAGGAGCTTGCGGTGCTGCCAGTTGGTGCCTTGGCCGCGCACCCTGTTCTGGACCCAGCGGGGCTTGCCGTCGGTCTCCCGGAAGTACTCCTTGAGGTCCATCCCCGCGGACCAAGCGTCACCGGCGCCGGTCAGCACGACGACCTTGACCCGGTCCTCTTCCTCGAGTGCGTCGAGAACTTCGGACATCTCGACGTTGAGCTTCGGGTTCATGGCGTTGCGCTTTTCGGGGCGGTTGAAGTACACCCAGCCGATGCCGTGGTCGTCGTCGATGTCGACGCGGACGGTGTCGCCGCCGGGAAGCTGCTGCTGGGTGGTAGTCGTTTCGGTCGTCATCGGGTGTTTCTCCTTGCGGTTTGGGTCAGGCGGGCCGGAAGGCGGAGATGAGGTCGTGGGAGTCCATTGTGGATCCCAGGAGCTGGAAGGTGGACAGTGTGGCCTCGTGGGCGCCGATGTCGACGGCGGCGCAGGCATCGGCGATCAGCGCGGTCCGGTAGCCCAGTCCGACAGCGTCGCGAGCGGTGCCCTCGACGGTGACGTTGGTGGCTACTCCGGTGACGAGAACATGGGTGATGCCCCGGGCGTGGAGGATGAGGTCGAGCTCGGTGCCCTGGAAGGCTGAAATGCGCCCGTGGGTCACGATGGGCTCTTCGGCCTGAGGCGTCAGCTCGGGAATGATCTCGGCGCCTGGTGTGCCCTCCTGCAGGCATTGGCTGGCAGCGACTTGGTCGTACAGTGCGCAGTTGCGGATCAGTTCGGGGTAGCCAGGGCGGAACGCGGCCCGGGCGTGGACGACCGTCACCCCGTGCTTGCGCGCCACGGCGAGGACCTGCGCGGCGCTTTTGATCACTTCTCGGCCTTCTACCTCGTCGGCGAAGAAGGGGCCGAACGCTCCCTCGCGGGTAACGATGTCGCGTTGCCAGTGGACGTTCACGAGGGCCGTCGTCTCGGGGGCGAGACGGAGTGGAGAGGTGGGGGTGTCGGTCATGGGACGCTCCGTTGCGCTGGGGGACCGGTCAAAGAGCGGACGAGGGCAGCTTGAGGGCGCTCGTGGTGGCGCGAGCACTGGTCAACGTTGCGGTGATGTTCGGCAGAACGTTGCGGAGGAACCACTGCCCACTGGCGATCTTGCCGAGGTAGAAGTCGCGTTCGCGCTCTGAGGCACTGTCGAGCTGGTCCCGGGCGGCGATGCAACCTCGCAGTGCGAGCCAGGCGATCACGAGATCGCCCAGGCGCAGCAGCAGGGGTGTGCAGTCCTGCGCGGCGACAGGGCGTTCGTCTGGCGAAGTCCACCGGCTCACGACCAGGGCGGTGAGCGCGTCGAAGTCCGCGAGCGCGGTGCGCAGGAGTTCGCGCTCGAACGCGAAGTCATCGGGCGTCACCGCGGAGGCGAGTTCTGCGATCTCGGAGAGCAGGCCGTCCAGCGCGGCCCGTTGGTCGCGCACGATCTTGCGGCCGACCAGGTCAAGTCCCTGGATGGCGGTTGTCCCTTCATACAGGGTGTCGACCTTCGTGTCCCGGACGTACTGCTCGAGCGGGTAGTCCTTGAGGTATCCAGAGCCGCCGAAGACCTGCAGGGACTCCTGGCCGAGCAGTTGCCAGGCAACTTCGGAGCAGTAGCCTTTGATCACGGGGAGAAGGAGCTGGTGGCGGGCATCGGCCTCCGCGTCGAGTGCGCCGATGTGCTGGGACTTCTGGACTCGGTCTTGCTGCGTTGCCGCGTACAGGATCAGCGCGCGCATGCCCTCGGCGTGCGCCTTCTGGCGCAGCAGTGAGCGGCGGACGTCAGGATGCTCGACGATCGGAACCGGCGCCGTCGGAGTGCCGGACTTCGGGGTGACCGGAAGACCTTGGACCCGTGTTTTCGCGTAGTCGAGGGCGTTCAAGTAGCCGCTGGAGAGGGTGGCCATCGCCTTGACGCCAACGAGCATCCGGATCTGTTTGATGATTTCGAACATCTGCGCGATGCCGGCGTGGCGGTCGCCAAGGAGCCAGCCGATGGCGGGAGCGTCTTCGCCGAAGGTCAACTCGCAGGTGGGGTTGGCGGTGAGACCGAGCTTGTGCTCGAGGCCGGTGACGCGCACGCCGTTGCGCTCCTCGCAGGCCCCCGTGTTCAGGTCGACGTGGAATTTCGGGACCAGGAACAGGGACAGTCCGCGGGTTCCCGGCCCGCCGGCACCCTCGACGCCCACGGGTCTTGCCAGCACCATGTGGACGATGTTGTCGCTGAGGTCGTGGTCTCCGTAGGTGATGAAGCGCTTGACCCCCTCGAGGGTCCAAGACCCGTCCGCTTGTGGGTAGGCCCGAGTCCGAGCCGCGCCGACGTCGGATCCGGCGTCCGGCTCGGTGAGCACCATCGTGGCCATCCAACGCTTGTCCCGGATGAGTTGCGCAAGCCGTTTCTGGTCGCTGGTTCCCTCGGTCTCGAGCAGTCGGACTACCTGTGGCACCACGTTGACCCCCATCGGGATCGGAGGGTTGGCCCCGAGCATCAGTTCGGTGACGCACCAGCGAAGCGAATGGGGGACTGCTTCGGCCTGGCTCTGCGCCGAAAATTCGAGGTCTAGCCATCCCGATTCCAGGTAATCAGCGGCAGCCTCCCGGAACGCTTTGGGGAGGCCGACCGTGTGAGTCGCCGGGTCGAAGGAGAGCGGCTCGCGATCGACATCGCTGAAGGACGGTGCCAGCTTGTCCGTCGCGTAGCGCTCAGCCTCTGCGAGAACACTGCGAGCGGCCTCGGTGTCCAGTTCGCCGAAGGGCGGACGGCCATAGTGATCGTCCGCGTTCAGCAGTTCGAAGAGGACGAACTCCATGTCCCGGACGTTGCTGCGGTAGTGACTGCTCATCGTTCTCGCACCTTCTGTATCAAGAACCTTGACACTGGAAAGTTGTATCAAGGAGGTTGATACTCTGTCAATTATGCCGACTTCTTCTGCTGCTGCCGTTGAGTTCACACCCGCGCGCCCGCGCGCCACCTATCTCGTGAAGCGCTTGGAGCAGGCCGTGCGCTCACATCTCGATGAGGCGACGATGGAGATCGGTCTCACCACGCCGCAGTACGCGGCGCTGAGTTCACTGGACTCCAAGCCGGGTCTGTCCTCGGCCGAGCTGGCCCGGTTGTCGTTCATTTCCGCACAGGCGATGAATCAGATGGTGGGCGCAATGGAACGCAAGGGCCTGATTCGGCGCGAAGCCGCTTCTCACCACCGCAAGCAGCTTCGGATCTTCCTCACCGACCACGGGCGGGAGTGTCTGCGCCAGTGCGACGACCGTGCCGACGAACTCGAGCGGCGCATGTTCGCCGACCTGTCCGAGGCGGAGCAGGTAACGCTGGTTAGCCTGCTCCGCCGGTGTTCGGACTCGCTCACCGCGGGGGCGTAACTCCGCCCGGTCAGCCGGCCTGGGGGGTGATGACGAAATTGCTGAATCCGCCGTGGCGGTTCTCCAGGCCGGAGACGGCGTCGTTGACCTTCTCCAGCGGAAAGCTAACGTTCTCGAATACCGACAGGTCGACCTGACCGCTGTCGGCGAGCTGCGCCATGTGCTGGCCCTCGCCCGCGGTGAACCACACCGAGCCCTGGAAGGTCAGCTGCTGGTCCATCATGTGGTGCACGTCGAAGGGCACCATCCCGGCAGTCGCCCCGACGTCGACGGCCCTACCTCCTCGACGCAACGAGGCCATGCCCTGCATGATGCCCTCGTGCGGCGCGCCTGGTCCCAGGGCGTCGATGTAGGTGTCCACACCGCGTCCGGTCCGCGCCTTGACCCAGGTATCGATTGGGCCGTCGAGAGTTGAGTGCGTTTCGATCCGGCCAGGAGCCAGTGCCTCGACACGTGCCAGCAACTCCCGGTTGCGGCCGGTGCCGAAGATCCGGGGTGCGCCCAGCGCCAGCGCGAAGAGTGCCACGCCTAGTCCGAGCGTCCCGGAGATGCCGTTGATCAGGATCGTCGTGTCCGCCCCGACGCGTGCCTTGCGCAGTGCGGAGTAGCCGGTGCCCAGATAGCCGAAGCGGGCGCCGTGCTCGAAGCTGATCGATTCCGGAAGTCGGACTAGGCTGTACTTGGGGGCCAGCAGGTACTCGGCCAAGCCCCCGTAGGGGTAGCGGTCCAGCAGCCGCGTCGCCGTGGCGGTGAAGCCGAAATAACCGGCGAACGCGAAACTCTCGCAATCGATGTGCTCCCCTCGGCGGCATGCCGGGCAGCCAGTGCAGTGCCTGCCCGGATTCACATAGACCCGGTCACCGGGTGCGAATTCGTGCACGTCCGGGCCTACCTGCTCGACCACGCCGGCCGGGTCGAGGCCGAAGATCGCTGGAAGGGCTGGCAAGGGGTTCTGCGGGAACCAGGTGGTCCAGTTGGCAAGGATATTGGCGAGGTTGGGCACGATGTTGCACGCCTCGACCCGCACGACGACATCGGACCCACCTGCCACCGGCTTGGGTACGTCCTCCAGGACCATGGGCTCGCCCACGTGGTGCATGCGGGCTGCTCTCATCGTTGTGGACACCAGTCGACCTCACTGTTCTCACTGGGTGGCTCGTCGTCGAGCCCGGGCGGCAATGACCGTCACCATGTGCTCTGGACTGCAGCCGCCGACACCGGTGTCCCGTCCAGTGGGAAAGTCCAGACTTCCAAAGTGTCAAGCTTCTTGATACAACGGTGGTGCGCAAGGAGGTGCCACCGTGTCGGGAAACAACGAGGTCCCGGGCCGGACAGTCGTCGCTAAGGCATCGATGATCCTGGACGCCTTCGCGGGCAACCGCGTGAGCCTTTCGCTGTCCGACCTGTCGCGAGCGACCGGACTGCCGTCGAGCACCGTGCACCGGATCGCTGGTGAACTCGTGGACTGGGGTGGTCTGGAGCGCACCTCAGACGGCGACTACACGGTGGGTATCCGGCTCTGGGAGATCGCCGCCCGGTCGCGGCGCAGCTACGGCTTGCGCGAAACGGCTATGCCCTTCCTCCACGGCCTGTTCGACCTGACCCGCCAGCATGTCCAGCTCGCGGTGCTCGACGGAGCCGATGCGCTCCTCATCGAGAAGATCTCCGCTGCCCACGCGGTCGGGACGATCGGCCGGGTCGGCGGGAGGCTGCCGCTGCACGCCAGCGCGGTGGGTAAGGCGCTCCTGGCCTCGTCCTCGCCGGAGGTGCAGGAACGGATACTCGCCCGCCAATTGCTCGCCTACACGCCCTCGACCCTGACTTCGGCGCGGGTGCTCCGCCGTGAACTCGCCGAAACACGTCGTCGCGGATTCGCACTGGCGAACGAAGAGATGAGCATCGGCGCCGTGTCGTGCGCCGCCCCAATCACGGTCCCAGGACAGGAGGTCGTCGCGGCGATCTCAGTGGTCATGCCCGCTGGCGAGGCGCCCCCGCACAAGTGGAGCCCGGCGGTGTGCGGTGCCGGGTTCGGCATCGCGCGGGCACTGTCCCAGCACCAGCCTCAACCCCTCATCAGCGCCCAGCTCACGGGAACATAGTTCTTCCCACTGGCCGGAACCGCGGTGGTGCCCTCCGCCGCGTCCCGAGAAACATGCGTCCTTGGCTGGAAGGTCATTCAGCAGGTCAAGGAGAAGCATGGACACGACTACAGGACGGTCTCTGGCGGCGGATTCGACGAGCGGCCGCCCGCTGTTCACCGAGGAGACGTCAGCCGACGTTGTCACGTCGAGTCTAGGACCAGGAACCGATCCCAGACTGCGTCACGTGCTCACCTCACTCGTGCGGCACGTGCACGATTTCGTCAAGGAAACCCAGCTCGCCGATCAGGAGTGGGAGGCGGGGATCGAATTTCTGACCGCGACCGGACAGAAGTGCGATCATCTGCGCCAGGAGTTCATCCTGCTGTCTGATGTGCTCGGTGTCTCCATGCTGGTCGAGACCATCAACCATCGTGCGGTGCGGGAGGCGACCGAGCAGACAGTCCTCGGCCCCTTCCACGTGGTTTCCTCGCCTGACCGTCCACTCGGGGCGGACATCAACCTGACCGGCACGGGAACGCCCTGCCTGGTTACCGGTTCGGTCAGGGACATCGAGGGATACCCGGTCCCCGGTGCCACGGTGGACGTGTGGCAGGCCGACGCTGAAGGCTTCTACGACGTCCAAAAACCGCACGAAATCCCGGAACGCAACCTCCGGGGCCTCTTCCGCTCCGACGACAATGGCGAGTTCTGGTTCCGCACCATTGTCCCCCGGTATTACCCCATCCCGGACGACGGACCGGTGGGCGAGCTGCTCGCGGCGACCGAGCGGCATCCGAACCGGCCCGCGCACATCCACTTCATCGTCGAGGCCCCCGGATTCGAGACCGTGACCACCCACATCTTTCACGCGGATGATCCGTATCTTGACTCCGACGTCGTGTTCGGGGTCAAAGAGTCGCTGATCCGAGACTTTTCCCGAGTCGACGACGAAGATCGGGCCGCGGCGCTCGCGATTCCCAACCCCTTCCACGAGGTCCGGTTCGACTGCGTGCTCACCCCCGCGGCCGAGAAGACCCGCAGGACGGAGGGCGCATGAGGGGCTTCGTCTACGAGGCACTGCCGATGCGGGTGCGGTTCGCGCCCGGCGCGATTGCCGACATTCCTGTGGAAATGGACCACCTCGGCCTTTCTCGTGTGTTGGTTCTCGCGACGCCCGAGCAGCGGGAGCTGGCTGAACACGTAGCAGCCGGACTCGGCGCTCGGGCAGCGGGAGTCTTCGCGGAAGCGCGCATGCATGTCCCCTTCGAGGTCGCCCAGCGCGCTGGGTACGAGGCGGGCCGACTGGGTGCCGACGGGTGCGTCGCGATCGGGGGTGGGTCGACTATCGGTCTGGGCAAGGCGATCGCCCTGCGACTCGGTCTGCCGATCATCGCCGTGCCCACCACCTACGCAGGCTCGGAAATGACACCGATCTGGGGCCTTACCGAAGACGGTGAGAAGCGCACCGGGCGAGACCCGAGGGTTCTACCGGCCTCGGTCGTCTATGACCCCGCTCTGACCACCACACTGCCTCCCGGACTTTCCATGACGAGCGCCGTGAATGCGATGGCGCACGCAGTGGAAGCGTTGTACGCGCCTGACTCCTCGCCGATCATCTCGCTGATGGCCGAGGAAGGCGTGCGGGCCCTGGCCGGCGCGATTCCCCTTGTTCTGGCTGACGGTCTCGCCAATGAGGCCCGCTCGGCCGCGTTGTACGGGGCCTGGCTGTGCGGTGCGTGTCTAGGCGCGACCACGATGTCACTGCACCACAAGATCTGCCACGGGCTGGGCGGGACGCTCGACCTGCCGCACGCTGCCACGCACACCGTGATGCTTCCCCATGTCCTTGCCTACAACCAGGAATTCGCACCCGGCGCGCGGAGCGCGTTGTGTCGAGCGCTGGACGCTGCAGGGGATCCCGCTCTGCAGCTGTGGGACATGCTGCAGGACTGGGGTGCTCCGACGTCCTTGCGGGAACTGGGAATGCGGCGTGAATACATCAGCCGGATCGTTTCGCTTACTCTGGCCAACCCTTACGCCAATCCTCGGCTGGTGACGGCCGAGACGTTGACCGGGTTGCTGACACGAGCCTGGGCCGGGGACCGGCCGGACGCGGACTGAGCGAATTCACAATCGACAGAAGGACAACCATGAACGCGATCGTCGTCGGTGGCGGTATCGGGGGTCTGACCACCGCCGCCTTTCTCCAGCGGCAAGGCGTGCGGGTCCAGATTTTCGAACAGGCACCCGAAATTCAGCCAGTGGGTGCAGGAATCGTCTTAGCACCCAACGCCGTACGCCTCTTGCGCCGGCTCGACGTTATGGGAATGCTCCAGCAGCAGGCGCTGAAGGTGCGCACGGGATGGCAGTTCCGGCGCTGGCATAACGGGCAGATCCTCCTCGCGCAGGACATGGACGAATGCGAGAGCCTCTACGGTGAAGCTGCGTGGCTCGTCCACCGGGCCGACCTACTCGACGCGCTCCTGGCGGCAGTGGACAAGGACAGCCTCCACCTCGGTCATCAGTGCACCAACATCGAGCAATCGTCCTCGGGTGTCACCGTGACATTTGCCAACGGCGCCTCTACGAAGGGAGAAGTTCTCGTCGCTGCCGACGGAATCCACTCAGCCGTACGCAGGCAGCTGATCGGGCAGCTCGGGGCACGCGACTCCGGACTGTGCGCGTGGCGCGCCATGATTCCCCGAGATCGGCTCCCCGAAGAATTCCTTTCACCGACCCAGACCTTGTGGCTCGGGCCGGGACGGCACCTGGTGCACTATCCGGTCTCGGCAGGACGAACGATCAACGTGGTGGCGTTCACCCCGGCACAGCCGGGCGAGACAGTCGAGTCGTGGTCGGCGCAAGGCAAGGCCGAGGACTTCCAAGCGGAGTTCGCAGGGTGGGATGGCATGGTCGGCCAACTCCTCGAAGCGGTCACCCAGGTGGGACGCTGGTCGGTTCTCGACCGCACACCGATATCGAGATACACCTACGATCGCGTCGTCCTGCTCGGTGACGCTGCGCACCCGATGCTACCGTTCTTCGCCCAGGGAGCGGGGCAAGCCATTGAGGATGCCGCGGCACTAGCGGCGAGTGTTGAGCTGGCGGGTGACTGGCCGACCGCACTGACGGCGTACGACCGCGTGCGAGTGCCTCGAACCGCCCAGGTTCAGCAGGCCAGCCACAGCCGGTCCGAGGTCAACCACTTGCCCGACGGACCTGACCAGGAAGCACGAGACGACGCATTCGCGGGCCAGGACCCGCTTCGCCACAGCGACTGGCTCTACAGCTACGACGCGCAGGCCGAGGCGAAGCAGGCGGTGCTCGCGAACGACGACAAGACAGGGCCTCGTGCGTTTTCCAGGAAAGGCTCTGCCGTACAGGAGAATAACGGTGGCTGAGCTGGTAAGGCCATCGCGGTGATTGGCTGCTTGCGATCCGTAGTTGGCTGTTCTCTCGGCCAACCCGCTTTGCCTCGGCGGCTCATGGCTGGTGGTAACACGAACAGTAGCTGCAGAGCATTTGCGGGAGCGGCTATTTCCAAACGTGGATGTCTCCGCGGCCGGAGTGTTCCCACGCCTCCTTCGCATCGCGCGTATTGGGCGACGAGCTCTTGGGTCGTCATGGCATGACGAGATCGGGTTTCGAGATTCTTTCCGTGCTCGTTCGTGCTGTTCAGCCGAGGAAGTGGCGCTGGCGCGGAGTACCGCACGCTGAAGAAGGCCGCAGCGTCGTGCTCGAACCCACTGCACGCGCCAAAGCCTCGATTGAGCCGGTGTTGCGCGAGGTGGCGCCGTTGGAGTCGGACTTGTTGCAGGGGCTAGCGGGGGCAGATGTCGATCGCTTGGCGGCCACCTTCGAACTTCTTCCGGGTCATTAAGCCGGGGTGGGCCAAACGCGACTTCAGTACCTAACCTTGTCCTGGCGCTGCGTGTGCATGGACTTGGAAAGGCCAGCAAAGTGAACACACAACCCTCGAAGGTCAACCTTCGCAACGTTGACCTGAATCTCCTCGTGGCCCTCGACGCACTGCTCTCCGAGGGAAGCGTGACGCGCGCGGCCGAGCGGCTGCACTGCGGGCAGTCGGCGATGAGCGCAAGCCTGTCCAGACTACGTCGACTGTTCGGAGATCAAATTCTGATCAAGAGTGGCCGCGGCCTCACCGCGACTCCTTTTGCGCGTTCACTGGTGGGGCCGTTGCGGGAGGTGATCGGCCAGATCGATGCGCTGCTCTCGGCCAACGCGGCATTCGATCCGATGCAGGACAATCGGGAGTTCCGGATCACCGCGAACGACTACGTCGCCACGGTCCTCCTTCGGCCTCTCATCGCCCGCCTGGCGGTCGAGGCCCCGGGAATGCATCTCGCCATCGAATCCGTGCACAGCGACTTCGCCGGCCGGTTGGAGCGTGGTGACACCGATCTGTTGGTGCTGCCTCAGGACGTCTATCCCGCGCATCAGCAGTTCCCGAACGACCTGCTCTTTCGCGACCGGTACGTCGCGGTCGTAGATGCCGAGAACTCCGACGTAGGCGCATCGCTCACGCTCGACGAGTTCAGCCAGCAGCCGTACCTCGCGGTCAACATCGGCGCACTTCCGTCCTCGGCCGAGCGTCAACTCGACGGCCAGGGGATCTTGCGGAACGTTCAGGTCACTATCCAGACCTTCACCCTGGCGCCGTCGATGCTGCGGGGGACTCGACTGCTGTGCCTCGTCCAGGAAAGACTCCTCCAGGCATCGGAGGTACGGCACCACCTGCGCACCGTCGAGCTTCCAATCAGTCTCCGCCCCATAAGCATGATCATGCTCTGGGGCGCCCGGAGCGCCAACGATCCGGCGCATCAGTGGTTGAGGGGAGAGCTCGCTCGCGTTGCGACGGAGCTGTCGCAGAAACACATCGACTGAGTCGATACATCTCTTCGATAAGCATTGTTAGTCGTGTGGAGTCTTGCCCTCTACCGTCGGCTGTGTCACACACCGCCAGGGGCCACGGCCGGTCTCTGAGATGGCGAAACCCGGTGCACGCGGCCGATGGCACAGCGGCCCGTGTTTCTCGGTGTCGCGCCCATGCTGACAGCGAGGTCATGCAATGGCTCTACTCTCTCGAACGCAAGAATTCCGGCGTGGTGCCTCCACGCTTACGGCAGCGGCCGTCGGCTCCGCAGTGGGAGTCACCGCCCTGCTTTTCTACAGTCTCGGCTCCTTCGCCGGGGCGCTCCACCAGGAATTCGGTTGGAGCCGCGCGCAGATCTCCTCCGCATTCTTCTACACCACGGTCTCCCTCGTGATCGTCGCCGCGCCCCTGGGTTGGCTGCTGGATCGCTACGGTCCCCGCCGGGTCGCCATGGTCTCGATTCCAGGACTGGCCATCTCAATGGTGCTTCTCAGCCAGCTCAGTGGAAGCCTCACCCTGTTCGCGGTGCTCTTCGCGCTAGCAGGCGTCCTCGGCGCAGGCACCACATCAGCGGTCTACACCAAGGCGGTGAACTCCAAGTTCCATGCCGCTCGCGGGCTCGCACTCGGCATCGCGCTGACCGGTCTTGGGGTCGCGGCCATGGTGCTCCCACTGCTCGTCACGGCTGTCGTCAGTTCGGCCGGATGGCGATTCGGCTTCCTCACGCTCGCCGGACTCTCGTTGCTGGCCTTCCCATTCGTGATGTTCGGCCGGATGGACGCCGTGCCTGCAGGGGACGGCACACCGACCCATGAGCTCGACGGGATGACCCGTTCGCAAGTGTTCCGCTCGAGGACCTTCTGGATCCTGCTTTTCGGTGTCCTGCTAGTGGGGTCCTCCGTTCCGGCGCTCATCCCGCACATGCTTCCGATGCTGACCGACACTGGGCTCTCCCCGGGAACGGCGGCCACGATCGCCAGCGTGATCGGGGTCGGAGTCATCCTCGGTCGGCTGTGCGTCGGTTACCTGCTCGACCGGTTCCCGGCCCCGTTCGTCGCCACTCCCATGTTCGTCGTCGCGGCCGTGGGTGCAGCTTCCCTGGCGCTCGGCGGGACGGCCTCCGCTCCGGTCTCTGCCCTTTTGCTCGGCGTCTGCTTTGGGGCTGAGGCCGACCTGATCGCGCTGCTCTGCGGTAACTACTTCGGACTCCGCGCGTACGGATTCATCTACGGAATCGTGTATGCGTTGTTCACCTTGGCGGTGTCGATCGGCCCCATCTGGGTCGGTGCACTCTTCGACAGCACCGGGAGCTACCACCGAGCCCTTCTCATCGTCGCAGCGATGCTGACCGCTGGAGCGGTCGTATTCCTGGCGCTTCCGCGCAGACCCACCTACGGAAGCCGCGCCGTCGTATCAGCCGCCATCTCCGAGGCCACCACCGCGTGAGTATCAACAGCGCGGCGACATCGTGCAGCACGCCCCTGCTCTGAAAACGGCACCCAAATTCGAAAGTAGGTCGACTCCATGCCTTCGTCCACCAGCAAGTCGGACATCGCCAAGCGAAAGGTCATCGTCACGATTGCCCCCACCGGGGGAATGGCGTCCAAGGAGCAGAACCCTCACCTGCCGACGCAGCCTGGTGAGATCGCGGACCAGATCGCAGAGTGCGTCGCGGCAGGAGCTAGCGTCGCCGCAATCCACGCTCGTCGGGCCGATGACCAGGCCACCTGTGATCCCGATGTCTACGCAGCGATCAACGAGGCCGTCCGTGAGCGGACTGACGTCGTCATCAACAACTCCACGGGTGGCGGAGTTAGCGGGGACATGATCAAGCAGTACGACACCGGAGAACTCCGGATCGATTTCAGCGAACGACTCAAGGGCCTCGAGGCGCCACACACAGAGATGGCCACTTTCGACGCCGAGACTTTCGTTGTCACCGCCGGCGGCCGCGAGCTGCTCTGCAAGACCTCGCCGCAGGAGTGCGACGAGTTGGCCGCCCGCATGACCGAACTCGGAATCAAGCCCGAATGGGAGGTCATGAGCACCGCGAACATCGCCCAGGACACGAAACGGCTTATCGCATCGGGATTCGACGCGCAGCCGTACTGGATCAATGTGGTGCTGGGTCTCGACAAGCCGTTCCAGGGTGCCCTGCCCTACACCCCCCGAGTGCTTCATCAGATGGTCGACGAACTCCCCGACGGGTCCGAGCTTTGTGTGTCGGCCATCGCCGCCAATCAGTTGCCTGCCACCACTCACGCGATCCTGCTCGGTGGGCATGTCCGAGTCGGATTGGAGGACAACCTCAACTACCGCCGTGGGGAACGCGCGACCAATTTGCAGCTCGTTCAGCGAGCCGTGCGACTCATTCGGGAACTCGGGCACGAGCCCGCCACTCCCGAGGAAGCTCGCGAGATCCTCGGGCTCAAGAGTCTCGTTTCCCAGCCTGCCTGAACACTTACAGTCCCCAGATCATGGAGGCAATCATGGCCGAGAACATTCCCCTCGCCGACGTACTCGTCACGCCTGCCCCGCACACTCGCCGATTCCGTCGACTGGTCACGGGTGTCGATGGGGAAGGACGATCGGTGTTCGCAGACGACGCTCTCAGCCCGCACCGGCAAGTCGTCGCGGACTGCCCCGGGTTCGTGGTGACCGATTTCTGGCGCCACGATAGCGTTCCGGTTGACAACTCGGGGGAGCCCCAAGACGGCCTCACGGGGCCGTTCGAGATTTCGCCGCCGCCTGCTGGCTCCGTTTTCCGCGTGGTGGAGTTCCCACCGGATACGGAATGGGCCGTGGACGAGGAGACGCGGACACGGCTGTTCCACAGCACGGCCTCGCTCGACTACGCGATCGTTCTCGGCGGCGAGATCTGGGCCGTCCTCGACGAGGAGGAGCAGCGAATGACCGCAGGCGACGTGCTCGTCCAGCGAGGAACAAGTCACCTGTGGTCGAACCGCTCCACGGCACCGTGCACCGTCATGTTCGTCCTCGTGGGCGGGACGATCGCCTGAGAAGGGCAACAGCCAATCGACCGCCGGTCTCCTTCGTCGTGTTGCGCCGGTAACAGATCTTGCTAGCGCGGTGGAGTGTGCGGATGTCGGGAGCGATGCTGGCGCATGCGGTCAGGCTCCGGCGTCATGGGCCGTAGCTGAAACGCGGGCGCCGGCGATCGCGTCATAGAACTCCTCGGCTGGCTCTCGCAGCAGCTCGTGCGCCTCGAGAAAGAGATCGTGGGCTTCGCGTCCGAGCCAGCCGGCGGGTAGCAGCTCGGTGGGCAGGTCCGGGTCCCGGAAGGGGAACTTCCGGTAGTCGTAGGTCAGCTGCATGCGTTCCACGAGCGCGTCCTGTGGGCTGAGTCGACCCGCCCGGTATGCGGGCATGCGCTTGCGGTAGGTCCGCAGCAGCTCCCGGTAGTCCTCGTTGAGCTCGTCGAGCTCCCAGCAGCGCGCTGCCATCTCGCGGTCGACCGGCAGGCCGCCGGACTGGCAGCGCAAGGTGTCCAGCCGCAGGGCCGGCTCGTCGGCGAGGCTTTCGCGCACCTGCTGCAGGCGGTCGTGCGGGCACACGTACGTCGACGGGGCCAGCGGTCCGAAGCCGAGCCAGGCCAGTTCCTTGCGGACCCGGTCGCGCACGCCGCGGTCGGACTCCGGCACCGAGTAGATGACCATGTACCAGTGCCGGTCCCACTCGCTGCGGACGCGGTCGAAGATGCGGGATCGGCCCTCGTCGAGCAGGTGCAGGCTCTTGTCGTTGAGTCCGTACACGGTCTCGCGGCCCTCGCGCCAGGAGTCGAACCAGCCCTCCTTGCGCAGCCGGGCCAGGACCACGCGCACGGTGCTCTCGCCGACGTCGAAGCAGGACATGAGCTCGCTCAGCGTCCGCAGGCGAGCCGCACCGCCCCGGTAGCGCACGTAGTCGCCGAACAGGTCAAACACGATCGACCTCGGTCTCACCGCTCCTCCTCCTGCTGGTCAGCCCGGTGGGCCGACTATCTCACAGTACGACCGTCCTCGATTCGCGCGCGGTGCGCGGCGGCTGGCCGGACTCGATTCATTCGTGCCATTTTATTGACGGGCGTGCGTGAAGCGAAACATACTCGGGAGCACCTCACCTGGACAATCCCGACAGGCTTGGAGAAGGCAATGAAGCCGCAATCCCCGCCAGGCGCCCGTCGCACCGAGCTCATGGTGCTGTGCCTGTGCTTCTCCGTGATCGTTTTCGACGGTTACGACCTCATCGTCTACGGCGCCACGCTCCCGGCGTTGCTGCAGCATGAGGCGTGGGGGCTCACCCCCGCTTCGGCCGGCGCGATCGGCAGCTACGCCTTGGTGGGCATGCTTGCCGGGGCGCTGATCGCGGGCGCGGTCACCGACCTGATCGGTCGGCGCAAGGTGCTGTTGTTCGGCGTCACCGGGTTCTCGCTGGCCATGGTGGGCTGCGCGTTGGCCCCCGATGCGACCTTGTTCGGCGTGTTCCGGCTGCTGGCCGGGCTCGGCCTGGGTGGCGTGATGCCCACCGCGATCGCGCTGACCGCGGAGTACTCGGCTCCGCACCGCCGGAGTCTGAACAACGCCCTGATGTTCTCCGGGTACTCGGTCGGAGGTGTGCTGGCCGCGGTGCTCGCGCTGAGCCTGATGCCCACCTACGGCTTCCGGTTGATGTACTGGCTCGGCGCCGTGCCGCTGCTGCTGGTCCCGGTGCTCATGCGCGCCTTGCCGGAATCGCTGGCGTTCCTGGTTGCGAAGGGGCGCGACGCCGAGGCGGCGCGCACGGCGGAGCGCCTGGGCGTGGCGCTGCCGGAACCGGGCGAGCAGCAGGGCCCACGACGTTCCGGGATCAGCACTCTGATGAGCAAGCGGTACCTGGTGCCGGCGTTGCTGTTCGCGCTGACGAGCTTCCTGGGGCTGCTGCTGGTCTACGGGCTCAACACCTGGCTGCCTCAGATCATGAAGTCCGCCGGGTATCCGCTGACGAGTTCGCTGCTGTTCCTGGTGGTGCTCAACGTCGGGGCGATCGTCGGCACGATCCTGGTGGCGCCGATCGGCGACCGCGTCGGGATGCGCCCGGTGACGCTCGCGGCGTTCCTCGCGGCGGCCGTGTCGATCTACCTGCTCAGCGTGCCGAGTTCGGCACCTGTCATGTACGCGCTGGTCGCTGTGGCCGGGTTCGGAACGGTCGGCACCCAGATCCTGGTCAACGCCTACGTGGCGATGCACTTCCCGGCGGAGGTGCGCGCCACCGCGCTCGGCTGGACCTTGGGCATCGGCCGCGTTGGCGCCATCATCGGCCCGACCTTCGGCGGAATCCTGATGTCGTCCGGGGCGAACGCCGCGTGGAACTTCTACGCGTTCGCGATTCCGGCCGCTGTGGGAGCGCTGGTCGTGCTGCTGCTGCCGCGCCGCGGCGCCGCATCCGGGGCACGATTGCAGGCGAGGGCCGAACAAGCCGCGTGAGCACGTCGTCGGCCCGTCCTGCGTGGTGCGGGCCGACGACCTCGGCCGAAAAATACGTGTCATTCAGTTGACGGTCGTTGAGTAAGTGGCACACAATGTGGTCATTCGAAGCCCTCAAGGTGGAGGCAGGTTTCCATGGTTTCTCGGATCGCGTGCGTAGGAGGCGGCCCCGGCGGGCTGTTCTTCGCGACGCTGATCAAGCAGGCCGACCCGACCGTCGACGTGACCGTCTTCGAACGGAACCGTCCCGACGACATCTTCGGGTTCGGCGTCGTCTTCTCCGACGCGACGCTGGCGGGCATTCACGAGGCTGATCCGGTGCTGCGCCGCGGGCTTGAAGAGCACGGCCGGCACTGGGATCAGATCGAGGTGCGCCTCAAGGGTGAGCGGATGTCCTTCGGGGGCAACGGCATGGCGGCCATTCACCGCCGCAAGCTGCTCGGCCTGCTGCGCGACCGCGCCACCGAGGTCGGTGTGGACTTGCGCTTCTGCACCGAGATCTCGGACGCCGAAGAGCTGGCGGACTACGACCTCATCGTCGCCGCCGACGGCGCCAACTCCCGCTTCCGGACCGGTTTGGAGGACGCCCTCGCGCCGAAGGTGGACGTCGCCACGGCCAAGTTCATCTGGTTCGGCACGGACTACATGTTCGACGGCCTGACCTTCGTCCACGAGCACGGTCCGCACGGCACGTTCGCGGTGCACGGTTACCCGATCAGCGAGGACATCAGCACGTTCATCGTGGAGACCGATGAGCAGACCTGGCGCGCGGCCGGACTCGACGAGTTCGACGTCAGCCAGCCGCCCGGTGCCAGCGACGAGAAGACCCGGGAGTACCTGGAGAAGCTCTTCGCCGAGCAGATCGACGGGCACGGGCTGCTGGTGAACAACTCGCGCTGGGGCAACTTCCGCACCTGGCGCACCGGGCGCTGGCACTCCGGCAACGTCGTCCTGCTCGGCGACGCCGCCCACACCGCGCACTTCTCGGTCGGCTCGGGCACCAAGATGGCCATGGAGGACGCCATCGCGCTCGCCCGCAGCGTCACCGAACATTCCGAGGACCTGGAGACCGCGCTCGACGAGTACGAAGCCGTGCGCAGGCCGTCGGTGGAGAAGATCCAGGGCGCGGCCCGCCCGAGCCTGTCCTGGTGGGAGCACTTCGGCCGTTACCACGACGCGTTGCACCCGACGCAGTTCGGCTTCCACTTCTTCTCCCGCAGCATCGGCCGCGACAAGCTGGCCCGCCGCGACCCGGAGTTCGTCGACCGCGTCGAACGCGACTGGCGCGAGCGCAACGGCGCCGACCCGCTGGAGACCCCGCTGCGCGTCGGGAACCAGGCCTTCAGCGGTCGCCGGGTCGACCTCCGCGAAACCCCGTCGGGGACCGTTGTCGAGGGGGCGGAAGGGATTTTGCTGTCCTCACGGCCGGGTGAGGGCGACTGGGCTCTGTGGCTGGACGCTCCGGAAGACGAAGCAGGGCTGCCGGAGCGGTTCACCGAACTCGCGGACGCCCTGGGCGGCGAGCAGCCACCGTCCCTGGTGGCCGTGCGGTCCGGGAACAAGCTCACCCGAGCGCTGCTGGCCGAGCAGGCGCGGCTGCACCACCAGGTGCCCGCGCTGGTGGTCGAGGACGAGCTGGACGAGGACCGAGCGCTGACCCTGCTGCTTTCCGGCCGAGCGGATCTGGTCGGTTCCACGACGGAGACGAGTTCATGAGCGAAACCACCGACCTGACACCGCTGTTCGCGCCATCCGGGATCGTGGTGGTCGGCGCGTCGCGGCAGAGCGCCAAGCTGGGCGCTGTCATGGCGCGCTCGCTGACCGGGTTCACCGGTGAGCTCGCGCTGGTCAACTCCCGCAACCCCGAGCCGGACAGCGGGCTGCACGCCTCGGTGCGCGAAGCCGCCGAGCACAGCTCGGCGCGCCTGGACCTCGCGGTGCTGTGCGTGCCCGCTGCGGCGTGCGCCGACTCGCTCGCCGATGCCGCCGCTGCCGGATGCCGGGCTGCGCTGATCTGCGCCGGAGGATTCGGCGAGGCCGGTGAGGCGGGCCAGGCGCACGAGGACGCGGTGCGCCGCGTCGCCGAGGAGACCGGCATCCGATTGCTCGGCCCCAACACCTCCGGGTTCTTCGTGCCCCACCGGGGCCTGACGGCCAGTTTCGTGCCCGGTGCGCGTCAGCTGCCAGCCGGGGGAGTGGCGGTGGTGGCGGCCAGCGGCGGGATCAACCACGCGCTGTCGTTCGAGCTGACCAACGCGGGCAACGGGGTGAGCCTGGGTGTGGGCATCGGCACCGGTGTCGACGTCACCGCCGCCGACGTGCTGGAGTACCTGGTCGACGACCCGGAGACCACGGCGGTGGCGCTGCACCTGGAATCGGTACCGGACGGCCCGCGCCTGGTGCGGGCGCTGCGACGGCTCACCGAGGTGAAACCCGTTGTGGCGCTGGTGGTCGGGCGCAGCGACGTCGCGGAGTTCGCCCAGTCGCACACCGGTGCGCTGGCGACCTCGTGGCGCACCACGCGGGCCGCGGTCGCGCAGGCCGGAGCGGTGGTCGTCGACGATGAACGCGAACTGGTCGACGCGCTGACCGCGCTCTCGCGCGTGCGGCTTCGCCCTGCGGCCGACCCCGGGCTGGGTATCGTCACCGCGCAAGCCGGCCCCGGCCTGCTGCTGGCCGACCGTGCCGGCGCCGATGAGGTCGCCACGCCAGAGCTGGCCGCCGAGACGCAGGGCCGTCTTTCGGAACTGCTGCCGCCGTTGACCTTCCAGCGCAACCCGGTCGACACTGGCCGCCCGGACAAGAGCTTTCCGGCCGTTCTGGGTGCCGTGGCGGGCGACGACGCGATCGATGCGGTCGTGGTCTACGCGCTCACCGAACCCGACAGCGTCGACCTGGTGACCGCGTTGCAGGACGCCGAGCTGCCGGCCGACGTGCCCGCTGTCGTGGCGCTGGGCGGGCTGGACGACGAGGCTGCCGAACAGCGCATCCAGCTGCACAAGACCGGCGTTCCGGCCTTCGCGACACCGACGGCCGCGGCCAACGCCCTGCGCGCGCTCGTCGCCGACTCCCGGCGGCAGTTCCGCACCGGCACGGCCGTCGAGCGACAGGTGTCGGCCTTGCCGGGCGGGCTCCTGGACGAGCACGCGGCCAAGAACTACCTGGCAGAACTGGGAATCGACACTCTACCCCGGCGCGCATGTGCGAACCGGGAGGAAGCGCAGCGCGCGCTGACCGAACTGGGCGGCCCGGTGGCGGTCAAGCTGCTCGACGCCACCGTGTTGCACAAGACCGACGTGGGTGGAGTGCACCTCGGCGTGCGCACCCCGGACGAGCTGGACGCTGCGCTGGAGGCCATCCACGCGGCGATCGGAGCCACCGGGTACTTGGTGGAGGCGATGGCCCCCAGTGGTGTCGACCTGGTCGTCGGCGCGCACCGCGACCCGGTGTTCGGGCCGGTCGTGCTGGTCGGCCTCGGCGGCACGGCTGCTGAAGCGCTCGGTGACGTCGCGGTTCGGCTCGCCCCGGTCACGGCCGCCGAAGCCGCCGAGATGCCCGGTGAACTGCTCGGCAAGGAGCTGCTGCGCGGCTGGCGCGGTGGGCCCGAGTTGAACCCGCAGGAGCTCGGCGAGGTCGTCGCCGCGCTGGCCGCGGTGCTCACCTCGCACCCCGAGGTGACCGAGATCGAGATCAACCCGCTCCGCCTGACCACGGACGGCCTCGTCGCGCTCGACGCGGTCGTCGTCCGCACGGAGGAGGACCGCAATGCCTGAACCGACCTGGCGCGACGTGGTGCCGTGGCCGGACGTGTTCGCCCAGCGCTACGTCGAGAAGGGTTACTGGGAGGGACGTGACCTGGCCGATCACCTCGCCGAGGTCGCCGGCCAGGTGCCCGACGCGCTCGCCTTCGTCGATGGCGAGCGCAGGCTCACCCACCGCGAGCTGACCGAGCGGGTCGACGCCACCGCCGAGCGGCTGCTCGGACTCGGCCTGCGGTCTGACGACCGCGTGCTGGTGCAGCTGCCCAACGTCGTCGAGTTCGTGGTGCTGACCTACGCGTGCCTGCGCATCGGCGTCATCCCGGTTATGGCGCTTCCGGGGCACCGCAAGCACGAGATGACCTACCTCGCCGAGCACTCCGAGGCGGTGGCCATCGCCGTGCCTGATGTGCTCAAGGGCTTTGACCACCAGGCCATGGCGGGTGAGATCGCCGAGGAGTCGCATTCGGTGCGCCACCTGCTCGTGCTGGGTGAGTCGGTCGCGGAGGGCAACGTCGACCTGGGCGCGTTGTGCGCCGCTCCGGAGTCGGTTCCGGATCGCGCGGAGTTGGACCGGCACCGGCCGGACAGCCGCGCGGTGGCGGTGTTCCTGCTCTCCGGTGGCACCACCGGGCTGCCCAAGCTCATCGCCCGCACCCACGACGACTACGTCTACAACGCCAAGCGCAGCGCCGAGGTCTGCGGTTTCGACGCCGACACCGTTTACTACGCGTCCTTGCCGCTGAGTCACAATTTCCCGCTGGCCTGCCCGGGCCTGCTCGGCGCGCTGCTGTGCGGCGGCCGCTTGGTCGTGGGTTCGCCGGACCCGGCCAAGGCGTTCCCGCTGATCGAGCGCGAGGGCGTGACGGCCACCGCGGTCGTGCCGGCGGTGGCGCAACGCTGGCTGGACCACCGCGCCGAAGACAGCACCGACGACCTGAGCTCCTTGACACTGCTGCAGGTCGGCGGGTCGAGGCTGGCCGACGAGGTCGCGCGCCGGGTCCGTCCGGTGCTCGGCTGCACCTTGCAGCAGGTGTTCGGCATGGCCGAGGGACTGCTGAACTACACGCGCCTCGACGATCCCGACGACGTGGTCTGCACGACCCAGGGACGCCCGATGTGCCCCGACGACGAACTGCTCGTCGTCGACGAGACGGGCAACGAACTACCGATCGGTGAACCCGGCGTGCTGCTCACCCGCGGGCCCTACACACCGCGTGGTTATTTCAAGGCCGCCGAGCACAACGCCCGCGCCTTCACTCCCGAAGGCTGGTACCGCACCGGCGACATCGTCCGGCTGCGTGCTGATGGCAATCTCGTCGTCGAGGGCCGCGACAAGGACATGATCAACCGAGGTGGGGAGAACATTTCCGCTGAGGAGATCGAGAACTTCGCCTATCAAGTAGACGGCGTCAGCCTGGCCGCGGCCATCGCGATGCCCGACCCGGACCTCGGCGAACGCGTCTGCCTCTACGTCGTGGCCAAGCCCGGTCACGACGTCGGACTGTCCGACGTGCACCAGGTGATGGAGAACGCGGGTGTCGCCAAGTTCAAGTTCCCGGAGAAGCTGATCATCGTCGACGCGATCACCACGACCAAGGTCGGCAAGATCGACAAGAAGGAGCTCCGCCTCGACGTCGCCCGGCGCCTGGCCGATGAGCACCAGAAATCCGCCGCTGACGCGGTGGGTGCGTGAAAGATTCGAGGAGGCATGCAATGACCGCCACCGAAAGCACCGAAGAGGTCGAGCTGCAGAAGCTCTACACCGACTTCGCCACCGAACACCTTAATCCACTGTGGACTCAGCTGGGCGACCTGATGCCGCAGCAGCCCAACCCCAAGGCGGTCCCGCACGTCTGGCGCTGGGACGTGCTGTACCCGCTGGCGCAGCGCGCCGGTGACCTGGTTCCGGTGGGTCGCGGCGGCGAGCGTCGGGCGATCGCGTTGGCCAACCCGGGCCTGGGCGGGGCGCCGTATGCCTCGCCGACGCTGTGGGCGGCGATCCAGTACTTGGGGCCGAAGGAAGTCGCTCCCGAGCACCGGCACAGTCAGAACGCCTTCCGCTTCGTGGTGGAGGGCGAGGGCGTGTGGACCGTCGTCAACGGTGATCCGGTGGCGATGCGACGGGGCGACTTCCTGCTGACACCGGGCTGGAACTTCCACGGCCACCACAACGAGACCGACCAGCCGATGGCGTGGATCGACGGGCTGGACATCCCGTTCGTGCATTACACCGACACGTCGTTCTTCGAATTCGGGTCCGAGCAGGTCACCGACCCAGCGACCCCGCGGATCTCGCGTTCGGAGCGGCTGTGGGCGCACCCAGGCCTGCGCCCGCTGTCGGGACTGGACGATCTGCCCAACTCGCCCATCGCGGCCTACCGGTGGGAGCACACCGATGCTGCGTTGCGCGAGCAGCTGCTGCTGGAGGACGAAGGCCAGCCGGCCACGGTGGAGCCCGGTCACGCGGCTGTGCGCTACACCAACCCGACCACCGGCGGGGACGTCATGTCCACGATCCGCGCCGAGTTCCACCGGCTGCGTGCCGGTGCCTGGACCAGGCCGCGCCGCGAGGTCGGTTCTTCGGTGTGGCAGGTGTTCGAGGGCGAGGGCGAGGTCGTCCTCGACGGCAGCGAGCAGCGCGTCGCCAAGGGTGATCTGTTCGTGGTGCCGTCGTGGGCCAAGTGGTCGCTGCGCTCGGACGACGGTTTCGACCTGTTCCGATTCTCGGACCAGCCCATTTTCGAGCGGCTCAACCAGTCGCGAGTGTTCGTCGAGGAAGGTGAAGAATGAAGCTGGCCACGCTGCGCCTGCCGGGCGGTCGCACCGCCGCTGCCCGCGTCGAAGGAGAGGAGGCCGTGGAGCTCCCGGTCGCTGATGTGGGCGCCCTGCTGGCCCGTTCGGATTGGCGCGAGACCGCGGCGTCGAACGGAACACGGCACCGTCTGTCCGAAGCGGATCTTGACGCTGTCGTGCCGGCTCCGGGCAAGATCGTGTGCGTCGGGTTGAACTACCGCAACCACATCCTGGAAATGGGCCGCGACCTACCGGAGTACCCGACGCTGTTCGCGAAGTACCCGGAAGCGCTGATCGGACCATCCGACGACATTGTGCTGCCGAAGGTCTCCGAGGCCATCGACTGGGAGGCCGAGCTCGCCGTCGTCGTCGGCACGAAGGTCCGCAGCGCCGATCGCGCCACCGCCGAGGCGGCCATCGCGGGGTACTCGGTGCTCAACGACGTGACCGTGCGGGACTACCAGTACCGGACGAAGCAGTGGTTGCAGGGCAAGACCTTCGAAGCCACCACTCCGTTCGGTCCGTACCTGGTCACTCCGGACGAGTTCGCACTGGACGCGGAGATCGTCACCGAGGTCGACGGCGAGGTCATGCAGTCCTCCAACGTCAAGGACCTGGTCTTCGACCCGGCCGACTTGGTCGCCTACATCTCCGAGATCCTCACCCTCAACCCGGGCGATGTCATCGCCACCGGCACCCCGGGCGGAGTCGGCCACGCGCGCAAGCCCCCGCGCTACCTCGCCGCCGGGAGCAAGATGGTGACCCGCATCGGCGGTCTCGGCGAGCTGGTCAACATCGCCAGGGAACCGTCGTGACGGAGTTGGCGCAGCGGTTGGAGTGGGCTCGGCGGGGTTCGGCGTACTTCGCCCGCAAACTCGCCGAGCTCCGCGACTCCGAGTTCGATGAGTCCACCGCGCTGGCGGGGTGGTCGAGGCGGCACCTGGTAGCGCACGTGGGCTACAACGCCCGTGCTATCGCCAGGCTGGTCGACTGGGCCGCGACCGGGGTGGAGAACCCGATGTACGCCTCGCCGGAGTCCCGGGCCCGGGAGATCGAGGAGGGCGCGACGCTGAGTGTCTCGGCGTTGCGCGCTCTGGCCGAGCACGCGGCGGTCCACCTCGACGTCTCCTGGCGGGACCTGCCCGCCGAGCGTTGGCAGCACGAGGTGCGCACGGCTCAAGGCCGGGTCGTGCCCTGTAGCGAGACGCCGTGGATGCGGGCCCGTGAGGTTTGGATCCACGCCGTCGACCTGGGCAACGGCGGAAGCTTCGTCGACTTCCCGCCGGAGTTCGTCGACGCGCTGCTGGCCGACATCACGGGCCTGTGGCAGCGCAAGGGGCAAGGCCCGGCCCTGCTCCTGCGCCCGGATGACCGGGACGCCGAGCATCGCGTCGACATCGACGGCCAGACCCCGCATGTGGTGCGGGGGAGTGCTGTGGACCTCGTTCGCTGGATCTCCGGGCGCGGTCCGGGCCGTCTCAAGGCGGACTCCGGAGACCTCCCGGAACTCGGCCGCTGGCTCTAATTTCATCGTCCCACCGAAATACCGCTCCCCGGACTCGTGCGAATCGAGGCCGGGGAGCAGTATTTCGGCGAGTGCGGGTTCCGAGCCCAGGTGAATCCGTGATCTAGTCCGATGCGCCAGCGCCAGCCAGTATGTTGTGAGGCTCTTCCACCAGGCAGAGGGGGAGGGCGTTCAACCGGTAATCCGGTAGAAATCAGAGTGACGTGATGTGACTCGGAAATCAGACCGAGGGGGCCAGTACCGGACGGCACGGACCCCCTGGCGCGCTATCACGGTTTGACCGCCACCTCGGTAGCGAGAGGCAGCTCGGCCAACGAGCGCCCGATGCGGAGTGTGAAAAGTCCGTGCTCGGCCTGCCACGTTCCGTTCTGCCAGTGCTGGAACGCCCTGGCCGGGATGCGAACCGGCACCTCGACCGACTCGCCAGGTGCGGCTTCGACGGTGGCGAATGCGGCGAGCCAGTGCTTCGGACGTTCCACCTCACCATTCCGGGACAGGTAAACCTGCACGACCTCACGACTGGAGCGTTGCCCGGTGTTGCGCAACCGGGCCCGTACGGTGACGTCCGCTCCTTCGACTACCTCGGATGGGACCTCGGCTTCCTCGTACGCCCAGGTCGTGTAGCCGAGGCCGTGGCCGAACCAGAACGCGGGCTCGATCCCGCTGCGCTCGAACGCGCGGTGTCCGATGTGGATGGACTCGGCGTATTCCAGCGCACCGGATTGGGGAACGGGACTCGGCAGCGGAGCGCCTTCGGCGGCGGGCCAGGTCACCGGCAGCCGGCCACCGGGTTCGGCGTCGCCGGTGAGCACGTCGGCCAGCGCGTTGCCGAACTCCTGGCCGGGGAACCAGGACAGCAGCACGGCCGGGACCTCCTGCGCCCACGGCAGCAGCACCGGCGCGCCCGAGTTGACCACGACCACCGTCCGGGGGTTCGCGGCGATGACCCGGCGCACGAGCTCGTCCTGGCGTCCCGGCAGCGCGAGGGTGTCGCGGTCGAAGCCCTCGCTCTCGCTCTCGTCGGAAGTTCCCAGCACCAGCACCGCGACGTCGGCGGAGGCGGCGAGCTCGACGGCGTGCGCGAGCTCGTCCTCCTCGGGCAGCGCCGGGGTTTCCAGGCCGAGGGTGAAGGTGGTGCCGATGGCGTCGGCCTCGACGCGGTGGGTCAGCACGAGTTCCACCTCCTGCCCGGCGCTGAGCTGCACCTCGGCGGTGCGCTGCGGTGGGCGCACCATCGCCTCGATCGGGTCCGGCCCGCCTGGCAGCTCCAGCACCCCGTCGATCAGCGGCCGGTCGTCGACCGCCAAGGTGAAGTGCCCGGCTCCGGCCACACCGATCCGGTGGGCGCCGGTCTCGGTGGCGCGCAGCACGCCCCGGACCTCGACGAAACCGACGGCCTCCACGGGCACGTCGGGACCGAACGAGCCCATCCAGATCAGCTTGCCGCTGTTGCGGTGCTCGGTGCTGATCGGCGCGCGGTCGGCGTCCAGGAACCGGACCGCCAGGCCGGGTTGCCCGGTCTCGGGGTCGGTGACCAGCTCCGGCGATGCCGGGGCGAGCAGTTCGGTGGAGCGAACGCCCCGGGCGTGCACGACCTCCACGTCGGCGCCCAACTTGGCGCGGAGCCCGTCGAGCGGCGAGACGGTGTAGGGCGGGAAGACGCTGGCGCTGCCGCCTCCGAGGGTGCGAGCAGCGGCGGCGTTGGGTCCCAGCACCGCGATCCTGCGCGTGCCCGCGGTGTTCAGCGGTAGCAGGTCGCCCTCGTTGCGCGCCAGGACGAATCCGGCGGCGGCCGCGTGCCGCAGGACCACCTCGGGCCGGTCGGCGGCCACGGCCGGTGGCTCGGCGCCGTCCAGCGCGCAGACCCGGTCGGCCAGCCGCAGCAGGTTCAGCACCTTCTCGTCCACATCGGATTCGGCCACCCGGCCGTCGCGCACCGCGTCGACGAGCTGCTGCCCCCAGGGGCTTTCCGGCCCGGGCATGGCCAGGTCGAGACCGCCGCGACCGGCCTCGTCGGTGGAACGGGTGGCGAACCAGTCGGAGATGACCACGCCGTCGAACCCCCACTCGCCGCGCAGCACCTCCTCGATCAGGGCGTGCTCGGTCATGGTGGTGCCGTTGACGCGGTTGTAGGCAGCCATCACCAGCCACGGCCCGGCCTCGCGGACGATGTGCTCGAACGGCGCCAGGTAGAGCTCGCGCAGCGCCCGCTCGTCGACGCGGGCGTCGACGGTCATCCGATCGGTCTCGGAGTCGTTGGCCACGAAGTGCTTCACCGTCGCGGCCACCCCGCCGGACTGCACACCGCGCACGTAGGCCGCACCGATCTCACCGGTCAGCAGCGGGTCCTCGCTGAAGCACTCGAAGTGCCTGCCGCCGTACGGCGTTCGGTGCAGGTTGACGGTAGGGGCCAGCAGCACGTCCACGCCCTTGCGGCGCGCCTCGGCGGCCAGCAGGCGCCCGACGCGATGCGCCAGCTCGAGATCCCAGGACGCCGCCAGCGAAGTGGGGCTCGGCGTGTTGGCGGAGGTGCTGCGCTCGTCGAAGGCTTCGCCGCGCACGCCGACCGGACCGTCGGAGACCACCACCCGGCGCAGCCCGGCGGCGGGTTCGGGGTGCAGCGACCAGAAGTCGGCACCGGTGAGCAGCCGGACCTTCTGCTCCAGCGACAGCGCGCGCACCCGCGCCCGCAGATCGGCCGTGGACATCAACGAACCCTCCTGACAGGTTGGATGCTCAGCGCACCGACGACCGCGAAGACCGCTGCGGCGCCGAACAGGACCGAGTAGTTGCCGCCACCACCGACGGCGAGGAACACCGGCGCGATCGCCGGCGCCAGGGACTGCGGCATCGCGTTGGCGATGTTGAACACGCCGAGGTCCTTGCCCGCGTCGGTCTCCCGGTTGGGCAGCACGTCGGCGACCAGCGCGAGGTCGACCGCCAGGTAGACGCCCTGCCCGAGGCCGGTGAGCACCATGCCCACCAGGAACGTCGAGAACGAACCGGCGAGGCCGATCACCAGCAGGCCGAGCCCGAAGACCACCGCCGAGCTCAGCACGAAGATCTTGCGGCGGCCCAGCCGGTCGGACAGCCAGCCGCTGGCGTTGCTCCCCGCGACCACGAACGCGGTCTGCACCAGCGTCGCCACGAACACCAGCCGCGCCACCTCGCCTTCCGGCACGTGCAGCCGGTCGGTCAGGTAGTAGGCCTGGTAGGTCAGCAGCGTGGCCACGCCCATGAACAGCAGGAACCGGCTCAACCAGGCCCAGCCGAAGTCGGGGTGGCGCACCGGGTTCACCCAGAAGCCGCGGGCGAACTCGCGGACGTCGTAGCGCGGCTGCGAGCCCGGTTCCAGCCGGCGGTCGCGCAGCATCGCGGCGAGCAGCAGGGCGGGCACCATGCCGACCAGGCCGGGGGCCATGAACATCCAGAACGACGAGTTCTGCAGCGCCTGGGCGAGGAAGGTGCCCAGCACGATGGCCGCCGACATCGCCATGCCCAGCAGTCCGGACACCCGGCCGCGCTGCGCGGTGGGCACCTGGTCCGGCAGCAGCGCGGTGAGCGTGGCCAGCACGGCGTTCAGCCCGGCCTGGGCAAGGCACCAGCCGAGCAGCAACACGGGAACGTCCTGCGCCAGCGAGACCACGGCGAGCCCGAGCGTTCCGGCCAACGCGCCGCCGATCAGCCACGGGCGGCGCATCCCGAACCGGGAGGTGGTGCGGTCGCTGAGGTGGCCGAAGAACGGGTTGGCCACCAGCGCCAGCAGCGCCCCGACCCCGGTGACCAGCGCGAGGCTGCCCTCCTTGCCGTCGGGGTCGATCTGCTGCACGCGCACCGCCAGGCTCACCACGACCGGCGTCAGCAGCGCCACCCACAGTCCGAGGTAGGCGAGCGCGTAGACGGCGACGAACGCCGCGCTCGCCCGTTCGGGTTCGAGTCTTCGCTCGGTGCCCGCGTAGGACTCCACCATGACGCCTCCAGGAAGTTCGCATCGTTGCGCTGATCGGAGATCCTGACGCCAAAGCCGAGTGATCAGTAGGTTCTGTAATTGTTCTGTTACTTCATCTGTCGTAGGGTTGCCTCGTGATCGTCAACTCCACTCCTGAGGGAAGCGCTCCGCGACGCCGCTCCGCCCGAGGTCAGGCGGCGCGCGAGCGGATCCTGCACGCCGCGGTGGAGGCGTTCGCCAAGGACGGCTACCAGGGCTGCTCGCTGGCCCGCATCGCGAGCGAGGTCGGCCTGTCGCAGGCCGGGCTGCTGCACCACTTCCCCACCAAGGAGGACCTGCTGGCCGCGGTGCTCGACGAGCGCGACCGGCTCGACACCCGGCGCTTCCTCGCCGACGGCGCCGAGGGCATCGAAATCCTGACGGCGCTGGAGAAACTGGTCGAGTACAACACCTATCTGACCGGGATGGTGCAGTCGTTCACGGTCCTGGCCGGCGAGAGCACCGCCGACCTGCACCCGGCCCGCGACTGGTTCCAGAGCCGCTACGACAACGTCCGCACGATGGTCGCCGGCGAACTCCGGAAGGGCATCGACCGCGGCGAGATCCGCCCGGACACCGACTGCACCGCCATCGCCGCCGAGATCGTCGCCACCATCGACGGCCTGCAGCTCCAATGGCTCCTGGATCCGAAGAAGATCGACATGCCGGCACTCTTCCGCAACTACACAAGTCGCCTGCGAGATGCCATCCGCCGGTAGCAGTGTGTCGGTCTTGTGAACTGCGGAAACGTTGAGTGCGGTTGGCGAGGACACGCGTTGTCGGGTGTCCCGGCCTGTCCTGCGGAAGGTTGCAGGAGTGCGTTTAGGGCCGCGGTTTTGGGACAGCTCGGCATGTCTCCCATGTGCTTGCGGGGACCTCGCCTGGTCGATCAATAGCTGAGAAGAATTGCTGCGCCGATGAGGGCGAGTCCGGTTAGTTGAACCTCTGTGCTGGTGAGGCCGCACAGGTAGCCGATCAGAGGAGCGATGAGGGCGGCCACCGCTACTGCGATGGACAACCGAATCGTTCGCTTTCCGGGCATGGCCATGTGTTTCCTCGAGCTTCCGGACGTGCTGAATTCGCCCGCCGTTTGCTGCGGGCCGGTTGCGCCGCTTAGTGCGGGAGAGAAGTCCCTGTTCGGTTTGGCCTGGTCGGTGAGTCGATTCCGGTCAGCTGCTGAGGCTGGCCTGGGACTCGGCTCTGATGACCTCGATGGTGCCGACGATGTGCGATTCCATCTCGTGGCGGGCTGCGGCGTGATCGCCCGCGTGGATGGCTTCGCGGATGCGTTCGTGGTCGGCGTGGCGGTCGTCCAGGGCCGTGCTCAGCGGTTGTGGCACTCCCGTGGTGTTGATCAGGAAGTCGGAGAGGTCCCACAGGCGGCGGCTGCTGTCCGCGGCGATCTGGGAATGCGCCATGTCATGGATGGCGTGGTGGAAACGCCGGTTGAGGGTCCGGTAGCCGTGGGCCCGCGCGTCGGGATCGGACTCGGTGCGCAAGGCGTCGATGCGAGCTGAGATCAGGTCCAGCTCGATCAGCTGTTCGTCGGTGCGGCGCTGGGCCGCCATTCCGGCGATCGTGCCTTCGAAGCCGCCGAACATGACGTAGAAGTCGGCGACATCACGCATCGTGTAGGTCATCACGCGAGAGCCGACCTGGGGGAGAATCTCGACCAGTCCGTCCGCGGCGAGCCTGCGCAGCGATTCCATCACCGGCTGCTTGCTCACGCCGAACTCCGTGCGCAGACCCTCGGCCGAGAGTCGCTCGCCCGCGGGGTACATGCCTTCCATCAGGCGTTCTTTGAGCTGGTCGTAGACAGCGTTATTCAGCCGGCTGGTGCCGCGGCGAAGTGTTGTCTTGGCCGAGTCGCTGGTCTCCACCGGTGCAGCGTAACCGCTGGGCCCACTGGTCCTGTCCTCTGGCATGCCAGCTTCCCCTTGTGTCGTCGCGCCACCGCACTTACTGTGATGCTATCACGCTAGCATGCCAGTTCGCGGGTCCGAAGGATCTGATCGAACTAAGAACTCGAAGCCGCAAAGGAGCAGCCATGGAGTTCTGCATCGGTACCTGCGCGAAGATCGACCAGGTGGGGCTCGCCAAGCAGGCAGAGGATGTCGGCGCGAGTCACTTCGGTGTCGGTGAAGGGCCGCTGCTGTTCAGTGACCCCTATCAATACCTGGCGTTGGCGTCCCAGCAGACGTCGTCGATCAAATTGGGCACCTGGGTGACCAATCCGCTGACCCGGACCCCGCCCGTGACGGCGAACTCGATAGCCACGCTCAACGCGCTCGCTCCGGGTCGCGCGTTCCTCGGAATCGGCACCGCGAACAACGCCTTGCGGTCGATGGGGAGTCGGCCCGCCAAGCTATCCGAACTGGACTCGGCGCTGAGCACCATCCGCGGCTTGCTCCGCGGTGAACGGGTCACGCACGAGTGGCTGGGCCAAGAGCGCGAGATCGAGTTCCTCGACTCCAACGGGATCTGGTACAACCTCGACGACCCGGTCGAGGTCTGGATGGCAGCCGGAGGGCCGAAGGGGCTGGCGATCGCCGCGCGGCACGCCGACTACATGACCTACTGCCTGGGTCCGAACCCCGACATGATCGGTCTCGTTCGTCGTGAACTGGACAAAGCCGTAGCGGACGCCGGGCGCCCTCCGGGCTCGGTCAAGCTCGTCGCGCTGTCCTGGTTCTACCAGCTGCGGCCAGGTGAGACCTGGGAGGACGGCGTTGACCACGGCTTCGGATCCGGGCCGATCAGCTCCTGCATCACCAACTCCGGCTTCATGCGCGAGCACATGGACGAGCTGGGGGAGGGCATCGTCAACGCCTCCTCGCAGGCGGCGAAGGCCTACCTCGGTGATCCGACCGCCGCGGACGCGCCGCACTACCTGGAGGTGTGGGCGAAATACCTGCGGGGGCTCGACCCCGCGCACCGACCTCTGATCACCAAGGAACTCGTCGACTACTGGTGCCTGTACGGCACGCCGGAGCAGCTGCGCGAGAAGACCCAACTGATGTTGGACGCCGGCTGCGACATGGTGAGCGTGTTCCTGTCCAACCCCTTCACCGCCGCCCGCGACATCGACGACATCGGCTCGTCCATCCTCGCCCACTTCTGATCGGAAAGGACCGTCTCGACATGACCACGATCGAACCCACCCGCACCGCGCTGGTGGCCGTGCACCTGCAGAACGACATCGTCGGCGCGCAGGGGGCTTTCGCACCGTTCTTCCGCGCCGAGGTCGAGCGCACCGGCGTTCTGAAAACCGCGGCGCGTGTTCTCGACGAAGCTCGGGCCGCGGGCGTGAAGATCGTCTACACCCGAGTTGCCTTCCAGTCCGGCTACCCAGATCTCGTGCCGAACTCACCGCTGCTGGGAATGGTCGCCCAGAACAAGTGCCTGGTCGACGGCACGCCCGGTGCCGCGCTGTGCGACGAAGCCACTCCTGCCGATGGTGATGTTGTCGTCACCCACCAGCGGGTCTCCGGGTTCCGCGCCAGTGAGCTGGACATTGTCCTGCGCGGGGCGGGCGTCGACACCGTGGTCCTGCTCGGGGTGGCGACCAACGCGTCCCTGGAGGGCACGGCACGTGAGGCCTCCGACCTCGGCTACCGCACCGTGGTCGTTTCCGACGGTTGCTCGGCGGCCTCGGAGGCTGCGCACAACGCTTCCCTGGAATCCCTCGGTTTGCTGGCCGAGATCGTCACCAGCGACGAGCTCTCCGCCGCCTACACCTCACGGGCCGCGGGCGTCAGTGCCTGATCGCCGGCGTCCAGCGCCGGCTGAGACCGCAACCGCAATTCCGACCACCTGACTGTAGAGAAACCGGTGTCGGGACTGGCTCCCTGCACCGGTGTGGAGTGATCGCTGATGACCGATACCACCCTTGGTACTGAGGCTGTGCGAGCAGCGGCTTCTCGACTGCAACACGCTCAGCGCAGCAGAATTCCGTGCGCGCCCGTTCGAGAGCTGTTGCCGGACAAAGAGATCGCGACTGGCTATGCCGTGCAAACCGTGCTCACCAACGATCGCCTAGCCGAAGGCCATCGGGTCGTCGGCCGCAAGATCGGACTGACCTCGCCGGTAGTGCAGCAGCAGCTCGGGGTCGATCAGCCCGACTTCGGGGTGCTTTTCGATGACATGGGTTGTCCGGAGGGCGAGCCGATCGATGTCTCCAGGTTGCTGCAGCCGCGCATCGAAGCCGAAATCGCGTTTGTCTTGGGTGAGGACCTCACCGGCTCGGTCGACGAGGAATCGGCTCGCAAGGCGGTGGAGCACATGGTGGCGGCCCTGGAGATCGTCGACAGTCGCATTGCGGAGTGGGACATCACGATCGTCGACACCATTGCTGACAATGCCTCCAGCGGCCTGTTCGTGCTCGGGCCTGAGCGGATCCCCTTGGGCGAGAACGACCTGCGCGACGTAGAGATGACCATGGTCGATCAGGACGAGAACACGGTCAGCAGCGGTACGGGTGCTGCCTGCCTGGGTGACCCGATCGCGGCACTGGTCTGGTTGGCTCGTACCGCCGATGAACTGGGCGCGCCGCTGCGGGCCGGCGATGTCGTCCTGTCCGGGGCGTTGGGGCCGATGGTGCCGGTGATGCCTTCGGGCACCTACACGGCCACGCTCACCGGGGTCGGTTCCGTACAGGCAGCTTTTACGGCCTGATCTAGTTCTGGCGTTCTTGGTCTCGATGAACCGCGTCGAGCGCGCTAGAGCCTTCTTCTGTGGCTTTTCGCCCCGGTGGCCCTGTCAGGGCTGCCGGGGTTCGTCGTTGGGAGCCGCTAGAGGATTCTGGCTCGTTCAAGTTCTCCGTCTTCGGTCCAGACGTCTTGTCGGTGACCTACTAGCATGCTAGAACTTTAGTTGACGGAATGGTTCGCTTTGACGTCGGCGTATCGAGCCGACGGATTTCCCAGCCTCGAGAAGGTGCAATGGACAACCCGACGCTTCCTCCCCCTGTCTTCCAGCCGTTCTCGGCGGACGACAGCGGCTACGACACTGATGTCGTCGTCGTCGGCCTCGGGCCGGCCGGCGGGACGGCGGCTCTGGCCCTCGCGACGTACGGCATCCGGGTGCACGCCGTGTCGATGTTCCCGTGGGTGGCGAACTCACCGAGGGCGCACATCACCAACCAGCGCGCCGTCGAGGTGCTGCGCGACCTCGACGTCCAACACGAGGTCGAGAAGCAGGCGACGCCCTGGGATCAGATGGGCGACACGCTGTTCACCACGAGCTTGGCCGGGGAGGAGATCCTGCGGCTGCAGACCTGGGGTACGGGCGACCTGCGGTACGGCGACTACCTGCGGGGAAGCCCGTGCTCGATGCTGGACGTACCGCAGCCGCTGATGGAACCGGTTCTGATCAAGAATGCCGCTGAGCGAGGCGCGATCGTCAGCTTCCACACTGAGTACCTCTCGCACGAGCAGGACGCCGACGGCGTGACCGTGCGGTTCCGGGATGTGCGGACCGGCCAGCTCTTCGAACAGCGCGCGCGGTACTTGCTGGCCTTCGACGGCGCTCGTTCGCGGGTCGCAGAACAGATCGAGTTGCCCTTCGAAGGGGAACTCGCACGTGCCGGGACCGCCTACACCCTGTTCAACGCCGACCTGAGTCGCTACGTGGCGCACCGCCCGAGCATCCTGCACTGGATCTTCAACTCGAACGCCGGTTTCGGGGAGATCGGCATGGGGCTGCTGCGCGCCGTCAAGCCGTGGCACCAGTGGATCGCGGGCTGGGGATTCGACATGGCCGGGGGAGAACCGGACCTCTCTGACGAGACCGTCACCAAGCGGATCCAAACGCTGGTCGGCGATCCCTCCCTCGAGATCGAGATCGTCACCAAGTCGTGCTGGTACGTCAATCAGCAGTACGCCACGAACTACCAGGTCGGGCGCGTGTTCTGCGGTGGTGACGCGGTGCACCGGCACCCGCCGAGCAGCGGTCTGGGCTCCAACACGTCGATCCAGGACGCCTTCAACCTGGCGTGGAAGGTCGCGTTCGTCGTCAACGGCGATGCCGGACCGGCGTTGCTCGATTCCTACACGCCTGAGCGCATGCCGGTCGGCAAGCAGGTCGTCGCGCGGGCCAACCAGTCCCGGAAGGACTACGCGGGCCTGCGCGAGTGGTTCGACCACGACAGTGACGACCCGGTTCGCGACGGGCTCGTGAAGCTGAAGGAAGCGAGCCCGCAGGGCGTCGAACTGCGCGAACGCCTCTACCAGGCGCTGGAGCTGAAGAACACCGAGTTCAACGCGCACGGCGTGGAGCTCAACCAGCGCTACGAATCAGGCGCGGTGCTGCCGGATCCGGCAGCCGGACCGGAGCAGTGGCCGCAGGATCGCGAGGTCTACCTGCAGGCCACCACCCGGCCGGGGGCCAAGTTGCCGCACGCCTGGCTCGTCGGTACCGAAGGTACTCGCGTGTCGACGCTCGACGTGGTCGGCAGGGGAAAGATGACGCTGCTGACCGGCCTCGCCGGGCAAGCCTGGAAACACGCCGCCGACAAGCTCGATCTGCCGTTCCTGCGCACGGTCGTCGTGGGGGAGGAAGGCGCCCTGGACCCCTACGGGTACTGGAACCGCATCCGCGAGATCGACGAGGCAGGGGCCCTGCTCGTGCGGCCCGATGGCTACGTCGCCTGGCGGCACAGCACCGCGGTCTGGGACGACACGACGGCTTTGCACCAACTCGAGGAGGCGCTCTCAGCCGTCCTCGGCCGATCGCTCAACCGGCAGGGCGATGCGGACAGCACACACAGTGCCGGAGCCGACATGGGAGGAATCCGATGAGCCAGCGTCCTTACACCAGCGTTTGGAACGACCTGAACCAGGTCGAGTTCACCCAGGGCTTCCTGCAGGCGGGGCCCTACCGCACGCGGTACCTGCACGCCGGTGATGAGAACAAGCCGGTGCTCCTGCTGCTGCACGGCATCACTGGGCACGCGGAGGCCTACGTCCGCAACCTGGCCGCGCACGCCGAGCACTTCTCGGTGTGGGCCATCGACTTCATCGGGCACGGCTACTCCTCCAAGCCCGACCACCCGCTGGAGATCCCGCACTACATCGATCAGATCAACCACGTCCTGGACGCGCTCGGCGCCGAGAAGGCCTACTTCAGCGGTGAATCCCTCGGCGGCTGGGTGACCGCGCGCTACGCCATCGACCACCCCGAGCGCGTCGAGAAGATCGTGCTGAACACCATGGGCGGGACCATGGCGAACCCGCAGGTCATGGAACGGCTCTACACGCTGTCGATGGAAGCCGCCAAGGACCCGTCCTGGGAGCGGGTGAAGGCCCGCCTGGAGTGGCTCATGGCCGACCCGACCATGGTCACCGATGACCTGATCCGCACCCGCCAGGCCATCTTCCAGCAGGAAGACTGGCTGAAGGCCTGCCAGGCGAACATGGCGCTGCAGGACCTCGAAACCCGCAAGCGCAACATGCTCAGCGACGACGACCTGCGCTCGATCCAGGCCGAAGCCCTGGTCATCTGGACCACCAAGGACCCCTCTGGTCCGGTCGACGAAGGAAAGCGGATCGCCTCGCTCATTCCGAACGGCCAGCTCGCGGTCATCGAAAACTGCGGGCACTGGCCGCAGTACGAGGACACCGCCACGTTCAACCGGATCCACCTGGACTTCCTGCTCGGGCACGGCGATCAGGGAGGTGGACAGGCATGACACTGGCACTGCTGGCGACCAGCCACAGTCCGCTGCTGGAACACGCCGAACTCGACGCCGAGGTCTCCGCCGAGTTGGAGACCGCCTTCGACGAGGCCCGACGGTTCGTCCGCGACTTCGATCCCGACGTGGTGGTCAACTTCGGCCCGGACCACTACAACGGCTTCTTCTACCGCCTGATGCCTGCCTTTTGCATCGGCTACGCGGCCGAGAGCATCGGGGACTACGGCAGCCAAGCAGGCCGGCTGGACGTGCCGGAGGAGTTCGCGCGTGAGCTCGCCGAGTCCGTGATCGGTGCCGGCATCGATCTCACCGTGTCGCTGGACATGCAGGTCGACCATGGCGCTGTGCAACCGATGGAGATCGTGTACGGCGACATCGGCGCCAAACCGTTCGTGCCGATCTTCATCAACTCGGTCGCGCCACCGTTCACGCCGGTGCAGCGGGTTCGGCTGCTCGGTGAGGCGGTGGGGCGCCACCTGGCCGAGCGGGACGAGAAGGTGCTCCTGATCGCCTCCGGGGGGCTCTCGCACGATCCACCGGTGCCGCGCCTGGCGACCGCGACGGCCCAGCAGCGCAGCATGCTGATGGGAGAAGGCGGCCCGCTGTCTCCCGAGGCGCGGGATGCGCGCCAACAGCGTGTCATCGACACGGCACGGGAATTCGCCGCCGGCACCGCGCAGATCCAAGATCTCGCGCCGGAGTGGGATCGCGAGTTCATGGACATCCTCGCCTCCGGCGACCTGTCACCGCTCGACACCTGGACGCCAGAGGAGATGACCAGGGTCGCCGGCAACTCCTCGCACGAGGTGCGCACTTGGATCGCCGCATATGCGGCGCTGGGCGCCGCCGGCCCCTATTCGGTGGGATACAGCTACTACCGGCCCATCCGCGAGCTGATCGCCGGGTTCGGCCTGACCACTGCGACGACGGCCTGATCCGAAGGAGAAGCTCATGACGAAGACCAAGGTCGCCATCATCGGGTCCGGCAACATCGGCACGGACCTGATGTTCAAGGTGATCCGGCTGTCGGACACGCTCGAAGTGGGGGCCATGGTCGGCATCGACCCCGGTTCCGATGGCCTCGCCCGGGCTGAGCGCCTGGGCATCCCCACCACGGCCGAGGGAGTCGACGGCCTGATCGCGATGCCGGGATTCGACGACATCGCCGTGGTTTTCGACGCCACATCAGCCAAGGCACATCAGGCCAACGCGGCCAAGCTCGAACCCCACAGCAAGATTCTCGTCGACCTCACCCCGGCTGCGATCGGCCCGTTCGTGGTTCCGGCGGTCAACCTGGCCGCGCACCACGACGCCCGCAACGTCAACATGGTGACCTGCGGCGGGCAGGCGACGATCCCGATCGTCGCAGCAGTGGCCGCGGTTGCGCCAGTGCACTACGCCGAGATCGTGGCCTCGATCGCCTCCAAGTCCGCCGGACCCGGCACCCGAGCCAACATCGACGAGTTCACCGAAACCACGTCGAAGGCCATCGAGCAGGTCGGGGGAGCCAAGCGCGGCAAGGCGATCATCGTGCTCAACCCGGCCGACCCGCCGATGATCATGCGGGACACCGTTCTCGTCCTCGCCGGCGACGGCGACCCCGAAGCGATCCGAGCGAGCGTGGCCGACATGGTCGACGACGTCTCCCAGTACGTGGCGGGCTACCGGCTCAAGCAAGAGGTGCAGATCTCCCCGGTCGATCCGGAAGAACCCGTCGATACCCTGCTTCCCCAGGGCACGGCTCGTCCGAAGTGGAAGGTGTCGGTGTTTCTGGAAGTAGAAGGCGCCGCGCACTACCTGCCCGCCTACGCGGGCAATCTCGACATCATGACCTCGGCGGCGCTGCGGACCGGAGAGCAGCTCGCCAGCCACCACCTCGCCACCGCGGAGGCCACACGATGACGCAGCTCTACGTTCAGGACGTCACCCTGCGCGACGGCATGCACGCGATCCGCCACCAGCTCGAACCGGAGCGGGTCCGCGAGATCGCAGCGGCACTGGACCAGGCCGGGGTCGATGCGATCGAGGTCTCGCATGGCGACGGGCTGGCCGGCGGGAGCCTGACCTACGGGCCGGGCAGCAACACCGACTGGGAATGGATCAGCGCCGCGGCCGAAGTGGTGCACAACGCCGTGCTCACCACACTGCTGCTGCCCGGGATCGGCACCATCGACGAGCTGCGCAAGGCGTTCGACCTCGGAGTCCGCTCGGTTCGCGTGGCCACGCACTCCACCGAGGCCGACATCGCCGTCCAGCACATCGCCACGGCCCGCGAGCTGGGCATGGACGTGTCCGGCTTCCTGATGATGTCGCACATGGCTGCACCGGCCGAGCTCGCCAAGCAGGCAAAGGAGATGGAAAGCGCCGGGGCGCACTGCGTCTACGTCACCGACTCCGGCGGTCGCCTGACGATGACCGACGTGCGGGACCGGGTGCGGGCCTACCGCGACCTGCTCGATCCGCAGACGCAGATCGGCATCCACGCTCACGAGAACCTGTCGCTGTCAGTGGCGAACTCCGTGATCGCTGTCGAAGAAGGCGTCACACGAGTCGACGCGTCCTTGGCGGGGCAAGGCGCGGGTGCGGGCAACTGCCCGATCGAGGCGTTCATCGCGGTGGCCGACATCCACGGCTGGAAGCACGGCTGCGACCTGTTCGCCTTGCAAGATGCCGCCGAGGACCTGGTGCGCCCGTTGCAGGACCGGCTGGTGCGAGTCGACCGAGAGACGCTGACCCTCGGCTACGCCGGGGTGTATTCCAGCTTCCTGCGGCACGCCGAACGGGCTGCCGTCGAGCACGGCCTGGACGCCCGCGACATCCTCGTCGAAGTCGGACGTCGCGGACTCGTCGGTGGCCAGGAAGACATGATCGTCGACATCGCCCTCGACCTGGCCAAGCAGCGGTAGCTCCGAAGATTCGCGGGCCGAGGTCTAAGAACGACCTCGGCCCGCGAGTGCGTGCGCCCGCTGTCGCGTGAAGGTCGCCACGAGTCGTCGGAGTGTGCGCTTAGGGGAAAGCGATATCGACGTTAGGGCGACTTCGTCACCCAGGGGTGGGGCACTGGTCGGATTCCAGCCGATCTGGACCAAAGCACAACAATCACCCAGTGGAATCGTCAGCAGCAATCAACGCTCGCGTCGAATGGCTCGGCTGCTCGTCGAGAGCGCTATCAACCGAAGGGCTCTTCTCTGCGCTTGGTACGGAGGAGTGGTGTCCGTGTCTGGATGTCCTGGCCTGCGCCGTCCGTGTCGGCAGGACGCTGGACCTGGCGTCCTGCCGGCCGGTTTGCTACTCGTACACGGTCTGAGACATCCGATCGATCTCAACGAGGTGCTCGGGATTGTAGTCCGCCTTCGGCCCTGGGTAATACCGCACGCCATCCAGCTCACCCGTAAACGGAAAGCTGCCGTGCCGCACGTAGATGTCCCAGTCGACCGGCCCGGCGCGGTCCGCCCCGACGCTGATGCCGGTGAAAGGGGCCATGCCACACAGTTGCAGGACGCTCGACAGCTCTGCTGACGAGTCACCGTGCTCAAGAACGATGCGCCACTGGTACTCCGGCAGCACGCTGAACCGAACCGTCACGGAATTGTACCCGTGCGGCTGGGCCGGTACTGAGATACGTTTGATGGTGCCGTATTCGTTGTAGCTGAGCCAGAGCTCAGTCTCGTCGAGGTACACGGAGTAGCCTCCGCCCTGGTCACCATGTGACACCAAGACGCCCCGATCTTCCGGCCCCCAGGATCCACTTGCAACGATGTCGAAGCACCGAAGCTTGACCAGCTTGCTCGACCGGAAACGCTCCAGGGTTGGCGATTTTGGATGGATGAACACGGGCTGTTCGAGAACTGCTTCGCTTGAGGGACGCTGACGCAGCATGGAACCGTCATCGTTGAGGGGGAAGACGGTGTTCATCCATGCCGCTGCCTTCCAGCGTTCCGCCAGCTCAGCGGTCAGTGCGGGATAGGTGTCCGACAGGTCCGTGGTCTCGGCGGGATCGACGGTGACGTTGTAGAGCCGCCAGGGGTCCTCGTCCCAGTCGGGTCCGAAGGCTTTCTGTGTCACGACCTTCCATTCATCGCGCACATATGCGCGCCTGCCCTGGTACTCGGTGTACTGCTCGGAGTGGCTCGAAGCTGCATCGCGTTCGCGGAGAACCTCCGCGAACGACACCCCGTCTGGCGCCGGGGCCTTGATGCCGTGACGTTCTTTCAACTGAGTGACGCCGGCCAATTCCATCAGGGTCTGTCCCACGTCGCTGACGTAGGCGAACTGGTCCCGCACGCCGTCGTCACCGTCGCTTCTGCGCAGGCCGGAAGGCCAGGACAGGATGAACGGCACTCGGACGCCACCCGCGTACGCATGCGCTTTGTACAGGCGAAATGGTGAGTTGGAGGCGTAGGCCCAGCCGCGGGGATAGTGAACGTGTGTGCGCGGACCACCGATAAGGTCGGGGTCTCTCGGGGCATCCCTGAGCCAGTGGTCTGGCATCTCGAGTTTCTGGCCGAAGTGGCTGAAGTAACTGCGTGTCCCGCTGGGACCACCCTCTCCGGTCGCGCCGTTGTCAGAGGTGAAGATGAACATCGTGTTGTCCAGTTCACCCAGGTCCGCGAGGGTCTGCATCAACCGGCCCAGGTTCTGGTCAACGTTGTCGATCGCGGCCGCGTAGACTTCCATGTACCGCGCGTACAAAGAACGTTCTTCAGGGTTCAGTCTGTCCCATTCCGGGACGTCGAAACCCGGCTCCACGTTGCGTGAAGCGCACTTCGTGCCGGAGGGGAAGAGCCCGTCGCGCAGTTGTCGCCGGAACCGCTCTTCGCGGAGTACATCCCATCCCTCGTCGTAGTGGCCGCGGTAACGTTCGATGTCCTGGTTCTTCGCCTGGAGCGGACCATGCACCGCTTGGTGGGCGTAATACAGGAAGAACGGTCGATCGGGATCACTGGCGCGTAGCCCGGTGACCATGTCGAGGGCCTTGGCAGTCAGATCGTCTGTCAGGAAGTAGCCATCGGGATACTCGTCAATGGGCACTGCGTGGTTGTCTTCGATGATTCGGTGCGGGTGGTGGAGCGATGTGAAGCCGTCCATGCAGCCGTAGTACCGGTCAAACCCGCGCTGCAGCGGCCACGACGCCTTGTCTGCACCGTCGTGGAGGTTGGACTCCTTCGTGAGGTGCCACTTGCCCACCATGAAGGTGGCGTAGCCCGCGGCCCGGAAGTTGTCGGCCAAGGTCGGTACGCCGCTCCCGATCTCGAGAGCCGCTCCTGGGTATCCAGGATCCGAGTGGGCTACGGACCAAAAGCCTGCGCGGTGCGGGTTGAGACCGGTGAGCAACGCCGCGCGTGCCGGGGAACATACCGGAGCGGTTTGATAGTTCGTGAACCGGTAGCCGTTCTGGGCTAGCTTGGCGAGATGAGGGGTGTCAATCTCGCTGCCGAACGGCGAGATGTCGCTGAAACCCATGTCGTCCATCAGGATCACGACGACGTTCGGTGCGCCCTTAGCTGCGCGCCGCGGAGTCTTCCATGCTGGCCGGGAGCGCGAGGCCAGTTCGTCGACAACTCCCGTGAAGCGTTCGTAGCCGCGGTGCGGGTAACCCGAAGACTTGATCTCTCCCATGGTCCCTTGTTCAACCTTCACTGCTGAATGTCCTGGATGTTGGCTTCGCGGCCCTCTCTCGTCATCGCGATGGCGAACCCGCACACGAGCAGCCCGCCAATCCAGCCGATGCCGAGTAACACGAGGCTTCCGTTCGAGAGCAGCAGCAAGCCGGAGGCAATGACCGGTGTCAAGCCTGACCCGATGGCCGAGGCTCCCTGGTATGCCACAGAAACACCGGTGTACCGGACGCGTGTTGGGAAAAGCTCAGCGATGAACGCGCCGATGGGGCCGAGCAGCAAGCCTTGGATCAACTGCCCGAGAATCACGGCCGCCGCATAACCCGCGACGGTTCCGGCGTCCATCAAGTAGAGGATTGGGAAGGCGAAGGCCGCCCCCAAAGCCACACCGGCCAGAAGTACCGGTTTCCGACCGATTCGGTCGCTGAGGCGGGCACCGATGATCGTCATGACGAAGGCACCGACAGCCGCGGCCGCTTTCGCGTTGAGCGCACCGGTAGCGTCCGCCCCGGCTTCGATGGCATGGGACAGACCCCAGACAGCGACCATACCGGCGATCGCATAGATGCTTAGCCCGCCGAACAACCCCAGGACAACGCTTCTAGAGTGTTTGCTCAACACTTCGATGACAGGGACGCGCCTTGCTTCGGCGCGGCGTTCGAGGTCTTGGAAGACGGGGGACTCCGACACGCTGAGGCGGATGACCATCCCGACCACGATGAGTGCGAAGCTGAGCAGGAACGGAACTCGCCAGCCCCAGCTGAGAAATGCGTCCTCGGGCAACAGCGTGAATGCGCTGAACACCAGCGTCGCCAGAGCCACGCCGACTCCGGAACCCATGTTGGCGAAGCTCGCGGCGTACCCGCGCCGCTTCTCCGGTGCGTGCTCAAACGCGATCAGCACCGCTCCGCCCCACTCACCGCCGACGGCGAGACCTTGGACGATCCGTGCGGCGACCAGCAAAATCGGTGCTGCCGGACCGATTTGGGCTGCGGTGGGCAAGAGGCCGATGGCGACGGTGGCGATGCCCATACCCGTCATCGAGACGACCAGCGTGGTCTTCCTGCCGAATCGGTCGCCGAAATGCCCGAAGAGAATCCCGCCCAGTGGGCGGGCGAAGTATCCGACGGCGAGCGTTCCAAACGAAGCAATCGTGGCAATCGCCGATCCTTGCCCGGCGAAGAACAGCGGTCCGAAAACGACCGCTGCTGCCGTCGCGTAGAGCATGAAGTCGTAGAGTTCGATGACGTTGCCGATGAAGCTCGAAGCCAGGATTCGCCGCATCTCCTTGGATTGGAAGATCGGCTGTTGGGTCTTCGACGGCCGGGGTGGATGTGTCGCCGATTGCATCGTTGCCTCCGTGTCGTGCCCGCCTCGTTGCGGGGCGTGCTCGTCGTGGCCTCGGTCTTCGCCGCTAGGCGTCACGACGCAATCAGCGTGGCGGGTTGCCATAAGTCAGGTAAAGCACAACTATCTTTGGTCAGACTTAAGGAGAGCTCAAATGGAGGTCAGTCTCCGCCAGCTGCAGTACTTCGTCGCCGTCGCTGATCTGGGTAGCGTGAAGGCCGCTGCGGAGGCGTGCCATGTGTCGGCGAGCGGGGTTTCGCTTGCGCTCAGCCAACTGGAGGCGACCCTGGGAACTCAGCTGACGCGGCGAAGCAAGAGACATGGAACGACGCTCACGCCGGCCGGCCGCGCAGCCGCCGTTCAAGCCCGGCGCGTGCTGGATGACATCGACGAACTGGTGCGGTCCCACGGTCGGCAAGAGGGCGAACTCGTCGGCAAGTTGCAACTGGGGTGCTCGGCAAGCCTCTCGCCCTGGCTGCTGCCTGGAATCCTGAGCTACTTCGCAACCGAGCACCCCGGCGTTACCGTCACGGTCAGCGAATCCGACGCTCGAGAGCTCCAGCAGCTGCTCCGCGACGGCCTGCTCGACTGCTGCCTCATTCACAAGGTTCACTCCGAACCCGGCATGGATATCGTGCCGATCGCCCCGTTGCGGTTGCACGTAGTGCTCCCAACCGACCACCCGCTGGCCGAGCGGGACGAGATCGAGATCGCTGATCTGGAGAACGAGCACGCGATACTTCTGGATCATCAGCCAGCTCTGTCAATCGCCTACTCCATGTTCAGATCCAACAACGTAGAACTGCAGATTCGGTGGACGAGCAAGAACGTCGAGACCATCCGTTCCCTGGTCGCTCGGGGCCTCGGGTTCTCCCTTCTCATCGGAAGGCCGAGCGGGGACAAGACCTACGAGGGGTTGGACGTCGCATACCGGAAATTGAAGACCGCGGCGCCCGAGAACGCCGTGGTCGTCTGCACGCCACGAGATGTGCGGAGCACGCAGCTCACGCGGGCGTTGATCGAGGCATGTCAGAGCGAGTTCGCGCGGGATCAGTTCCCCACCGAGGGTCCGTAGGTCGTGAGACGGCAGATCGACAGCTGCGGGCTGTTGTCATCTCGTCGATGCGGAGCGCTGGTATTTCGACAAACCGAACCCCGATCTGCGGGGAGCCGCCCCGCCATACGGGAGCGGCCCGGCGATCGTGGGTCTCGGGCTACGGCTCCTGACTTGTTGTTTCCGCTGGATCGGTAGCGTCCCGCAATCGATCTGACTGCGGCCCTAATTGGTCCACCCCGGCTGGGTTCAGCGACTGTAGCCACGAGCTGGGTCACGGGGGCGCGGCCCGCGATCCTGTGCCCTCACGCTTCCTTGAAGGACTCGTTCCGCCTCAGCGATGACTGACCGGAGCACGATGGCATATCGGTGGTGGTCGAAGTGCTTGCTGTGGCCGCTGACCGAAATGGCCGCCACGGGCCGGTGGAAATTACCTCGTAGCGGTACCGCGACGCAGCTGAGGTTGGGGCGGGCCTCTCCGTGGCTGAAGGCCAGGCCGGTGCGGCGGACTTCGCGTAGCTCGGACTCGAGCGACTTCGGCATGAGCTGATCTGCTGGGTCCAGGTGGTGCGCCAGCAACGCCTTGCCCAACGCGCTGTGATAAGCCGAGAAGCGGGTACCCATGGTCAACGTGCTCGGATTCGACCGAGGTCCGCGCAGGCGTCCAAGAAGCGCGACCTCGTCTTGGCGCAACACACCGAGATGTGCCGTGTGCCCGGTCTGCTCGACAACGTATGACATCACGTGTGACAGCGCTTCGTACATCCCGCCCGGCACGGGTTCGTAGACGCGTCCGCCGATTTCGTGAAGCTGCACACCCAGTCGATAACGAGCCCCGTCGCGTTCCACGAACCCATTGCGCTCCATCGCTGCCAACAGCCTGAAGGCGGTGGACTTGGTCAGACCCGTGCGTTGCGCCAGTTCGGTGACGCCTGCCGTCGTCGTTCCCGGAGGGAAAGCGTTGAGCAGTTCGAACGCCTTGTCGACCGCAGTGCGGGGCCCAGCGGTGTCGCCGGTGGGCGCATCATCCGCCCACGCAGGTGTCGGTTCGCAACGGTGCGACATGTTGAAATACTAGCATTTCACCGCGTTGGACTCAAGTCCTCCCAGCTGTTCCGCATCGCGGCACGTGACTTGTCAGCCTTGTGTCGAGGTCGTCACAGTCTTGCCTCACCAGTCTTCCGCCACAGCGACGTGACAGGAGTTTTGATGCAGACCATGCTTGCGGCCCGCCTCCACGCCATCGGGGAACCGATGTCTCTCGAGAGCGTGTCCATGCCGGCGCCACGAGCGAACGACGTGGTGGTGCAGGTGAAGGCATGCAACGTCGTGCCCAACCTGAAGAACGTTCTGGCGACCTACGCCGAGTGGTTTCCCTACCTGCCCCTGCCGAAGCTCCCCGCCGTATTCGGACTAGACGCGAGTGGTGTCGTGACGGAGGTCGGCGAGCAGGTCACGGACGTGTCCGTCGGCGATCGGGTCTACGTGAACCCCGGGCTTTCGTGCGGTGGCTGCCGCGCCTGCCGTCGGGGTGAAGACCAGAATTGCGACGCCTACACGTTCATGGGCTACTTCGCTTTCGGCCCGGGCGGGCAACGCCTGTTCGACGCGTACCCCTACGGAGGGCTCGCCGAGTACCTCACCGCTCCTCAGCGCAATCTCGTGAAATTGCCTGACTCGGTGAGCTTCGAAGAGGGAGCCCGCTTCGGCTACCTGGGCACCGCCTACTCGGCACTGCGCAAGGCCGGTGCTGGTCCCGGCCGGACGGTGCTGATCGACGGCATCAGCGGCACGTTGGGCTTGGGCGCGTGTTTGAACGCGCTGGCACTCGGTGCAACGAAGATTCTCGGTACTGGTCGGAACGCCGACCTGCTTAGCGACGTGAAAGCCATCGCCCCTGATCGAATCGAGGTTCTGCCCGCTGGACAGACCGACCTGCGGGATTGGGTGCTCGACAAGAACGATGGTCACGGTGCTGACATCGTCATCGACGCTCTCGGCCCAGGTGCACCAGCCGAATCGTTCCTGCACGCAGTGTCCAGCCTCTGCCGCGGCGGCGTGGCCGTGGACATCGGCGGCATGATGGAACGCCCGGCACTCGATCTGTTCTCGATGATGTGCTCGCAGAACAGTCTGATCGGAAGTCTCTGGTTCTCCACCGGGGAAGCTCAGGAGATGGCGGACCTCGCCGGCAGCGGAGCGCTCGACCTCTCAGTGTTCGAGCACCACGTGTTCCCGCTCGAGGAGATCAATGAGGCCCTCGATGAAGGACTACCCGCACGCCACGGAGGCTTCAGCAACTTCATCGCGGCTCCAGAGCCATCCGCGCTGGGCGCTGGCCGGTAAGTCGGAAGGAAACGTTCATGGGAAGCGAAACCACGTCGAGAACGACATCTGCGACGCCGGTCCGCAAGGTGGCGGCGGCTTGTCTGCTCGGCACCACGATCGAGTTCTACGACTTCTTCATCTACGGCACTGCCGCGGCTTTGGTGTTCCCCAAGTTGTTCTTCCCCGAAGCGAGCCCGTTCGTAGGCGCCTTGCTTGCGTTCGCGAGCTTTGGTGTCGGGTTCCTGGCACGTCCGCTCGGCGGCGTTGTCTTCGGACACTTCGGTGACCGAATTGGCCGGAAGAAGATGCTCGTCATTTCCATGATGACGATGGGACTTTCAACAGTAGCCATCGGGCTGCTGCCGACCTACGAAGTCGCCGGGATGCTGGCCCCAACCCTTCTGGTTCTGCTGAGGCTGATCCAAGGAATCGCCGTCGGTGGCGAGTGGGGCGGTGCGGTTTTGATGGCCGTGGAGCACTCAGCGCCGGAGCGTCGGGGGCTTTACGGCAGCTGGCCCCAGGCTGGCGCACCCTTGGGCACCCTGCTGGCTACGGGCGCCTTCTTCGCGGTGTCTCTCATGCCTACCGAGGAGTTCCTCAACGTCGGCTGGCGTATTCCTTTCCTGGCGAGTGCTGTGCTCATCGCCGTCGGCCTCTTCGTCCGGATGAACGTTGCGGAAAGTCCGGCGTTCGAGACCATCCGTAGTTCGAAACCGGTGCGGATGCCGATCGTCGAGGTCTTCCGAAGGCACCCACGCCAGGTGCTCCTCGGTGCGGGTGCTTTCCTGGTCCAGAGCACGGTTTCCTACGTCTTCATCGCCTATCTCGCGACCTATGGAACGACGGTCGTCGGTGCGTCGCGAACCAGTGTGCTCGGTGTCATCGTCCTCTCCGCAGCTGTGGGTACGGTGCTGCACGTGGTCTCCGGAGCCGTGTCCGACAGGATTGGGCGGAAGCCGGTGTACTTGTGCGGCGTGGTGGGCATGGGTGCCTTGATCTTTCCGGCGTTCACGTTGTTCGACACGGGCCAGTTCCCCCTGATGCTCGTTGCGCACGTGTTGGTGTTCGGGGTTGCTTTGAGCCTGTCCGGGGGCCCGACCGGGGCGATGTTCGTGGAGATGTTCAGCACCAGTGTCCGCTACAGCGGTGCCTCGGTGAGCTATCAGCTTGCCGGGGTCTTCGGAGCTGCGCTCGGTCCCATCATCGCTGCGAGTCTGATCGAGGCCACGGGGTCCGGCTACGCGATCGCCGGCTACATCGCGGTGGTGGCGGCAATTTCGTTCCTGGCAGTGGCGTTCATGCCCGAGTCGCGGCAGGTCGACCTCCTGGCGGCGGAGCCGACGCCGGTGGGGGCCGATCGCGATGTAGTGCACGGGTAGCGCGTGAGGACGTTCTCGGCCCCGGGCGAGTCATGCAGCCCGGGCCGAGAACTCCCGTTTTTCGCCCCCGAGTGCGCTGTGCTCGAATCGAACCGCTACCAGGGAAGGGGCCGCTGGTCAGTCCAGGATCGCGAGGTTTGAGCTGGCTGCGATTCCCATACCGGTGATCCACTCGGGTACGGCCTCGTACGCAATCGTCTCCAGGGGTGTGCCACTGGTGAACACCGATGCGATCCAAGTCCGTACTTCGGCGCCGCCGGCGCCACCAGGGGCGAGGTCGTCTGTGCTGAAGTGGGCGAGCCGAGTCCATTCGGACGCGAGCAGTCCGAGGATGCGATGGTCCCACTCCGGATTAACGGCCTCCGCAGCTTTCACGAGGTTCTCCGTGATGAGTTTCTGACGCTGGGCTTCGGTGAGATCACGCGCACCGGGTACCAAGGAGGGCGGCGCGTGCGAGAGTCCCCCTGAGCCGATCACCAGGACGCGCTCGTCGGGCTCGAACTGCACGCGGAGCCAGTCGCCCACTGCTCGTCCTAAAGCAGCCGTACGTGCGGCAGTCGGAATCGGACGGTCGACGCAGTTGATCACAATGGGCAACATTGGCACTGCCGACAGCGACCCGAACAGGTCGGAAGTGGACTGCCCAAACCCGTGGTCGAGCCGCAATGCATCAGCGGTGGCGATGTCGATCCCTGCTTCAGAGAGGTACCGGGCGAGGTCGATCGCGCTTTCCCGGGGAATGTCGTAGTCCTCTTCGGGCGTGCCCCAGTCACCATAACCCTTCGCGGTCTCGACCAGTGTGAAGCAGGGTGCGATATTTGCGAGGGCGCGCATGTGGTCCGGGCCGTAGTAGACAACCAAGGTTGGGTCGTACGCGGCGACTGCCTTGGCTGCCCGGGCGAATCCCGCGCGGAACTCGTGGCCCTGTTCGTGGTCGACGTCCTGTGCCATCTGGGGACTGTGCGACAAGCACAGCGTCGCGATCGTCGGTGCGGAGTCCATTGTGCTTCTCCCTGTGCTGAGTTGGTTCTTTTCTCGGTCGGACGGTTGAGTGAACGAAGGGCGAAACGAACGGCTACAGCTGTTGCTGGATGAGCTCAAGCGTTCGTCGGCACGGCCTGGTCTGGACCGTGCGGCGAGGGCGAGCGCAGATCCTTCAGATATGGAGCGTTGCGTTCACAGTGGACAACGATCCAGATAGCCGCGAATCAGAGTGTTGACAAGATCCGCTCGTTCGATCTGCAACCAATGCCCCGTCCCGGCCAGCAGGTGCACGTCAGCTTGGGGAAGTGCCTGCGCGAGCAGCACGCCGTCCTCAGCCGGCACGATCTTGTCCTGCCGTCCGTGGAGAAGTAGCGCTGGTGCCTGCACCTGCCGCAACTGCTCGGTGCTGAGGCACGCTCCCGAGGCGGCGAGGGCGGAGAAGATCTTCTGCATGGCCGTGTGCGCGCCGGGCCGGGCACTGTCCTCGTAGCGCCGTCGGACCAGCTCCGGAGTGACCAGCGAGTCGTCGACCACGAAGCATTCCCGGATAAGCTCTTCCATAGCCTCCATGCTCGGTGTGTACTCGCGCAACAACATCTGAGCCGGATGGGTTGTGCGCGTCATTCGCGTGCTCAGCAGCACCAAACCGCGCACCTTCTCCGGCTGTTCGATGGCCATGGTGAGCGCGACTCTCGCTCCCATGGAATTACCCACAACGACGACGCGATCGATTCCGCGTTCCTCGAGCAGGGCGAAGGCTTGCCGCGCCCACAGAACGGGTCCGTAGTCCAGGTGTGCGGGCTTGGGGCTGGCGCCGAAGCCGAGCAGGTCCGGCGCCAGCACCCGATAGCCGGACAGCGCTGGAACGAGGCGTTCGAAGTTGGCGGTGGCGGTGGTGCCGGGAGCGGTTCCGTGCAGGAGTAGGACCGCAGACCCGTCACCTTGGTCGAGCGTGGCTCCGCGGGGAAGCTCGGTCACGTTAGCGGTCACAGGGCGGCTCCATCCGGCAGGCGGTCGAGGATCCGACGCTCGGCGGCAGTGCGAGTCCAGCCGCGCCGCCCGGGTTCGGAACGCAGCGTCTCCAAGGCCGCGGCGATCATGCCGTGAAGGGGCATGAATGGTTCCAGCAGCCCTGATTCGTCGGCGGCTCCCAGGTCGGCGATCGTGTTTTCGTTGGTGAACGGGAACACGCAGTCGATGTTGTTGAATACCGGGCGGTTTTCGCCGGTGGCCCCGCCGCCAACGGCGCGGACGCGTGGAACGGTGCCGGATACCTCGGCGCAGATTTCCACGAACCCCTGCAGCGAGGTGTTGCAGCCCCGTGAGGCGACGTTGAACGGCTGGAAGCCGGGCTGGTCGAGTTCGACGGCTCGGGCCAAGGCAGCAGCGGCGTGCTTGACCCACACATATTGGTGCACGGCTTGCCCGTCACCGGGCAGCAGGATCACCTCCTCGTCAAGGAGGCGGTTGAGGACGAACTCCTCGCGAGCAATGAAGTTGGCTGGTCCCAGTACGAGTGGAAACCGTATCGCCACGGTTGTCAGCGGTGAGGGGCGGCGATCCTTCAACGCCAGTTCGCATCCGATCTTCTCCACCGCGTAGCTCCCCCAAAGAGGGTGCGGCCCGTATGGGGTGGCCTCCGGCCACGGCAGCAACGGCTGCGGTCGGTACACGTTGACCGTGGAGACGTGTACCAGCCTGGGTACCGAGGGCAGAACGTCGAGTAGCTGTTCGGTCTGCGTGCGGGAGTAGGCAGACAGGTCGACGATGACTTCCGGGTCCACGGCCCGGAGTTGCTCCAGGTCCTTTGGAATGGTGCGGTCGCCGATCACTTGGCGGACCGGCCGGCTCCACTGGGGACTGCGAGAGCCCCGGTGGAAGATCACGACCTCGTGGCCGGCGTCCAGCAGGGCCTCGACGACCTCGACGCCGACAAAGCGGGTTCCTCCCATGACGAGCGTACGCACGCTGGTGCCTCACTTTGTTTGGTGAACAGGGCTGTGAGTACCAGGCAACCGCGCCCGCGCCGGGCTCGTCCAATACAGGATGTCTCCCGGCTGAGAAGCAGTGCTTCTCAGCCGGTGGTCATCTGGTGTCGGCAGTGCGCGACGAAGGCTTCGAGGAGCGGCGTGCCCCGGAGCGGGTTCCATGCCAGCCCGAACTCGCCCGTCGGCGCGGGGCGGGCGAACCGGCGCAGGACCACTCCGCGGGGACGTAGCTTGGACGCACGCGGGGAGTCGAGCACGCACACGCCCGAGCCGGCGGCGACGGCCGCAAGCAGTCGTTCGGCATCGGGTTCGGAAGCGGCCGGCTCGGCAGTTGCATCACCCCATGCCGTCGAACGGATGTGGTCGAAGTAGCCAGGAGCCTGGTCCCGCGGCCACGCCAGCAGTGTGGTGCTGAGCAAGTCACCCGGTCGCAGAACTCGTCGGCGCGCCAGCGGGTGGGCAGAAGGCAGTGCGACGACCAGCTCGGAGCGGCCCAGCGGCAGCACCTGCAGGTCAGGGGCGTCGACAAGGGGGAGCCGGACGAATGCGGCATCGACCTCAGCGCCTCGCAGCATCGCTACGTTGCGAGCTGTCCACGCGCTTTCAACAGCGATATCAGCGTCGGGATGAGCGGCGTTGAACGCGCGCACCAGCTCATCGGGCGGCCCATCGGAGAGTGAGCGGGTGTGCACGATGCGTAGGAGCCCTGAGCGCCCTGCGGCCGCTGCTCGGACCTGGTCGATGACGCGGTCGACCTCCTGAAGGAGCGGGGCACTGGCTTCGAGCAGCGCACGTCCGGCTGCGGTCAGCGAGACACCGCCGGTGCTGCGCTCGAACAACTCGACACCGAGTTCCCGCTCGAGCACCCGGACCTGCTGGGAAAGTCCGGGCTGGGCGATGTGGAGCCGTTCCGCGGCACGACGAAAGTTCAGTTCCTCGGCGACTGCGATGAAGTACCGCAAGCGACGCAGCTCCACCAAGCAATGATAACCAATTCTTCTCAGGTCGGCATATACCGATATTGGACGCGTGCTTCCCGGCATCCCCACGATCGAGACGCCCACCTCGACAGGAGGATCCAATGACTGAACGAACCGTGGCCGACGCGCTCGCGGAAGGACTCAATCGCCACGGCGTGACCGACGTGTTCGGGCAGAGTTTGCCCTCGGCCCTGTTCCTGGCCACCCCGAAGGCTGGCATCCGCCAGATCGCCTATCGCACCGAGAACGCCGGCGGCGCTATGGCCGACGGCTATGCCCGTGTATCCGGACGTATCGGTGTGGTCGCAGCGCAGAACGGACCGGCTGCGACGTTGCTCGTCCCGCCGCTCGCGGAAGCGATGAAGGCGTCGGTGCCGGTGCTGGCCCTGGTGCAGGATGTGCCGCGCGGCAACCGCGATCGCAACGCCTTCCAGGAGTTTGACCATCCTTCGTTGTTCTCCTCGTGCACGAAGTGGGTCCGCAGCCTCGACGACCCCGCGCGGGTTGACGACTACCTCGACATGGCTCTCACCGTGGCCTGTTCGGGGCGACCTGGGCCAGTCGCGCTGTTGCTTCCGCGCGATGTCCTGACCCTTCCAGCGCCGACCAGGGAGCACTTGCCGAAGCGTCGCGCTCAACTCGGCCACTTCCCCCTGGACCGGACTGCCCCGCCCAGAACCGACCTGCGGCGCGCTGCAGAGCTGATCGCTCGCGCTCGCAACCCGGTCCTGGTTGCTGGGGGAGGCGTGCATCTGTCAGGCGCCTCCGAAGCCGTCGCCGCCTTGCAGGAGGTTGCGAACCTGCCGGTGGGCACGACCACGATGGGTAAGGGTGCGGTCGATGAGTCTCACCCGTTGTCGATCGGCATCGTCTCGAACTACATGGGCCGCACCTCCGCATCCCACCACCTGCAAGGGATGCTCGATGAAGCCGATGTCGTGGTGTTCGTCGGGTCACGCACGAACGAGAACGGCACAAACGCGTGGCGAGCTTTCCCTCCTGGCGCTGCCTTTGTGCAGATCGATACGGACAGTGCCGAGATCGGCCGGACGTACGAGGTTCAGGTCAGGCTGCCAGGCGACGCAAGGGACACGTGTGCGGCGTTGCTGACCGAGCTCGAGGGGCTCGATCTGTCCGCGCGTCGCGCGGCGCGGGGACACCTGGAGGCGTCCATTGCCGAGGCACGGGCGCGTCATCGCGAAGCCGTCGCTGAGCTGGTGACCGCCGACCAAGCTCCGATCCGCCCTGAGCGGGTCGCGGTCGAGGTCGACAAGATCCTCGAGGCACATTCACCGGATGCGGTAGCCGTCGCCGATGCCAGCTATTCCACGATCTGGATGGGCAACTACTTGCGTGCCAGGAAGCCCGGCCAGCGATTCCTTTCGCCACGGGGGCTTGCGGGCCTTGGGTGGGGCGTGCCGCTGGCACTCGGGGCCCAAGCCGCATCGCCTGGAACCGCTGTTGTCGCCCTCGTCGGGGACGGCGGCTTCGGGCACGTCTGGTCCGAGCTTGAGACCGCTGTTCGCGAGAGGCTCCCAGTGGTCGTGGTGCTGCTGGACAACGGCATTCTCGGTTTCCAAAAGCACGTCGAAATGGTTCAATTCGGAGACCACACTTCCGCCACCGACTTTGCCTCGGTCGATCACACCGCCGTGGCTCGTGCGTGTGGCGCCGAAGCTGTCACTGTCTGTGATCCCGCGGAGCTCGGATCGATTCTGACGATGGCCATCACAAGCGATCGCCCCTGGCTCGTCGAAGTGCGGTGCGACCCCGAGGCGCGCCCACCGATCACCGGCTGGGACGACTGATCGAGCACGAACGACGTCGTCGGCCGTCGTGAGCAATGCAGCTGTGCGCCAGCCATTGCTTGTTCGGAAGTACCCGCGCTTAGACGGATAAGGTGTGCCTATCGGACGTCTCGGGAAGGGTCCATGATGGACGTTAGGCAGCTGCGGTACTTCCTTGCGGTCGTCGATTGTGATGGTTTCGGTCGGGCGGCGAAGAAGCTGCACGTGGCGCAACCTTCGCTGTCTCAGTCGATTGCGGGGCTTGAACGTGAGCTGGGTGTGCAGCTCTTTCACCGCGACGCGCGTGGTGTCGTCCTCAGCTCCGCTGGTGTTGAACTGGCCGAGCATGCACGGGACGTTTTGCGGAGAATGAACGTCGCGAGTGAAGCGATTAAGTCGATTAGAGGCCTCGAACGGGGCACGGTTGACCTGGTCTCCATGCCGGCACCGGCTATCGAGCCCTTGTCGACGCTAATGCGTCGGTTCCGCAGTCAGTACCCGGATATCACCGTCAAGGTAGGCGCGGGGTTCACACCGGATGAGGTGTTCGACCAGCTGAGACAGGGGACACCCGAGATCGGCTTGGTCGGAGTGTCCGAGCCGCTGAAGGTGCCGGGGATCGAGGTGTTCTCACTCGAGCAGCAGCCGTTCGTGGTCCTTGGATCGCAGTCGTCCGGACTGCCTGACGGAGGTGTCGTGCCACCCGCGGTGCTCGTGGGGGAGGGGCTGATCGAGTCCCCGGGAGGCAGCTTGATGCGAAGGATCGTCGATGACCTGATTGCCGAAGGCACCGAAGTGCAGATCGTTGCTGAAGTCTCACACCGCACGTCTGTGCTTCCCCTCGTCCTCCAGGGGGTGGGGCTGGCTGTTGTGCCATCAGCTTGGGCACCCGTGGCCCGTGCCGCCGGCGCACGGGTGGCCCGGCTCGACGTTCCCTCGCGACTCGATGTCGTTCTGGCCAGCCGCTCGGGTCCGCTGACCCCCGCAGCGAAGGCATTTCTTGCGATTGCCCGTGCGTATCGGCCTTCAGCCCATCTGGATCAGGAGCAGTCCGGCAACGCCACTGAGCAGCAGCGATAGGCCCAACATACTGGGGGGCATCAAATCCTCATCTTGGACAAGCGAGTCCTGCGGTGGTTTCACTAGAGGCGTCTTCGCTGCCGACCGGAAGAGACAACGATGTCCGCATCGATTTCCACGTGCGTTACCTCGATCCGAGCTGATGGATATCGCGGGGTTGGTCGTGGTCGATGCGGGTAGCAGCAAGCCGGACGGCGAATGTGAGTACACCGCCTCGGAGGCTGAGCCACTCCCAATGCGGACGATGCTTGACCTGAGTCAGGGCTTTGCGACAGGAATCGTCAGGTAGGGCAGTGCCAACGGAGTGATCGCGAGCGGCGCTCTCATACTCCAGCGTCGGCGCGAAGTCGCGGCGAAGGAGCGCCGCGGCCGAATGATCTGTCTCGGGCACCAGGTGGCCGCGGTGTCTGGGTAATGAAGCGACGAGTGACGAGGGCGTCGCGGCATCGTTTCGCACCGGAGTCAATCAGCCCCTCCGTTCCATCACATGGAGCAGGTATGTCAACGACGACACGTACGGATAGGCCGAATCCGCTGAAGGTGGCCTTGGCCAGCTTTATCGGAACAAGCATCGAATTCTATGATTTCTTCATCTTCGGTACCGCTGCTGCCCTGGTATTCCCGGTTCTCTTCTTTCCTGGCGAATCGCCACTCATGGGAGCGCTCCTGGCGTTCGCCACGTTCGGCGTGGGTTTTCTGGCTCGCCCTGTGGGCGGCATTGTGTTCGGTCATTTCGGCGACCGCATTGGTAGGAAAAGGATGTTGGTCGTCTCGCTGGTCGGGATGGGTATGACCACCTTTCTGATGGGGTTGCTGCCGACCTATGAAGCGATCGGCATCGCGGCTCCCATCCTGCTCGCTTTTCTCCGTCTAGTGCAGGGCTTCTGCGTGGGCGGCGAGTGGGGCGGTGCCACGCTGATGGCCGTCGAGCACGCGCCACCGGGCCGTCGCGGTTTCTACGGGGCGTTCCCGCAGATGGGGTCGCCCAGCGGTGTTGCAATCGCGACATTGGCCTTCCTGCTCGTCGCGGAGCTTCCCGACGAGCAGTTCCTCGCCTGGGGGTGGCGTCTGCCGTTCCTACTGAGTGCCGCGTTGGTGGTCGTTGGTTTGTACATTCGGCTCAGTGTGGGGGAGAGCCCGGATTTCGTGCGAGCGCAAAAGCAGCGGGATCGCGTCGATCTCCCCCTGAAATCTGCTGTGCAGGGGTACTGGCGTGAGATCTTCCTCGTCGCGGGGATCTTCCTCAGCCAGGGCATTTTCGCCTACGTTTGCATGTCTTATCTGGTTTCCTACGGAACCTCGGTGCTTGCGATCAGCCGAACGTCGGCGCTGCTCGGGGTATTCGCTTCTGCGGTCGTGGCCACGATGCTGTACGGAGTCTTCGGTGCGCTCTCGGACCGAATCGGCAGCAGACGCACCTATCTCCTGGGAGCGACGGCGATGGCACTGTCGATCGCACCTGCGCTGGCTCTGATCAACACCGGTAGTTCGCTGCTGTTCGGAGCTGCTCTCATGCTCGTCTTCGGAGTCGCGATGGCACCTGCCGGCGGGTCCACCGGATCACTCTTCGCCCCGATGTTCGGCGCTGAGGTCCGCTACACCGGTGTGTCGATCGGATACACCCTTGCGCAAATTTGTGGCGCTGCATTCGCCCCGTTCATCGCCACCGCGTTGTACGGCGCCACCGGATCGACCAGCGGGCTCTTGATGTACATGCTCGCGGCATCGGCGGTCTCCATGACCGCGCTCGTGATCGCCGGACGGGCCTCGGGCCGCAGGGGTTCCGCACGTCGGCAAGGGCGCGGATCTAGCTCCGAACAGGCAGCTGAATCTGCGCCAGCTCAAACGCACGTTCGGTGACCAGTCAGCAATCGAGTCGAGGAGGAGGACATGACAGCGAAGGACCAATTCGACACTGACGTGATCGTCGTCGGCGCCGGCCCCACTGGAGGCACTGCCGCGCTCGCACTCGCAACCTACGGGGTGCGGGTACATGCAGTATCGAAATGGAACTGGCTCGCCAATACCCCGCGCGCCCACGTGGTGAATCAACGTGCGATCGAGGTCTTTCGTGACCTTGGCATCGAGGAGGAAGCTCAGCGAAAAGCCACGCCGTGGGAACTGATGGGTGACACGACGTTCACCACGAGTCTCGCCGGTCCTGAGATCGCGCGACTCCGGACCTGGGGCACCGGCGAGCAGCGCCACGGGGAATACGTGAAAGGCAGCCCGTGCCCGCTGCTCGACCTGCCGCAGACGCTCATGGAACCGATCCTGGTCAACCACGCCGCGGCACGCGGAGCCCAGTTCAGCTTCAACACCGAGTACGTCGGCCATGAACAGGACGACACTGGGGTGACTGTCACCCTGCGGGACCGGCTCAGCGGAACGGTGACGGCGCGCAGGGCCAAGTACCTGATCGGAGCCGATGGTGCACGATCGCAGGTCGCTCAGGACATCGGGCTCGAAATCGTCGGCGAACACGCACGGGCTGGTCAGATCTATGCCAGGTTCAACGCCGACCTCAGCCGCTACGTCGCACACCGTCCTGCGGTGCTGCACTACATCATGCACCCCGATGTGGGCTTCGGCGAAATCGGTATGGGGGCGATTCGCGCGGTACGTGCGTGGGATCAGTGGATGGCCGGGTGGGGCTTCGATCAGACGAAGGGCGGCCCAGATCTAGATCAAGACCGGGCCCTCGAACGGATTCGCTCGATGGTTGGTGACCCCGGCTTGGAAGCCGAGATCGAGTGGGTGTCGCCCTGGTACGTCAACGAGGCCCGCGCAACCACTTACTCCAAGGGTCGCGTCTACTGCGGCGGAGACGCTGTCCACCGCCACCCGCCTTCGTCAGGGCTCGGCTCCAACACCTGCATCCAGGACGCCTTCAACCTTGCCTGGAAGCTCGCGTTCGTGATCAAGGGCTACGCCGGTGAGCGCCTTCTGGAGTCATACACCGCTGAACGGGCTCCCGTGGGTGAGCAGATCGTCGCTCGGGCCAACCAGTCCCGTTTCGATTATGCCCCGCTTCGTGAAGCGTTCGCCGCTGCGTCGGACTCAGAAGACCCAGCCGCCGATGGTTTGGCGAAGATTCGTGCCCGCACACCCGAGGGCGCGAAGGCCCGCGCGGCACTGGCAGAGGCGATCGACCTCAAGAACTACGAGTTCAACGCTCAGGGAGTTGAGCTCAACCAGCGTTACGACTCGGAAGCAGTCGTTCCTGATGCCAAGGCGGTTGAGGAGGTGTGGCATCGCGACCGGCAGCTCTACCTGCAGGCCACGACACGTCCTGGCGCGAAGATCCCGCACACCTGGTTGGTGGACGAGCACGGCAGGTGCGTGTCGACCCTTGACGTCGTGGGAAAGGGGTTCCTCACCTTGGTCACCGGATTGTCAGGCCAGGCGTGGGTTTCAGCGGCTGACGACTTGGCACTGCCGTTCCTGCGCACCGTCGTGGTAGGTGAACGAGGGCACGAGGATCTCTACGGAAGTTGGTTGCGCTTGCGGGAGATCGACGAAGCCGGCGCGCTACTGGTCCGCCCTGATGGATACGTGGCGTGGCGGATCGTCGACGCCGTCCACGAACAGACCACTGCGGCTGAGCTGCTCCGCAATGCGCTCGCTGCAGTACTCGCCACCTCTCACTGGGCGCGCACCCCGGTGCCTTCTGCGATCGACCAGACCTACCTGCTCGACGCCACTGATCCCAATACGGAAGGAGCTTTCCTGTGACGAAGGATCCCTACACCAGCATCTGGTCCGATCTGGTCGCTACTGAGTTCTCCCAAGGATTCGCTGACGCGGGTGGGTACCGAACGCGCTACCTGCACGCTGGCGACACCAGCAAGCCACCGTTGATTCTGCTGCACGGCATCACCGGGCATGCCGAGGCATATGTGCGGAACCTGGCTTCCCACGCAGCGCACTTCTCGGTCTGGGCCATCGACCTGATCGGCCACGGATACAGCGAAAAGCCTAGCCACTGCTTGGAAATCCCGCACTACGTCGACCACGTACTGCGTTTCATGGACGCGATCGGCATCGAGCGGGCCGCGTTCTCGGGAGAATCGCTCGGCGGATGGACCGCAGCCCGGCTCGCGATCGACCACCCCCACAAGGTCAATCGCGTCGTGCTCAACACGATGGGGGGCACGATGGCCAACCCGAAGGTCATGGAGCGCCTCTACACCCTCTCGATGGAAGCGGCCAAGGACCCGACCTGGGAGCGCGTGCGCGCGCGACTGGAATGGCTGATGGCGGACCCGACGATGGTGTCTGACGACCTGATCCGCACCCGCCAGGCCATTTTCGAACAGACGGACTGGCTGCAGGCGTGCGAGAACAACATGGCGTTGCAGAACATGGAGATCCGCAAGCGCAATCTCATCAGCGACGGCGAGCTGCGATCTATGTCGGTCCCGGCGCTGGTTCTTTGGACGACCAAGGACCCGTCCGGCCCAGTAGACGAAGGTCGCCGGATCGCCTCTTTGATTCCCAACGGTCGATTCGCGGTGATGGACGAGTGCGGCCACTGGCCCCAGTACGAAGACAGCGAGACCTTCGATCGCATCCAGCTCGACTTTCTCCTGGACCGTTGAACGCCAAGCATCTTCGATCGGAAGGACGACAAGTGTCCTGCGCACTACTGACGATGTCGCACAGCCCACTGCTCCACGAGGTGAAACCGAGCCCTGAGGTCACCGCGGAGGTAGAAGCCGCACTCGAGAACGCCCGGTCCTTCGTCACGGGTTTTGATCCCGATCTGATCGTGAGCTTCGCGCCTGATCACTACAACGGGTTCTTCTACGAGTTGATGCCGCCTTATTGCATTGGTCTGGATGCCGTGAGCATCGGGGACTTCGGCAGCCAGGCGGGGAAGCTGGACGTGCCCTACGAACTGGCCCAATCTCTGTCAGCGTCGGTGCTCACCGCTGGTGTGGACGCCGCGGTGTCGCTGCGCATGGAGGTCGACCACGGGGCGGTGCAGCCCCTTGAGATCGTCTACGGTGATATTCGGGCGAAGCCGGTCATCCCGGTCTTCGTCAACGCAGTCGCCCCGCCATTTGCACCGATGGCTCGCATTCGTGCGCTAGGGGAGGCGATCGGTAGGTGGGCCTCCGAGCTCGACAAGCGGGTCCTGTTCATCGCCTCTGGTGGGCTATCCCACGACCCGCCCGTGCCGCGACTGGCTGAAGCCACCGACGAGCAGCGCAGGCTTCTCGTTGGCGCCGGCCGAAACCTCAGCCCCGAAGCCCGCGCGGCACGTGAACAGCGCACGATCGCCACCGCTCGAGCGTTCGCGCGCGGCGAAGCCGACATCATGGACCTGGCTCCCGACTGGGACCGTGAACTCATGAGAATTCTGGCTTCCGGTGAACTTCCGGCCCTCGATTCGTGGAGTCCGGAGTGGATGCAAGAGGTCGCGGGTCACTCGTCCCATGAGGTCCGCACCTGGTTTGCCGGGTACGCGGCCCTCGGATCCTGCGGCGAGTACGCCGTGCGATATAGCTACTATCGCCCGATCCCCGAATTTATCGCCGGTTTCGGTCTGACGACTGTGGAACTGGTGGCCGAATCGCCCAGATGACTGACTGATCCACGAGCTCCGGTCTGACAAGCGTCGACCCCGAAGGTGCTGAAGCGGGTAGTTGTTGTTCGGAAAGCCGGGTCGGGCTCGTCTATACGGGTCCGACCCGGCTGCAGCACCGGTAATTCAGGAGCAGTCCTTGCCCAAGAACTCGCTGACCGCCGAGAGCGTCTCATCGAGCTTTTCGACCTGGGGAATGTGGCCGCAGTCGTCGATCACCACGGCGCGACTGTCAGCGAGGGCATCCTGCCAATCCTCGACGTAGCCCACCGGAACCAGTCGGTCCTCACGCCCCCAAACCAACAGCACGGGAGCCGTGAGGCGGTGAAGCCGGTTCCGCAGCCCGCGGTCGGGGATCGGCCAGGCGAACTTGCCGGTGGAACCGAAAGCCCACACCATCGCTGCGGTCGCGGCAGCGGCGATGTCCGGGTCATCGGGCATGGCGAGCATTGACTGAGCGGCCGGCCCGCCCGGATCATGGAAGAGCAGCCCGGGCAACTGGTCGGGCGGGGTGGCGATCCAGTTGGCGATGGGCAGGTCGTTGCGCCAGAGGCCGATCGGGTCGAGCAACACCACCTTGGATGCCAGGTCGGGGAACGCGGAGCTGAGCTCTGCGGCGAGCATGCCCCCGAATGACTGCCCGATCACGACCGGTTTGGTGAGACCAAGAGTGCGCACGAGTTCCTCGTAGATCAGCACCACGTCGCTGAGGTGGTCGACGGTGTGGATCGCGTAGGGATCACCGGCACTCGTACCAGGGAATTCGGGTGCGTACACGGTGTAGTGCTCGGCGAGCCGGGACAGGAACGGATCCCAGGCCAGGCCGGCGGCCGGGTGCAAGTACAGCAGGGGAGTGCCGGCGCCCGCGACCTTGACGCGGACGGTCATTTTCCCGTTCCAGACCGGGATGGCTTCTTCAGTGATGGTCGGACCCGTGGTGTCGAGTGTCGTCATCAGACCGCCACCCCCGTTCGCGTCGTGTTCTGGGTTTGGGCGGAGGCCCCCTCGGTTGCGGTGGCGCCGGCGGTGACCGGGGTTGGGTCGCCGCCGAGGCGTTCAGGCCACCAGTGGTGCTTGTGCTCGGTATCGGACCACAGCTCGCGCAGGTGGGGAGCGACCTCTTCGGCGAACAACTGGATGTTCTTCATCGCCAGATCACGCGGCAGAGAACCGAAGCCGAGCATGGCGTGGAGGTTGCCGATGCCGTACTGCTTGCAGAAGTCGCCGACCTGTTCGCGCACGGTGGCGGGGCTACCGCAGATCACGACGCCGGCATCGACCAGTTCGCGGAACGAGGCGCCGCGCATCTGGTAGTAGAGGCCGAAGTCGCCGGGGTCCTTGACCAGGGCCTGCACGCCGCGGATGTCGATGCCGCCGGGAAGGCCCAGTTTCTCTGGCGGGATGCTGCCCAGGCCCTTGCGGAACCCGTATTCGAGGTGGTGTGCGTATTCCTTCTCGGCGCGTTCGTCGGTCTCGGCTACGGCGATCGTCTGCAGGAAGCCGAGCCGGTAGGGGTTGCGCGGGACGCCGACCTGGTCGGCGATCTCCCAGAACCGGTCGAAGATGCGCTTGCCGGTCAGCTTGGCGCCGAACCAGGACAGGTAGTTGAAGCCGAAGTTGCGTTCCAAGCACATCTGCATGGTGCGGGGGTTGCCGATGCCGGTGATCCACACCGGCGGCGAGGGCTGAAGAGGGCGTGGCCAGATGTTGACTTGCGGGTATTGGCTGAACCTGCCGTTGAACGGGAAGGGTTCGCGTTCGGTCCAGGCACGCAACAGCAGTTCGAGGTTCTCGTCGAAGCGAGGACGGATCTCGATCGGCGGTACACCGTTGTTGATCGATGCGTCGTAGTGCAGGCCAATGGGGAACCCGGCGACCAGCCGACCGCCGCTCATGACGTCGATGGAGGCATACTCTTCGGCGACCCGCACCGGTTCGCGCGCCTTGCCCAGCGACCGTCCCATCGGGAAGATCGCGACGTCCATGCCTTCGGTTTCGGTCATGTAGGCCAGCGCACTGGCGACGAGGTCGGGGTTGGGCACCATGTCGTAGCTGGACTGGCCGTGCTCGGTGACCGCGATGCCGTCGAAGCCCGAACGGGCTCCGTGCATCAGCTCGTCCATAAAGTCCCGGATCGAGGCGTAGACGCCATCCGGCGTCGTCAGAGAGTACGGCGTGCTGCACACCGACTCGTGGTTCTTCTCGAAGTCGTCCGGCAGGTACCGGTATGGTGCCTGTTCGAAGAGGTTGATCTTCATTGATCCTCCTTCTGTGGGGTCCGAAACGGGAAGGTCAGCTGGCTTCGGCGTGGTATTGCAGACGGCTTGCCGCTGCGGTCCAGCTGGGCGCTGGTGGTGCGTCGAGGCTGAGCACGAGTGGGCCGTCGAGTACCGGTAGCCCGGTCGTGGTGAACTGCCCATCGCTAAACACCAAGGGGTCGCCTGGACGCGTGTGCGCGTCGATGACCTCGCCAAGCTGCAGGATGTGGTCGCCACCGTCGTATCGGCGCCATGGGCGGCATGTCAGCACTGCGATCGCGCCGGGCAACGTGGGGACGTCGTCCGCACCGGACTGCCAGTCGATGCGCAAGCCGGACTGCGGCCGACCGGCGAACTGGTAGGCGAGGTCCGTCTGATCGGAGCGCAGGACGTTGATAGCGAATGGCACACCGTCCATGGCGTTGGACGCCTGTGCGCGGCGGGCCAGCGACACCAGGACCAACCTGGGCTCCAGTGATACTGAGGTGAAGGAGTTGACCGTTGCCCCGCGAATACCCTCCGCACTGCGGTAGGTGACGACGGTGACACCGGTGGTGAACCGGCCGAGGCACCGGCGGAACTCCCGCGGATCTATCTCCATTGACGACCTCCCGTTCTCTTTCGCGAAATCAACCGTCGCACGCTGCAGCCCTGCTTGTGAAAGACCAAATAGCGTGGTACTCAGACCTCCGACATCTAGATGTGTGAGGTGGGTCATGGAGTTGCGGCACATCCGATACTTCGTCGCGGTTGCCGAGGAACGCAGCTTCACCGGGGCGGCTGCCCGGCTGAACGTCGCGCAGTCGCCGCTGTCGCAGCAGATACGCAAACTCGAACGTGAGATCGGAGTCGAGCTGTTCACGCGCACGACTCGGTCTGTGTCGCTCACGTACGCGGGCGAGGTGTTCTACGCACGCATGACGTCGTTGCTTGGTGATGCGGAAAACGGGGTCGACGCGGCGCGCAAGGCGGCGCGGGGCGAGCTTGGCAAGCTTGCCGTGGGGTTCACCGGGTCGGCCACGTACGAACTGGTGCCCACTCTCGTCCGCGCCCATCTGGACCGGTATCCCGAAGTCGCCCTGGACGTACGCAGCGACCTCGTCACTCCGGCTCAGGTCCAGGGACTGCTCGACGACCACCTCGCCGTCGGTGTGCTACGTCCTCCGGTGCACGCAGCGGGCATTGCCGTGGAGATCATCCGGCACGAGCCCGTCGTGGCTCTGCTAGCCAGCCGTCATCCGGCAACGAGCAAACGCGAGCTCGACCTCAGCGACCTTCGCGACGAGTGGTTCATCGCCTATCCGACGAATCCACCATCCACACTGAACATGCTCATGCAGGAAGCCTGCGAGCGCGCGGGTTTCGTCCCGAGCGTGCGCCAGGAGGCACCGGACAGTGCGGCGTTGGTGGCACTGGTCGCAGCGGACATGGGGGTGGCACTGGTCCCGGCATCGCTGCGACACCTCGGCATCAACGGCGCCACCTTCCGGCCGTTGCGCAGTCCCAGGATGACGGTGCCCTTGGCACTGGCCTACCGAGATCCGGCGAGAAACCCGCTCGTGCGGCGGTTTCTCGAAACGGCCCGCGCCGTCGTGCGGAGCCGCGAGAACGTCGAGGCGGTTCCCACGGCCCCCGTGGACGACGAGGGTCATTTCTCCATCACCATGTGACGAAATCAGCCGATCATCGCGCCTCCGAAGAGACCAGGTCGAGTGCGATGTCTGTGATCATGTCCTCCTGGCCGCCGACCATGCCCCGCTGTCCGGCCTCGACGAGGATCGCCCGGGTGTCGAGTCCATAGCGTGCTGCGGCAGCCTCGGCGTGCCGGAGGAAGCTCGAGTAGACGCCGGCGTAGCCGAGGCTCAAGGTCTCGCGGTCGATTCGGACCTCCCGATCCTGCAGCGGGCGCACGAGGTCGTCGGCAGCGTCCATCAGTGCGAACAGGTCGCAGCCGTGCTCGAGCTCCATGAGGTCGGCCACGGCGATGAATGCCTCCAGGGGGCAGTTGCCCGCTCCGGCGCCCTGCCCGGCCAGGGACGCATCCACACGGGTAGCGCCGTTCTCCACGGCGACGATGCTGTTGGCGACGCCCAGAGCGAGGTTGTGGTGGGCGTGGATGCCGACTTCTGTGGCCGGGTCGAGGATGTCGCAGTAGGCGCGGACGCGGTCCCGGACTGCGTCCATCGTGAGTCGTCCACCGGAGTCGGTGACGTAGACGCAGTGAGCGCCGTAGGACTCCATCAGTTTGGCCTTCTCGGCGAGTTCGGTCGACTCGGCCATGTGGGACATCATCAGGAAGCCGGAGACGTCCATGTCCATCTCGCGCGCGGCGCTGATGTGCTGGGCGGAGATGTCGGCCTCAGTGCAGTGCGTGGCGACGCGGACCGAGCGGATTCCGAGCCTGTGCGCCTGCCTAAGGTCGTGCAACGTTCCGATTCCCGGCAAAGCAACGTTGTTGGACGGGCGCGTTGGGCGACGTCGCAAACCGCTTCGATCCACTCCCAGTCGGTGTGAGCGCCCACGCCGTAGTTGATGCTGGAGCCGGCCAGCCCGTCACCGTGTGCGATTTCGATTGCGGCGACTCCCGCCGTGTCCAGAGCGCGTGCAACTCGCCGTGCTTGCTCGACGGTGTACCGGTGCCGGACTGCATGCATGCCGTCCCGCAGCGTCACGTCCTGGATGTAGAGAGTGGTCATAGGGCGATCTCCTGGCGATGGGCCGCGACGCGCTCGGCGGTGCGTAGTGCCGCGGAGGTCATGATGTCGAGGTTCCCGGCGTAGGCCGGCAGGTAGTGCGCGGCACCTTCGACCTCGAGGAACACCGATACCTTCACCGCGTCGGCGGCTGCGTCTGCTGGGATCAGCTTGTGCAGTGGGTCATCGGCAGCGACGGCTTCGAACTGCACCTTCTGCTTAAGCCGGTAACCGGGCACATATGCCTGCACTCGGCCCACCATGGCCTCGACCGAGGCCGTGATCGCTTCGGTATCCGCCCCGGAAACCAGGCAGTGGACGGTGTCACGCATGATCAACGGCGGTTCGGCGGGGTTGAGCACGATGATCGCCTTGCCGCGGGCCGCGCCGCCGACTTTCTCGATCGCGGCCGCAGTGGTTTCCGTGAACTCATCAATGTTGGCCCGTGTCCCAGGGCCAGCCGAACGGGAGGAGATCGACGCGATGATCTCCCCGTAGTGCACCGGGCTGACCGCGCCGACCGCGCCCACTACCGGGATAGTGGCCTGCCCGCCACAGGTCACCATGTTGATGTTGGGGGCGCGCAGGTGCTGGTCGAGATTGACCGGCGGTACGACGTACGGCCCGAGGGCTGCGGGGGTCAGGTCGATGACGGTGCGGCCGAGCTCGCGCAGGACCGCATCGTGATGACGGTGCGCACCGGCGGAGGTCGCGTCGAACACGTACTGCACGTCGGCGAATTCGTCCATCCGCACGAGGCCGTCGACACCTTCGTGGGTCGTGGCGACCTTGAGTCGGCGTGCCCTGGCCAAGCCGTCGGATGCGGGATCGATGCCGGCCATGGCCGCGATGTTGAACTGGTCCGACAGTCGTAGGACTTTGATCATCAGGTCGGTGCCGATGTTGCCCGAGCCGATGATCGCCGCGTGCGCACGGCGACTCATGCCGTCTCTCCTTGCCTGGCGAAGCTGATCTGTACGGCGCCTAGCCCGGAGATCGCGGCGGTGAAGGCATCCCCGGGCGTCGCAGGGACCATCGGGCCCAGTGCGCCTGTCAGCACGATGTCGCCAGCACGCAGCGGCTCTCCTCTCTTCGCTAGCGTCGAGGCGAGCCACACGGCGGCATGGAGCGGGTCGCCCAGGCAGTCCCGGCCCGTGCCCTCGGACACGAGTTCACCGTTGCGGTACAGCTGCATGCTGATCTCGGCCGGTTCCACCTCATCAATCGCCGTGCGGGCGTTGCCGAGGACGAAGAGGCCGGCGGAGGCGTTGTCTGCCACCGTGTCGACGATCGTGATGTCCCACCTGGTGATCCGGCTGTCGACGATCTCCAGGGCGGGGGACACGAAGGCCGTGGCCGCCCGTATGTCCGCCGCAGTGCAGTTCGGGGCGGGCAGGTCGGCGCCGAGTACCAGCGCGACCTCCGCTTCTACTTTCGGCTGCAGCAGCCTGCCGGCCGCCACCGACTCCTTGTCGCTGAGTGCCATGCTCGAGAACAGCGCGCCGAAGTCGGGCTGATCCACACCCAGCTGGCGCTGCACAGCCGGTGAGGTGAGGCCGATCTTGCGACCCACCAGGGTGTGCCCGGCGGCGAGAACGCGCTCGGTGCCCAGCCGCTGCACCTCGTACGCGGTATCGATGTCGCCGTCGGCGAACAGGTCGCGGACCGGCGGGCACGGAGTGGCTGAATCGGTCGCGGTCGCCAACAGCTCCGCGGCCTTGCGGATGGCGGTGTTCATCGTGGTTCTCCGTGGAACCGGCTCGAGGGCATTCGGGGTCCTCCAGAAGTGGGATTTGTGACGCCCCAGGTATAGGTCGCGGGCAGACCTTGTGCCAAAGTTTGTGCCGTGACGCGGAACGCGACAGCTGGCAACATGCTCGACAAGGCGGCTGCAATCCTGGACATCTATCGTCCCGAGGGAGGCGCGTTCCGTCTTGCGGAACTGGTTGCGAGGACTGGGATGAGCAAGACAACTACGTTCCGCCTCGTGGGCGACCTTGTGCGACTCGGTCTACTGGAACGCGACGGTGAGCGGTACCGGCTAGGCGGCACGCTATTTGAGCTAGGTTCACTCGTACACCGTCGCCAGGATCTGCGTGAAGCAGCGCTGCCGTTCCTGCAGGACCTCTTCGAGAGCACCCGGCAGACCGTCCACTTCGGCATTCGGGACGGTCACGACGTCGTCTACCTCGAACGCATTCACGGTCACGAAGCCGTGCCGTTGCCATCCCGAATCGGCGGCCGACTACCACTGACATGCACCGCGATCGGCAAGGCTCTGTTGGCCTTCTCCGAGGCCGAGCTCACGGACACGATCCTCGCCAGGGAACTGCCTCAGCTGACTCCCTTCTCGATCATCGATCCGCAGCGCGTGCGGACAGCGCTGGAACAGACGCAGGTCTCGGGGCTCGCCTACGAGGAACAGGAGGCCGCGAGCGGCGTCAGTTGTATCGCCGCACCGGTGTTCGCCGGCGCAGTTGTGGTGGCTGCCGTTTCGGTGGCGGTACCCCGGGAGCAATTCCGGCCCGCCAGTCTCGCTCCCGCGGTGCGTACCGCAGCGCTGGGACTCTCCAGGACCCTGCGGTACGCCGAGTCGAGGTGACCGGCGGCACCTGCCCGATCAGGACGGGCGCTTCTGCCGTCGCAGCAGGCTGTCCTGGGCGTCGTTGATGATTTGGTCGCCGACGCCCTCCGCCTCGATCGCCGCGCCTGCTGCTGCCCGCACGGCGTAGAAGTCGAAACCGAAGGAGCTGCCAACCAGGACGGACCAAGCATCGTTGCGTCCGCGTAGTGGGTCGAGGCAGCGGGTTGTCGACTGCCTTCCACTAGGTCGTCGGTGCGAGTGCTTCAAGGCTACAGGTGGCTTGTTGTACGCAGGTTGTTCGCGGGATGGCGTGTAGGGATGTTTCCCATCGTTGTTGGAGACAATTGAGGAGTCGGGTTTCGACTTCGTGGGCGACGTGGGAGTAGATGTGTTCGATTTTGTCGGGGAGGACGTGGCCCATTCGGCGTGCTTGAGCGACTTGTGGGATCGCGTCGGCGATGAGCCAGGTTTTGTGGCTGTGGCGTAGTCCGTGGAAGGTGAGTCCGGGGACGACGGGTTGGAGTTGGTGGTGTGGGTTGGGGTGGTGGAGGGTGCCGTCGGTGGCGGGGCGCATGGCGCGGCGGGCGTAGTTGCTGCGGCGGAGGGGCTGGTGGTCGGGGGTGACGAAGACGTGGGGCCCATCGTGGGTGGTGAGGTGGTGTCGGAGTAGGTCGATGAGGAACGGGGGGAGGGTGATGGTGCGGGCGGAGTCTTCGGTCTTGGGTGGTCCCAGGGTGAGTTTGCCGTTGATTTCGTGGAGTGCGCCGTTGTCGGGGTCGATGATGATGTGGCCGTTGTTGAGGTGGGTGTTGTGGCGTTGGAGTCCGGTGAGTTCGCCCCAGCGCGCCCCGGTATAGGCGGCGGTGATGATGAGGATGCCGGCGCCTGGCCATGCGTAGATTGCTGCTTGGAGGGCGATGGTGAGCACTTGTTCTGGGGTTGCCCAGAGGGCTTCGCGTCGTCGGGTGTCGCGGCGTCGTTGTTTTCCGCGGCGTTGGGGACGGACCGGGTTGTCGGGGATGAGTCTTTCGTGGGCGGCGTCGGCGAGCATCATGGAGAGCACTTTGACGATGGTTGAGACTGTGGTGTGCGCATAGCCGTGGCGACGAAGTTTCTTGGACCACCCGTGGACGGCGCTGCCGGTGATGTCGCCGATGGCAGTGGATCCCCAGCGCGGAAGGATGTGGTTCTTGGTGATGCTGCGGTACTGAGATTCGGTGTTTTCGGAAACGTCGATGGAGTCGAACCAGGTGGAGGCCCAAGCCTCAAAAGGAACCTTTCCGGCACTGGGGTCGAGGAAAGTGCCTCGACGTCGGTCTGCGTCGATTTCATCGGCTTTGCGTTGTGCGGCGGGTGCGCTGTCGAAGCCGGGGATTGATCCGAGTGTCCCATCGTCTTTGGGGTATCGGACGCGCCAGGTGCTGTTTCCTGTCTTCTCAACGAACGACATGGTGGGTGGGTTCCGTATCTATCCGTGACGGTTGGTTCTGTGGCGGGGGCCAGTGAATATGGACGCTCGTCTTCGAATGTTTGTCAAGCCGCCGTCATTTGGGGGACTACAGGGGTTTTCAGTTCTGACTTGAGAGTCCGGCGATGTGCCGTAGGTCTTCGTCTGCGAAGCGGAGGTGTTTGCCGATGAATCTGCATGGGATGGCGCGTGTCGAGGCTTTCCGGCGCAGCCAGGACGGGCGGACTCTGAGTTTGGCGGCAGCTTCCTCGGGTGTATAAAGAATCTGAGATTCCGCACTCGGTGGTTGTTCGTCAGCTGCGCATGGTTGCCGATCCGATTCTTCGGCCGTCTGGTCGAGATCGGATTCTCTAGGTTCGTTTAGAGGTCTTCTCAGTCCGGGCCGCTGCCTGCGAGTTGTCGGCTTCCTTTTTGGTGGTGTCATGGTGCGTCCACCTGCGGGGGAGTGGGGGTGCAGTCGGTGGCTTCTGTCGATGGTTTACGGAAGACAAGGACGTCTTCGTGTGTGATGAGGTGAAGGGGTAGTCCGGCTTTTCGTTGTTTGCGGACGAAGTCGCGTTGAAAGAAGCTGCCGCGGGCTACGAGTGTGTCGTCGGCGACGCGTCCGAGAAGCGCGACGCACCGTTCGGTGAGGGTCAGGCCGGCGTGGGTTCCGCATGCCTGGATCTGTGATGGCAGGTCGATGAGTTCGGCGTTTTCACGCCAGGGGCGGAGGGTGAGGACGACGTGGCCGCCGGGGCGGAGGTAGGGGGCGGTGGCGGTGAGGATGCGGGTGAAGCCGGTGAGGAGTCGGTGGTGGCCGATGTTGGCGAGGTTGCCTCGGTCGAGGGTGTTGCCGTAGCGGTGGAGCCGCTTGTGCACGCCGGCCTGGCCGGTGGTGACTTGGCCGTGGGTGGAGGGGCCGTATGGCGGTGAGGTGACCACGAGCGCGACGGTGCCGCGAAGCTGGGAGGGCAGGAGGGAGTCCAGTTGGCGGGCGTCGCCGCGGAGGACTCGTCCTGGGGAGTTGGTGCCGGTGTGGTGGGCGCGGTCGAGGTTGTGTTGGGCGATCTGGGCCCATTGGTGTTCGTATTCGACGCCGATGCCGCGTCGCTGCTGGTGCAGTGCTTCGATCAGGGTGGTGCCGATGCCGCACATGGGGTCGAGCACGGTGTCGCCGGGGTGGGTGTAGTGGGCGATGGCGTGTGCGGCGATGGCGGGCAGCATTTTGGCCGGGTGCGCGGTGGACTCCCGGAGGTAGCGGCCCTTGCGTTGGGTGACGGGGGCGGCTTGAGCGGTGGCCCACACCGACAGCGGGGGCAGGTGGGTGTGGGTCATCGCTGGGCTCCTTCGATCCGTGCGGCCGGGTGCGTGGGCATGTCGGGTTCGGGCTGGCGGGGTTGGGCGAAGACCAGCAGGTCCAGGTGGACACGGCTGTGTACGGAAGGACCGTCGTGGTGTGCTGGCGGTGTGGATCGGGTGAGCTCGTTCAACGGTGCGAGTAGCGCCACGATGTGCTGGAGGTAGAGCAGATCCTCATCTTGCGCGGCGGTGACCACCGCGCCGGTGGGATCCACAAGCCGGCCGTCATGGAGCTGGTGGTGAGTGAGAACCACGAGCACGCCACCCGCGGCGAGCAGAGCCGCGGCTTGTTGAGCCAGGTGCTTGCTCGTCTCGGCGTGGCCGGGTTCGGGCGATACAACGGCGACCGCCAGGTCGGCCGTTCCCCGGACACCCGCTTCGTCCGCGGGCCGTCGTTGGTGTGTGTGGAGCACGCTGTGAAGTGCCCGTAGTTCCGCAGGAGCCGCGTTGAGGAACGCGACTCTCTCGCCCGCGCTGCTGAAGCCATGGATGATCTCGTCGAGTACGGATCGAGGCCACCGCTGCGCGGGCCGGTCCTGCGTGGCTGTGGCGCAGGGCCACACGGTGGTCGGGGTGGTGTCGCCCGTCGTGGTTGTCGGTTCGCCGGCTCGGCGCGCGGGTGCTGTCTGCGTGCTCGACTTTGTCGGATCGGTGTCAATGCGGCTCGATGGTGATCGAGGTTCCGAGATGCTCATTGCTTTCCTCCGCAAGCCCCTGAACGGCGCGGGCCGTTCGTGGTTGTGACACCTCTGAACTCCGATTCAGGGCGCATTCGGGGACGGGCGGGAATGAACTTTCGCGGAAGCGTGCGCAGCGTCGGTGGCCGCTTAGAAATCTAAGGAATGATCGCCACGAGTGAATTAGTTCGATCTTGATGTCGGGCTCGTAGTAGTGCGTGTGTGGTGCGTGTGTGCCGACTTCAGATTGCTAACACCGCAGCTCAGAAAGGTGTGGAACGCTTTAGCGGCCCGCTTGTTCGCGCGTGGGTTCGATCTTCCCGAGGTCGGGTCGTTGACGCTCGTAGTTTTTGCGTAGCGGTACGGAATGCATTTCGTGAGAGAAGAGTAGGAGGCGTGTAGTGGTGCCCATGGCGTGATGCAGAAGTCGTTGATTCGACGTTTGCAGAGAGGTCACGTCATGCGATCCGACTCGAACTCAAAGAATGAATCACGCGGGCGGGAATTGTCGCCGCTTGCGGCCGCTCGTCAATCCTTTTCGTGGCTAGTGACCGGGCCAGAGCCGATTACGGTCGACGGCCGTGACTTCCCAGGTTTGCCCGGGCGGGCACTGCGGCTGGATGAGCTCAGGGACTGCCTGCTTCGCAGGGCCTGCACGCAGGACACACGCGATGCGGTGTGGGCGCACCTGGTGTCAGCCTCCCGCGCCGAGGGCGCGGTGTGGACCCTGGGATGCGTCGGAGTGGCGCTGCCCGCGCTGATCCGGGCCAGTGCCGCACTGACCTCACGCTTCATGGGTGATACCGCGGATATCGAAGCAGCGGTGCTCGCCGGCTTCGTCACCGAGCTCGCGCAGATCGACTGCTCCCGGAAGCAGATCATGGTGCGCCTGCGGTGGGCCGCCTACCGAGCCGGGCACAACGCAGTCCGCGAAGCACTGGACACACCCTTGCCAGCGGGCACCACACCGTCCTCCTCGCCCCCGCCCCGGCCGCGGGAGCACCCCGACTTCGTCCTGGCCCGCGCAGTCACCGACGAGGTCATCACCCCCGACGAAGCCCACCTGATCGGCGCCACCCGCTTGGAAGGGATTGCGCTGGCTGAGGTGGCCGAGCACTACGGCGCGAGCTACGAGGCGATCAAGAAAAAGCGGCAGCGGGCCGAACACAAGCTCGTCGACTACCTCCGTGACGACAGCGGCACCGACCACGAAGCGACCGCTTCCCGGACAGCGAGCCTTGCCCAGAACAGGTCCGCCGGTCGGTGGCGGTGCGCTGACGGGATGTCCCGAACAGGCGGCGAATCCGGAGTTCAGAAGTACGGGGATCGCCCCGTTCTGCCGTCGTCGGCGCCCGCGCGCAAGGAGGACACCTCATGCGACTGACCACCACCGCACCCCACCCAGAACACCGCACCGACTCCGCGCGATCACGCCGCACACGGCGAGCCGCACGGCGCCCACGGCTCGTGCTCGCGGCGGGGCTCGCCTTGGCCGGCATGCTGCTCGGCGCTGCGACCGGTCACTCTGCCCCCGAGATGGTTCTTGCCGAGGCGGCCAACCTCGAAACGGTCATGAACAACGCCCGCAACTGGATCATGGGCATCCTCGCGGTGGTCGCCACGTTGTTCCTCACCATCGGCGGGCTGCGTTACCTGCTTGCCGGCGGGGACCCGAGCGAGGTCGAAAAAGCCAAGCAAGCGGTCAAGCACGCCGCCTATGGCTTCGCTGTCTGCGCTCTCGCGCCCATTTTGGTCAGCATCCTCAAAGGCATTCTTGAGGTGTAAAGCCCATGTCCCACCAGGCCGCGCGACGCGGCACCACCCTCGTGGTGGCCGGAACGGTGATGTGGTTGTTCTGCGGCGCCGTGGCCGTCGCTCAGGATATTCCGTTGCCATTCCCGGCCCCCACTCCGCCGCCTTCGTCAATGCCGTTGGATGCACCGCCGTTGCCGTGGCCCAGTACGGCGCCACCGGCCCCGCCGGCGCCTTCTCCGGCGCCACCTGCTGGGAATGAAGCGCAGGAGCACGGGTGGATTCAAGAATTCCTGACCGGATGGTTCTGGGGGTTCTTCGAAGACATCGCCACCTCGGCACTTAACGCGGTGCTGGATTGGCTTGCGCACTCACTGCTGGCGACGCCCGCGCTGCATGAATTGCCTGTCGTCGGCCAAATCTGGGGCGGGTCACAACGCATCATGCTCGCCTGCTCCGGCCTGCTGGTCACTCTGGCCGGATTGAGCGCGATGGCCTACCAGACGCTGCACACCAGAGCCTCGGTCAAAGAAATCCTGCCGCGGATCGCCGTGGCGTTCACCGCGGCCAACATGTCGCTGTTCTTCGGGGGAAAAGCCATTGAATTCGCCAACGCGCTCTCGGTCGCCGTCCTGGTGGGCGATCCGGGCAAAGTCGCGGAGACCGCCGCGGAATTCACGAACACTCTCCGCGGGCGCCTTCCCCAGGGAGAGGGTCAGCTCGGCGAATTGTACGTGATCTTCACCGTTCTCGTTCTTGTCGTCATGATCATCGCGGTGTTGCTCACCTATGTGGTCCGAGTCGCGCTCACCGTCCTGTTGCTGATCGCGGCGCCGCTGATGCTGATGTGTCACGCCCTGCCCCATACCGAAGCGGTCGCGTACTGGTGGTGGCGCTGTTTCGGCGGAGTGCTGGCCGTGCAAGTCGCTCAATCACTGGCCTTTGTCGCGACGATCCGGCTCTTCTACCTGCCCGGCGGGGTCACGCTCTTCTAGACCTCGATTGTGAGGTGTGTGATGGCGCAGCTGCTGATCGCGATCGCGATGTGCTACATCCTGATCAAAATCCCATTCTGGATCCTCGGATCACTGCGAAACGGACGCCGTTCGTTTCTCGGATCCATGGTGCGCGGCTTTATCACCTACAAGACCTTCGGCCTGATTCGCGGCGCCTCATCCGCCATCGGCCGGCCCTCCGGTGCGGGCGAGGACAGGTCCTCCACGAGCGGCGAAACCGCACCCGATCCGTATTCGAGCGTGCACACGGGTGCCGGTGGGCAACTGCTGCTCCCACTTGGCCGCCTGGCACGAACCCGCCGACCCACGCGCACGACCAACACCCCCACGCCGCCGTCCACACGCACGTCGGTGACACGCGGGCGACAGGCCGCGCTGTGGACCCGCGACGGCAAACCCAGCCGCAGCGCCCTGCCACCACCACTCGGCCCCGGCGCCGTGCCGACCAGTACCGAACCCGGGCAACAACACATGCTGCCCATCCACACCCGCCACCACCCCGACGCGACCGGTCGTCACACCTTGCGCGACGACTCGACCCCGCCCAACACCGCCGCGACACCGGGCCCCAACCAGGCCGCCTTGTTCACCCGCACCGGCCGCCCGAATCCGACCGCCCGGCCCCAGGCGCCTGGGCAACCGGGCATGCGCCCGGCCACTATCCCGCCCGGCGGCCAGTACCACCTGCCCCTCATCGGAGGCACGCCTACGCCCAGCACACCGCCACCGGCTGCCGCACCAGCACCACCACCGGCCGCACCCACGCGGGGGAGCGGGCAGCGGCCGTTGTTCACCAGTTCCGGCGAGGTCGCACCGCATGCTCGCCCGCCACGCCCGCGCCGCCGCAAACCACCGGAACTGCCCGCCTACAAGGGCATCCGCCCGGACAAACACGGCCAGTACGCCCTGCCACTCGACCTCCCCACCACACCCAGAAAACCCCGCACCAAGCCTGGCGCTCAGCAGTCATCGAAGCCGCCACGCACCTCAGCGCCCAAGCCACCGAAGTCTGCGTCGAAGCCGGCCTCCGCGGCGCCGCCCGTCCGGGCGTCCGAGCCCGTTGAGCCCGAATTGCCGCTGACCTGGCCCGAAGGTCATCGTCCACCGAGGAGCACCCGATGAACGGACCGGCCCGCATCCCCGCCGACGTGGACCGCGAAGACCGCCTCCTCGCCGGACTCACCGCCCGCCAACTCACGCTTCTGGCCACGACCGCAGCCCTGCTCTACGGCACCTGGGCCGCCACCCGCAGCATCCTGGCGTTGCCGGTCTTCGCGGTCCTGGCAACTCCGGTCGCCGCAGCCGCCCTCGTCCTCGCCCTGGGCCAGCGGGATGGCATCGCGCTCTACCGGCTCGTTGGCGCGGCCGTGCGGCACCGGTTCTCCGCGCGCTACCGGGTCGCCGATCCTACGCCGGCCGAACCCGTTCCCGAGTGGCTCGTGCCCGCCGCCACGACCACCGCGACTCCCCGGTTGGGAGCCGTTCCGGCCCCGGCCAGCGGCGTGGAGCCCGCCAGCACCGGTGAGGCCGGAGTCGTCGACCTCGCCGGTGACGGAATTGCCCTGATCGCCGCGGCCAGCACGGTCAACTTCGCGCTGCGCACCCACACCGAACATGAAGCCCTCGTCGGCGCCTTCGCCCGCTACCTGCACTCCCTGACCGCACCCGTGCAGATCCTCATCCGCGCACAACGCTGCGACCTCACCGACCAGATCACCGCCCTGCGTGACCACGCACCGAGCCTGCCGCATCCGGCCCTGGAAACCGCGGCCGAAGAACACGCCGACTTCCTCACCCACCTAGCTGGCCACACCGACCTGCTCCGCCGCCAGGTCCTGCTCGTCTTCCGCGAAGCACCCACCCCCAGTACCACCGACACCGGTCCACGGAGACGACAACCACGCCGGGGGATGGATGCGGGCGCACGACACGCCGCCGAAGCCCGACTGCTCCGGCGCGTTAACGAGGCCATCGACCTTCTCGCCCCCGCCAGCATCCGCCTCACCGTGCTCGACACCGCCCAGGCCACCCACGTCGTGGCAAGCGCCTGTAACCCCGACCACACCGGCACCACCGGGGCGGTCCTGGCCGGCCCGTCCGAGGTCATCACCACATACCAGGCCGCGTCCGACGACCTCGTCGACCCGCACGGATGGGAGGCCACCTCATGACCCACGCGAGCGTGTTCACCCCTGACTCGATGACCATCGGCGCCCGACACCTCACCGTCGCCGGCGAATGGGTTGCCTCCTTCGCCATCACCGGCTACCCGCGCGAGGTCAACGCGGGATGGCTGCAACCCCTGCTGAACTACCCAGGCCGCCTCGACGTCTCCCTGCACATCGACCCCGTCGACCCCGCTCATGCGGCCAAACACCTGAAACAGCAACTGGCGAAACTGGAATCCGGACGCCGCCACACCGCCGAGCACGGCCGTCTCGCCGACCCCCACGTCGAGGCCGCCACCGAGGACGCCTACGAACTGTCGGCCCGCATCGCACGCGGCGAATCGAAAATGTTCCGACTCGGCCTGTACCTGACCGTGCACGCCCACAGCGAACAGCATCTGGCTGACGAGGTCACCGCCGTGCGTGCTCTGGCGTCCTCGATGTTGCTGGATGCCAAGCCCACCACCTACCGCAGCGTTCAGGGCTGGGTGGCCACCCTGCCGGTCGGACTCGATCCGCTCGGGATGCAGCGCACCTTCGACACCCACGCCCTGGCGACCGCGTTCCCGTTCACCTCCCCGGATCTTCGTGCCGCCGACCCCGCTGACCTGGAGACCACCACCGACGGCGTGCTGTATGGCTACAACGCCCAGTCCTCGGGCCTAGTGCACTGGGACCGGTTCGCCGCCGACAACCACAACGCCGTGGTCCTCGGACGATCCGGCGCGGGCAAGTCCTATCTGGTCAAACTCGAACTCCTACGCCACCTCTACCGGGGCGTGCAGGCCAGCGTCATCGACCCCGAAGACGAATACACCCGACTCGCCGACGCCGTCGGCGGCACCATCCTGCGCCTGGGCGCACCCGGCGTGCAGCTCAACCCCTTCGACCTCCCGGTCACCATCGGCGCCGATGGGCGCCGCAGCGCCCCCAGCGACGCGCTGGCCCGCCGAAGCCTGTTCCTGCACACCATCCTGGACTTGCTGCTGGGCAGCGACCTGTCCAGCGCCGAACGCGGCATCCTGGACGAGGCCATCGCCACCACCTATCGCAACGCGGGCATCACCACCGACCCCCGCACCTGGTCACGCCCCGCGCCCCTGCTCGCCGACCTTCGGGACACATTGCACGCCACCGGCGCCGCAGAGCTGGCTGAGCGCCTGCGGCCCTTCGTCGACGGCGCGTTCAACACCCTGTTCAACGGGCCGACCACGACCCGCCCCGACGGGCACCTGGTCGTGTTCTCCCTCAAAGACCTACCACCGGAACTGCAGGCGATCGGCACCGCACTCACCCTCGATGCCATCTGGCGCGAAGTCTCCCACCCCGTCGTCCGCCGCCGGCGCCTGGTCGTGGTCGACGAGGCGTGGCTGCTGATGAGCCACACCGCCGGAGCGGAGTTCCTGTTCCGGATGGCCAAAGCCGCACGCAAGCACTGGTGCGGCCTGACCGTGGCGACCCAGGACGTCGGCGACCTGCTGGGCAGCGACCTTGGCAAGGCGATCGTGGGCAACGCGACCACCCAGATCCTGCTGCGCCAGTCACCTCAAGCTATCGACGAGGTTGCCGCGCACTTCGGGCTCGCCGCGGGAGCACGGCAGTACCTGCTCACCGCTGACCAGGGCCAAGCCCTGCTGTCCACCGGAACCCAATGGGTCGCCCTGCAAACCGTGGCCTCACCCGTCGAACACGACCTCGTCACCACCGACCCGGAATTCCTCGACTCCGCCACCACCCACGGCGACAGCCACGACTGGATCAACCTCTAAAACCCCACGCCCACAGCCAATTTCTTCGACGAGATCGGGGCACCGATGTCTTTGCGCGCCTTTCCGAACCTGTGGGGCCCGGTCGAACTCCTCGAGGACGGCATCGCCCACTACCTCCAGGACCCCGAGACCGCGATCCGGCCCCTCCTGCACCGCCCACTACTGCTCGCGTCGATGCTCGCTGGGCTGGTGGCGGCCATCGTGCTGCGCCTGTCGCTGCGCGCGTATCGGCGAAACAGGCTGAACCACAACGCCAAAGTCGTGACCATCCAATCACCACCCACAGTGGATGCCGCCGGTGGGGCCGCGTTGTGGTCACATCTGGTGGGGCTGCTCCGCCCGGCGTGGAAGCGCGCGTTGCTCGGACAGCCGCACCTGGCATGCGAGTACGTCATCACCCGCGATGGCATCACCATCCAGATCTGGGTGCCCGGCACGATCCCGCCCGGGCTCATCGAGCGCGCCGTCGAAGCCGCCTGGCCCGGCGCCCGCACCCACACCCAGCCGGCCACCTCACCCATCCCCGAACCCGATGACGAGCACACCCTGGTCGTCGGCGGAGAACTCCGCCTGGCCCGACCCGAGACGCTGCCGATTAAGACCGACTTCGACACCGACCCGCTCCGCGCGATCCTGGCCGCACCCAGCGGCCTCGGCCCGGGCGAGTACGTCTGCGTGCAAGTACTCGCCCGCCCCGCCGCCGGACGCCGACTCACCGGTGCCCCGCACCTGCGCGGATTCCTCTTCGACCTCCTCACCCCCGGAACGACACGCTCGCCACAGACGAAGTCCACGCGAGGACACGGAGATACGCACACGCGGTTGGAGCGCTCCGCGCGGGACCGGGTCAGTGTCACCAAACAACGCGGCAGCCAGTACGAGACCCGCCTGCGCTACGCCGCCAGCACCGTCCTTACCCGCCCGGTAGATCCCGAGCAGCAGCGCCGGGCCCGACGAGTGCTACGCGGCCGGGCCCACACGCTTGCCACCTGTTTCGCCGCCTACACCGACCACAACCGCTACTGGCGCCACCGACTGAACCGCCCCGCCCCAGCACTGCGCCACCGTGGCTTCGGTCGGGGTGACCTGCTCTCGGTTCCCGAGATCGCCGCCCTCGCGCACCTGCCCACCGATGAGGCCATTCCCGGCCTGCACCGCGCGGGCGCCCGCGCCCTGACCCCACCACCCGAGGTCGCCGCACCGGGGCCGGAAGTCAAGCCGCTGGGCACCACCGACACCGGAGCGACCCGCCGCGTGGGCCTGCGCGCCGCTGATGCCCGCCAGCACCTACACCTCATGGGTGCGACCGGCTCCGGAAAATCCACCCTGCTCGCCCAGATGATCCTCGCTGACGCCGAGGCCGAACGCGGCTGCCTGGTCATCGACCCGAAAGGCGACCTCGTCACCGACGTCCTCTCACGCCTTCCCAAAACAGCCGCGAACCGCCTGGTGCTCTTCGACGCCGACGCCCGCAGCCGCCCACCCTGCCTCAACCCCCTCGACGGCGAAGCCGTGGACGTCACCGTCGACAACCTCGTCTCGGTCTTCCGCCGCGTCTACTCCGCGTTCTGGGGACCCCGCACCGACGACGTCTTCCGCGCCGCATGCCTGACCCTGCGCACCCAAGGCGGCATCACCACGCTCGCCGACGTCCCCCGCCTGCTCGCCGAACCCGCCTTCCGAGACCGCGTCACCGCCGGTGTCACCGACCCCGTCTTGCGCGGCTTCTGGGACTGGTACGCCGAGCTGACCGAGGCATCACGCGCCCAAGTCATCGCCCCCTTGATGAACAAACTCCGCAGCTTCCTGCTCCGCCCGTTCGTGCGCGACGCCCTCACGGCCGGTGCCTCCACAGCGGACATGAACGCGGTGCTCGACGGCGGAATCTGCCTCGTGCGCATCCCCAAAGGCTCACTCGGCGACGAAACCAGCCGACTCTTCGGCTCCCTCGCAGTGGCCCGAGCCTGGCAAGCCACCACCGCCCGCGCCGCGACCCCGCAGCGCGAACGCCGCGACGCCTCGATGTACATCGACGAATGCCACAACTTCCTCAACCTGCCCTACCCACTGGAGGACATGCTCGCCGAAGCCCGCGGCTTCCGAGTCTCCATGACCCTGGCACACCAGCACCTCGGCCAGCTCCCACGCGATCTCCGCGAAGGCATTTCCACCAACGCCCGCAACAAGGTCCTCTTCGCAGCCAGCCCCGAGGACGCCCGCGCCCTCGCACAGCACACCCACCCACACCTCACCGACCACGACCTCGCCCACCTCGACGCCTACCACGCCGCCGCCCGCCTCGTCGTTCACGGCCAGCAATCACGACCGTTCACGCTGGTCACCGACCCCCTCCCGGCCGCGATCCCCGGACGCTCCCGCGCACTGCGCCGCCAGACCGCCACCCGCACACGTCCCGGCGCCGAACCACCGGCGGCCTCCACTGGGACCAGCCAGCCGCCTCGGGCGAGCACTGACCCACGCCTGCACCAGTGACACCCCCGCTCGCATGCCTTGAAAAGCCGTGCCTGATCCACGGAGGTGCTCATGCTCAACAAACCCATCCGGCAGAAGTCACTGCACGGAGTACGGCCCACACGACGACAGACCCGAGCCGCCAATTCCGTGGAACACCAAGCACGTTTGGCCAAACGCCTGACCAGCCGAGACAAGTGGATCATCCGGATGGTCCACGAGCACCGCGTACTCACCGCGCCCCAGATCACCACCTGCGCCTTCCCGTCGCCGCGCTCCGGAAGGCAGCGGTTGCGGGAGCTCTACCAGTGGTCGGTACTCGACCGCTTCCAGCCCACCGTGGATGCCGGAAGCGCACCGCAGCACTATGTCCTCGGGCCCGCCGGAGCCAGCGTGCTCGCCGCCGACGCCGGCATCGACACCAAGATCCTCGGCTACCGGCGCGACCGCGCCACCAGCATCGCCTACAGCCAACGCCTCGCCCACGCCGTCGGAGTCGGCGAGTTCTTCACCGCCCTCATCGCCCGCGCCCACACCCGCGAGTCCGAGCAGGTCTCGGCGTGGTGGTCAGAGGTCCGCTGCGCGCGACATTTCGGGGACCTCGTCCGGCCCGATGCCTACGGCCGTTGGCGCCATGACCACCGTGAGTTCGAGTTCTTCCTGGAATACGACCTCGGCACCGAAACCACCGGACGCGTGGCAGGCAAACTCCCCGGCTACGCCCGGCTGGCCGCCAGCACCGGCATCGTCACCCCGCTGCTGATCTGGGCCCCCACCGCCCGCCGCGAAGCCAACCTCCGCACCCAACTCGCCACCGCCTGGCGCGGACTCGACCACCCCGAACACCTCCCCATCGCCACCGCCGCCGCAGACCTCCTCGACCCCGATCCCGAGGCACACAGCAGCCCAGCCGAGGCAATCTGGGCACCCCTGGCGCCGCGCGACGACCAGCGCCGCGCACTACACCACCTCGCCGCGGCATGGCCGCAACGACCGCGCACCCGGCCGAGCCCGCCCCCAGAGCACCGCTCCAGCACGGAGATCGCGGCGCCGAACCCGATGCCGCCCGCACCCACCACGCCCCGACGGGCCGGTGAGCCGCGATGAGTAAAGTCCTCCTGCTCCTGGCGGCGGTCGTCATCGGGTTCCCGCTGATGGTGATCGCGGTGGCGGGCGCGGCGATCACCAGCATCTTCGCCGCGCGCCAGACGAGCTCGTCCACCTGCCTCGTCGCAGGCGCCGACGGGATGACGCTGGTCGGCTACGGGCCGGAAGAGACGCGCAACGCCGCCACCATCGTCGCCGTCGGCAAGCAACTCCACGTACCCGAACAAGGCCAGGTCGTGGCCATCGCGACCGCGCTGCGCGAGTCCTGGCTGAGAAACCTCACCTGGGGCGACCGCGACAGCCTCGGGTTGTTTCAGCAACGCCCCTCCATGGGCTGGGGCACCCGCGAGGAGATCCTCGACCCCGTCTACAGCTCCACCCAGTTCTACACACACCTGCTCGCAGTCCCCGGATGGGAGACATTGCCGTTGACGGAGGCGGCCGACGCTGTCCAAAAATCGGCGTACCCCGAGGCCTACGCCGAACACGAACCAGCCGCCCGCGCCATCGTCGCCGCCCTCCACGGCGCGCACTGCCAGCCCGCCCCGGCACCGGGGGACTGGGTCGTGCCCACCACCGGCGCGTGCACTTCCGGCTACGGGCCTCGTGACGGCGAGATGCACCGGGGCCAGGACATCGCCGCACCCATCGGAACACCCATCCTCGCCGCCCACGCAGGAACAGTGATCGACTCCGGTCCCGCTACCGGATACGGCCTCTGGGTCCGCATCGAACACTCCGGCGGCATCACCACGGTCTACGGCCACAACAACCTCAACCACGTACACGTCGGCGACCACGTCCAAGCAGGCCAGGTCATCGCTGAGGTCGGCAATCGCGGCGAATCCACCGGACCGCACCTGCACTTCCAGATCGAGAACAACGGCCACGCCGTCGACCCCGTCGCCTTCTACCGCGACCGAGGCCACCCGTCACTGTGTGACGAGACGACGAATCAAAGCTGAGTGCCGAGGAGTCTCTCGGGGCTCCGGGCACGCGTCGGCCCCGCCACACCGAGTTGTCCGGGTGACGGGGCCGACGGGCATCCGGGCGCTAGGAGAGCCGGTGCGCGCCCGGGACGGCCATGTTCGTGAGTGCGTAGACCGCCATCGGTGGCCTAAGACCTAGGACTCGTCGCTGGCGGTGACAAAGCGCTTGGGGGAGTCCTGGGTTTGGCGGGCATAACCGCCGTCGGAAAGCTTGTGCAGCGCGTTGTTGACCGCACCGGCCGATCGGTCGAGGGCTTTGGCGATCTGGCCCGCGCTGAACTCCTCACCAGGGTGAGCGGCCAGGAAGTCCTCGACCATCCCGCGCAGTTCGCCCTTGGCCAGGCGCTTGTCGGACGTCACCGGCGCGTCAGTGCTTTCGGTGTTGGCCGAACTGGTTGATTGCGTACCCGGCGAGGGCTGTGCGGCGGTGTCGGTCCGACCTGGTGTGGCCTCTCGCTGAGCGGTGGCCGCCTGTACTCGTGCGACTGTGGTGGCCGGCGTGGTCGAGTCAGGCTCCGGCGCTGACGCCGGTGAGAAGCGGTCCGGGAGACGTCGCGAGCCGTCTTTGATGCCAGGGGTGCGGGTGATGCTGCCGGATTTTGACCACGCGGCGAGGATCTTGCCTGCGGTGGACTGGCCTATTCCGGCCTGCTTGGCAAGCTCGGCCGTCGTGGATCCGGGGTGGGCGTGTAGTGCGGCCCATGCCTTGGATTCGGTGTCGGTACGAACGGGGGCGGGTGCGTTGTGGTCGGTGGTGCTGGGCATGACGGTCTCCCGGTGTGGCTGGGGTGCTGGGTCATGCCCTCCGGAGGGCGGTATAGCCCCGGCGCGCGCTGCCGGTTCACGGCTACATAGATATGGACGCTCTACTTTTGCGAGGAGTCAAGAGCTTTCACGTGCCTCGACCCTCCCGTGCCGGCGACGTCCTGCTCGTGGACGTGGCCACAGGTCGCGTTGCCTGTGTGCCGCGCGGGACGGGTTACAGGTCGAGGCCGGTGATGGCCCGGTTGATCAAGTTGGTGACGATGGGGCGCAGCTCGATGGACGGCGTGAGCCCGGGCCTACTGGGCAGCGCGGTTTTGGCGAACCAGCTACCGGGGTTCTGTGTGGTGACCTCGGTGCCTGTGGGTGTGGCTGGCCGGCCGATGTGGTTTCCGGCTCGCGGGGCAAGGCAGTTGGGGAGATCAGCGGATCCCCCTATGCGGGTGCTGACCTGCGTTGGGGGTGGCGCTCCCTGGTGGGGTTGTGGGCGCCACCCCCAACGGATCCACGAGTGGATCCCCCATCGGCACCTCCAATACTGCTGTGTTCCTCGCTCAGCGGCCAGTCGGCGTGGTTAGGCGATGCGCCGCATGGTGCCGCTGCTGGAGCGGTGTGCGGCGTGAATGAGCGGCGCGGCTAGCTGCGGCCAACCGGGGCCAGAGTTCTTCCAGTGTCCGAGGAGAAGGAAGCGCCGGTTTCGAGCGATCCACAGCCACACATCGACGTGGTCGTCATCGTCGGTGGTGGGAGGGCGCAGTTGGAGTACCAGTGTTGATTCCCGGACCGCACTGGCTTGCAGCTGGCGTTTCCAGACTCCGCTGAAACTGGCGAGGCCGCCATCGGGGCGTGACTCGACATGGGTAATGACGATGCCGCCTTCCTCGGCGGGCATCCTCATGGGCGGCTGTGGCCCGAGTGTGTAGGCCACGCGGTGCTGGGTGAATGAGGCGACCTCACTAGCCGCAGGCATTCTCGCGGCGGTGTGGGCGTGTCGGCTTTTCGGATCTGGTGTCGACATTGTGTGTCTCCTCGAAACGTGGACGAACGGATCGTTCGTCTGTATGGACGCTCGTGTACGTAGAGGTGTCAATGGCTCTTCGGGGCGGAGGGGTGAAGACCGCCCGATCGCGCGGGGTCTCCTTTCGTCGCTGGGGATTCGGTGTCGGGGTGCTGTAGTGCTGCGGCGAGTGCGAGGGTTTCGGGGGAGGGTTCGGTGTCGATGTCGCGGAGCCGTTGTGTCAGGAGGTCTAGGGTGGCTGGGATCGCGCTGGTGTCACCGAGGCGGGCGTGAAGACGCATGATGTCGCGGTAGAGGTGTTCGTTAGCGGGATCGAATCCGGTCGCTGTTTCCAGCAGCCGCAGGGTGTGTTCCGGGGCGGTGGGGGAGTGGTGCCGGGCCAGGGCGCTGACCGCGTTAATCGCGGTGCGCAGCGCGGCGAAGCGGGGTGCCTGGATCCATTCGCTGTCGATGCCGGCGGCGAGCTCGCTGCGATACAGCGCCACCACGGTCTGGTGCGCGCGCAGTCGCCTCGCGTCAGTGGTGGTGTCGTGGCTGGTGCGTTCGGCTTCGGTGAAGCAGGCGTAGTCGGTGTCGACCTGGGTGGGATCCAGGCGAAGTCGCCGTTGGCGGGCGTCGAGGACGTCGGTGACCGTGCCGTGTGTGGCGGCCTCCATGGCGGTGCGCAGCCGGGAGAGCGTGGTGTTGAGCGCGTTGGTGGGCCGGTTCGAGGGTGCGTGTTGCCACAGGTCGGCGATCGCGGTGTCGCGCGTGACATCAGGATTGACCGCGAGGTAGGCCAGAAGCTCCAGCAGCCTCGGAGTGAAGTGCTCGGTGATGTCCTGTCGCTCACCGTCCGGTGGTGTCCACAGCAGACGAACCGGTCCGAAAACGAGCAGAGACAACGGCACGCGAGACTCGGGCGCCTCGACATGCTCGGCTGGTGGCGGAGAAGGAGGGGTTTCGTGGTGTTGCGGGACCGGCGGCACGGGCGGGGCGGTGTGGTGCTGAGGGGCGCGGCCGAGGGCGAGCAGATCACGAGCCGTGGCCTCGTCCGCAGTGAACAGGTGGGTCTTGATCAGCGAGGACACCTCGTGGCTCGCGCCGCTCACGACTCCGCCGTCCTCCACTGCCAGCCGGCTGCCTGAGGGTGACGGCCCCAACGAGAGGACGGTGGCCCCTTCGGTCGGCGGGAGTGTGTCGTCGTCCAGGACGGCGGTGTAGGCGACGAGCACATCGCCGAGCTGCCCCGGCTGTGTGGCGTGCAGGTCGGTGAGCTGGTGCCAGTGGCCCAGTTCGGGAGGCGGACCGTCGGGAAACAGGGCGGCGACGGCGGCCGTGTGCACGCTGAGCCGGGGGCGTTCTGGGTGAAGCGCCAGGTTGACGAGCATCGCCCGCACAACATCGGGGGCGCCCGGACCGGTGACACCGACGCCTTGGAGGTCGGAGAAGTTGAGGTGTCGGGTCTCGCCGTCGGCGACGCCGATCTCCAACCACAGCTCACCCGGGTCGGTGTCCTCGCCTCGTGTGGGAGGTTGCTCGCTTGGGGGCGCTGCTGGTTCGCCGTCGAGCGCGTGCGTGGTGGGGTGGGCGCGGTTGAGCGCATAGACGGCGGGAGCGACGGGGTAGTCGGCTGTGGTGCGTGTGCCGGGACGGTGGTGTCGGCGGTGCCGGCGGCGGGCTAGTACGAGCGCGGCGCTGACCGCGGCTGCAGTGGCGGCACCCAAAAATGTCCTCGCGCCGAGCTGAATCTCGCCGGTGTCGGTGATTACCGGTTCCGGTGGTGGTGAGGCTTGAGGTGGTGCTACCGCCGGCCCAGGCGAGACCGCTTCTGCGGCCGGGACAGGGGGAGGTGGGGCTGGTAGTGCGAGGTGCCAACCGGGGAAGAGGTGGTGGGGGTGGCGCAGCACGCGTCCGTCGGGTTGTGGTTGGTCGGCGTTGAGGGCGAACAACGCCGGCCACTGGTCTGGCGAGCCGAGTTCACGGGCGGCGAGCGTGGCAAGGGTGTCACCGGGCTCGGTGGTGATCCACCGCGCGGTCGCGGGAATCCCGGCTGGGGTCGGTAGTGCCGCATCGGTGGGCATGCGCAGCACCCACCCGGTTTCGAGCTGGTCTGTTCCCTGGAGGAGGTCGTGGTTGAGGTCGCGTATTTGGGTCCAGCGGTGCGGGTTGCCGAGGTAGCGCTCGGCGAGGTCCCACAGCGTGTCGCCGCGGACCACGGTGTAATGCGGGTGGCCGGGGTCGGTCGTGGTGGGGCCGGGCGGCGGGTCGGGGTACCCGCCCGGCCCCACCTGGGTGTCGCCGTGGAATTCAGGGGTGGCGGCGACACCCTCTGGTGGAGGAATCAGGGCCGTGACACTCGGGGGTGTGGCGGCAGGGGCCGCCGACAGCGTCCCCGGGAACAGGGACAGCACAGCCCAGGTGATCACGGCGGTCAGCCAGGATCGGGGCGTGCCACGTCGAACCGGACGCGAACGCCCGGGGACCAGGAGTCGGACGAGATCGGCCACGGTCCACGCCAGCAGAAGCGCCCAACTCGCCCACCCGGTCAGCAGGGTGCCGAGCAGCGCACACCGGGAGGGGCTCAGTTCGAACCGCAGTGTCTCCGCGAGGTGTTCGGCCCAGTCACCGAGTTGGACCGGCAGCGGCGCTGCCCACGGTGAGAAGTCCGCGACCGGCCAGGGCACGGTGGGCAGCGGGGCGACCTCGGCCAGCGCCCACAACGCGACCGGCAGCCCGGTCAGCAGCGCCGCGAGCCCTGTAACCGCGGCACAAGCCAGCAGCCGCGTGCGAATCTCGGTCGCCGGGGTCATGGCCGGGCACCTTCACCGGTTTGCAGAGAAGCGGTCGCGTGGCCGGTGACCGTGTGGACGTCCCACAGCAGCCCGATCGCAGCAGGTTCGGTGTAGGTCACCGTGACCGCCACACTCGACGGGCCCTGCAGCGAGACGGTCCCGGTGTGGCCGGTGGCCGCGAGGTAGCGCCGTGCCGCCGAGGTGGCCTGCGCTGGGTCGAGGGTCACGGTGGTGTGGCGGGTGTCGAGCGCGGTGAGTGCGCTGCGCGCGGTCTCGGCGGCGACCGCGTCGGCCCGGGCGCGCACTCGAAGCCGGTCTGCACCGTCGACGAGCAACGCGCACAGCAGCAGCAGACAGGGCACCAGGACGGCGACCAGCAAACTGACCGATCCGTCGTCACGTCCACGCATTGTGAAGGTCATGTTCGCCCCCGGAACGGGTCGACTGGGCTGGAAAACTCCGCACGCAGTGGAACCTGCCCGGGCAGTGCGGACAGGCCGGTCAAGTCCGCCAGCGACACGCTGCACCGCAGCGCGACCGTGACCACGCCGGTCGTGCCTGCGCGGGTGGTCAGGCCACTGGTGTCGAGGTCGTGGGCGAGGTCGGTGCACGCCAGGTGCTGTTCGTGCAGGACCTGCAGTCCGGTCGCTGTGGCTGCGCTGTGGGCGTCACTGGGTGTGCGGGCCAGCGATGCGGCGCGCGCGGCCGTGGTGGCGGCGTGCTCCAGGGCATGGTGGGCGGTGACGACGCGGCCGGCGGCGATGACCAGGACGAGCACCGCCAACAGCAACGGAGTCAGCAAAGCGACTTCCACGCTCGCCGAACCATCCTCACGTCGACGCGTGTTCATGGCGTATCCCCAGGGGTCGTGAAGTGTTCCTTGCTGGCCTCGGCAACCTGCGTAACGGTCCCCAATCCCGGAACCGGGAGCAGACGGGGTGGATCACCGGTCACGCGCACGGTGACCCGCGTCCCGGTGACCTGGGCACTCGCCCGGGGTTGGGTCACGAGCCCGGAGCCCTCGGCCAGGAACGACTCCGCGGCGGACTGGGCGTCAGCGGTGGTGCCGTGCAGCGTGCGCGCCACCTGGACGCCCTGCTGCGCGGCAGCGGAGCAGATCGTGCGCGTATGCCACCACAAGCCCGCCTGTACAACCGTGAGCAGGACGAGCAGCACCATGGGTGCCAGTACCGCCAACTCCACGGCAGCCGACCCCGTTTCGAACCTGGCCGCCCGTTCACGCCGTCGGGAGTGAGCAAACATCAGTGATCACCTGGGTCTGGGGTCAGTGGATTTGGGCTTGGTACTTCTGGACCACTGCGGTGATCGCGGTCCCGAGCCCGAGCGCCGCGGCCAACGCAATCGCCGTCAACACGGCCTTTTCGGTGCTCTCCGAACCCCGATCATCAAGACGGATCCTCTCGACGAGACGGGCGAGCGCGGTGGCGTTGCTGGCGAGCCAGGCCGCGACGAGCATCACCGTGACGGTCACCTGGGCGCGAATCATGGGAATCATGACAACCTCTCAGTGCTGGGAATCGGTTTCGTGTGACGCGTCGGTTATCCGATGAGCAGCCGCGCGACGGTGGGGTAGAGGGCCAGCAGAAGGACCCCGGCCATCAGCGCGGTGACCGGCAGCGTGAGGCGCTCGGTGCGCGCGTTGGCCTCGGCCTTGTCCTCGGTGGTGGTCGTGGCCCGCAGACTCGCGGCCTGCGCGGTGAGACTGGCGTAGATCGCGGCGCCATCCGCGGCGGTCGCGGCCAGATCGGCGACCGTCACGAGCTCGTCTAGCCGGATCTGTTCACCGAGCCCGCGCAGCGCGTCCCAGGGCGAGTACCCGTGGTTCTCGGCCCGGACCAGTGTGTGGTGCAGCCGCTGCAGGAGCGGGTGGTCTGCGAGCGCGGCGGCCTCGTGCAGGGCCGGTCCCGGCGCTTGGCCTGCGGCGCGTTCTTGGGCCACCAGGTCCAGATAGACCGCCAGCACACGGCGGGCATCACTGCGCGCGTGGCGCGCGGCATCGCGCGTGCGCCACACCGGTACCAACACTCCCGCTCCCGCACACCCCAGAACCAGCACTGGCGCGACGAGGAACGAAGTAGTCCCGGCAGCGACGAACACCGCTGCGAGAACCAGTCCCGCGAGCCCGCAGGACAGCCCCCACTTGATGCGACTCGACACATAGGACTGAGGTGTCTGCTCGAGCAGGTCGAGGTCTGCTTCGGGAATCGACAGCCACGGGTGACCGGCATGCCGTGCCTTCTGGATCAGCCAGTCCAGGCGTCCGCGCTGTGCGGTCGTGGGGTGGGTCAGGTGGTGCAGTGCTGCCTGCAACCCCATCGGAGCCGGGCCGACCACACTACGAACGCCTGCGGCGAGCCCGATCCCGAGCAGGGCTCCGACGATGGCGGCCAGTGGGAGCGTGGGAGTCATGACGCGTCTCCCCGCAGGTAGCGAGCCGCAGCGCGCGGGGTGGATAGGCGGTGCATGTGCCAGAGAGCGCCGGCGAAGATCGTCGCGACCACTGCGAGCACGCCTTGGCCCAGCGCGGTACCGATCGGTGCGAGGTAATCCCGGGCGAAGACCACCAAGCCGACGAGCATGACCGTGGTGATGCCGATCAGCGTGCGCACCGTGGTCCGGGGCTTGGCGCGGTCGGCTTCCACCTCGCGCGCACTGGCGGCCCGTGCGGTCAGACTCACCGCCTGCCCCTGCAAGATCTCGACCACACCGCGTCCACCCGCGCGCACGCGCAGCAGCAGCGCGAGCACGACCTCATCGACGGCGGGATGGGACAACTCCGCGGCGAAGGCCCGCAGCGCGAGTTCCGTGCCCTCCCGGCGCATCGCCTCGGCCAACCGGGCAACAGCAGGAGCCAACAGCGCCGGTGCGGTGTCGGCCGAGCGCGCCACGGCCTGGTGCAAGCCACCCGCCCCGGAGGCCAGCAGATCACCCAAGCGCCGCGTCCACGTCGCCACCGCCTCGTGCAACGCGATGTCGTCGCGCACCTGCCGGGGCGCCAGCAACGCCGGCACAGCCACCACCGCGAGAACCGTGGCGGCAGCGGCCACGGGCCAGCCCGTGGCCCACCACGTCACACCAGCGGCCACCGACGCGATCAACCCGCGCCGTCGCCATCGCTCCATCCACGCCAACACCGAGCTCGCCCGCGAGGACATCGTGGGGGGACGCGGCGGCCGGAAGAACAGAACGCTGAAAAGCAGGCCAAGGCCCAGGAAGAGCCCGAACACAGCTGCCAATGCGATGATCATGATGCAACTCCTTCGTCGCGTTGCAACGCCTGTAGGTCAAGCCCGTGCTGACGGAGCCGGGCGCGCAGCGGCTCGCTGGGCGGGTACACCGGTGCGATGCACCCGCTGCTGGGGTGCGGGCCGAACAGCGGGATCAGATCGGGTGTCCCGGCATCACCGACCGGCCCGACTTCGCAAATCTCGGTGACGACCCGCTCGCGTCGGCCCTCGCGGTCCCGACGGGTCACGTGCACGACCAGGTCCAGCGCCGAGGCCGTCCAGCGATGAGCCGCGGCGACACTCAGCGGCGGGTGCGCGAGTTGGCTGAGCGCGGCGATGCGGTCGGGCACCGCCCTGGCCGAGGTGGCGTGCAACGTGCCCATTCCCCCGGCGGCCCCGTTGCCCAACGCGCGCAGCAGCGAGGTGATCTCGCCACCGCGAACCTCCCCGACGATCACCCGCGAAGGGGAATGCCGCAGGGTCTGCTTCAGCAGGTCATCGAGGGTGATCTCCCCGGCGCCCTCGGCATTGGGCGCACGCGCTTCCAGCGCCGTCACCAGCGGATGCGCGACCGGGTTCAGGTGCAGTCCGAGCTCGTAGTCGTCTTCGACGGTCACCACGTGCTCGTGGTCGGCAATGGCGTGGCACAGCGAACGCAGCAGCGTCGTCTTGCCCGCCGCAGGTCCACCGGTGACCAGCAGGTTCAGCCCGGCCCGGACAGCGGCCTGCAGGAAATCATGGACGCGGTCGTTGACGGTGCCACGTTCGTGCAGATCATCCAGCGTGGCGTGGGCGAGCCGGTGGCGCCGGATCGCGATCCGCGGCCGGTCGGCGACCTCGCGCACCGCCGCCAACCGAGCCCCCAACGGGCCCCCGGCCGGCAGGCGGAGATTGCCCATCGGGTGGGCCGGGGAGAACTCCCGGCTGGTTTGTCCCAGCCGCGCGAACATCGACTCCAACTGCGCCAACAAGTCCGTGTCCGACCGGCCGACCGGATGCGGCCACGCCTGCACGCTTCCATCCGAGCGTTCGAGCCACACGCGGTCGTAGCCGTGGATGTGGATGTTCTCGACGTCCTCGCGCTCCAGCAGTGGTTGCAGATCACCCAACCCGGACAGCGCCGCCAGGACGGCCTCGGTGAGCTGCTTCTCGGCGTTCTCCGACAACGGCTGATCACCCTGCGCGGCGCGGTGCAGAGTCCACGCGGTGATCTCAGCGGCGACCAACGACCGGTGCCGGGCAAGATCGTCTCCGGGCGCGAGGCGTTCGGCCACCCGCGCCCTCAGCTGCGCCACCGTGTCCGCGTCCGGGACAGGGCCGTGCTCGTCGGCGGGATTCATCCGTGAACGGATCTGAGAGGTCATGCCACCTGCTCCTGTTCCTCGTCGCTGGCCGGAGCGGAAGAAACCCGGGCGGGTCCGGCGAGTTGGTTGTGCAGGCGGCGCGCTGCTTTGCGGCTGGTGCGCAGCAGCGCTGAACGGCGAGGTTGCAGGCAGGGCGTACCGCCATCACAGAGCGCCCCTGCGGCGGTCGGGTCATCGGGGAGTTCCATCCCGACCGGGATGGCCAAGGCGCGGGCGGCGTCGTCGGCTTGGCGGCTGGTGGCCACCGACACCGCCGCGCCCAACCGCTGGGAGGGCACCAGGTCACGCAAGACCGTGACCAGTCGGCTGGCCGCGACGATGTGCCGCAGCGTCGGGCGCACCCCGACCAGGACGAGATCGGACTCGGCCACCAGCGGCCACGGCGTCGCGGGACTCCATCGACCCGCGTCCACGAGCACATCCGGACCACTTTCGCTCAGGTCCCGCAGTGCACTGGCCAGCCGTTTCCACCCATCGGAGCCGATCGCGCCGGCCTGGACCGGACCGTTGACCCCGGCCAGAAGCCGCAATCCGCCGCTGTCGGGGACTTCTTGTGCGTGACCGGCCAAGCCTTCGGCTGGCACGGATTCGAGGTGTCGAGTCGAGGAGGCGAAGCTGAGCACGCTGCGGTCGGAGGTGAGCCGACCATCGACCCACCACTGTCCCGCCCACCCGGGCAGCAGATCGCCTCCCGCCGGATCGGCATCGACCACGAGCAGGGCGTGGGGCCACACCGTCGCCAGTGCTGCAATCCCCGTAGTCACCCCCGGCGATCCCTTCGCCGACAGCATCGTCACCAAAGCCATTGCGCTCACGCTCCTTTCACCGAAATGCGGATGCTTCGCTAGTGATCCGGTCCGAGAACCGTCAGAACCGCGCCGGTCGCGGCGGCCGAGGTGGCTTGATGGGCGGCGTAGTCGGGAAGGAGCAGGTCCACCACGACCGCCCCTTCGGCATCCGGCGGTGCCATCCGAACCACTCGGGCACGAAAGGCCGAAGTCGTGGGACTCGCCTCGGCTGCGGAACTCGACGCCCTGGACAGCGCTGTGACTTCGACTGGTGTGTTGGGGATCAGTCCTGCTGAAGGGAACCGGCCGGGCTCCAAGCGCAGCCCGACGACGACTTGGCGGGGCCCCGGAACCGCCTGGGTCATGAGGTCCCGCGGGGCGAGCAGCTCGCCGGCACGCAGATTCGTTGCCGCGACCTTGCCGGTGACCTCGCCCAGGCACGCCTTGGACACCGTGAACCGCGCTGCCTCAGGCGGAAGATCCACAGTCGCCACATCCGCCTGCGAGATGGGCTCTGCCCAGGCGATGTCCCTGGTAAGCACCAGCACGGGCTCGCGGTCATCTGCTCCGGCCACGAGCGTGACAACGCCGGCCACCGACCCTGCGATCAACCCGGCCGACAGACCCAGCATCCACCAACGCCTGCGCCGAGGGACGCGCGGAAGACGGGAACGGTGACCGTTTCCCCGCTCATCAGATGAGGCCGTCAGCTCAGAAAGACCCTGATTAGACATAGACGTCTCCCCACAACGGAATTGAAAGCGAGATCAAATAAAATGAGAGAAATGAATCAGGAAACGCGGTTATTGAGTGCGGAGGGCTTGCGCTTCGGCGATCACGAGCTGAGTTTGGGCTCGGGAGGTCATCGGAGGCAGGACACCACCAGTCGGGGAACTTCCGGTCCAACCGCGCCAGGTCACTTCCCAGGTAATGGACCACTGCGCCGATACCGGACCAGCAGAAGGTCGCTCGTACACGACATCGCAGTCAGGTGACGGGGAATGCACGCCGAAGGACCTCTCGTAGGGTGTCCCGGGCCCTGCGCAAGAGATGGGCGTGGTGCCATCGCCCGGTTCCATCGCCAACTGGATCGGCGTAGCGGTGACTTCGGCCCACACTGGTCCGGCCTCAACGCGCTGGCGTTGCGGGCGCCAGGTGCCGGGATCGGTCCAGAACCAGGTGAACTCGCCGACCACGGTCGCCACCTGACCGTCCTGCAGGCGCAGGTCCGGCGAATGCTGGGGCACCGGTAGCGGGAGACGAAGCTGCTGGAGTGCTTGCTGCGCGAGTACCGCGGGATCCGGTGGCCCGACTGCGGCTCCTGGAGGTGGTGGGCCAGGACGGGTTTCGCCAGCCGGGCACTGCCCTTCGTCTAACGGGCCGAAGCACCACGACGACAGCGGACCGGTACTCAGCATCAGCGCTGGGTCGTCGGAGGCAGGGGAGTCGCACATGATCGTCGGGCACAACGGAACGACCGCCGGACCGGACGGACGATGTGATCCGCCCGAGGCTGAACCTGACGAGGAACCCCCTGACGCACCACCCGAATTCCCGCCGGAACTGCCCGGACTGGTCGCGCCCATCTCGACCGAGGGAGAGGAGTACAAGCCGCCGAAATCGCCAGGAGTGACCTCGACCCCGCCCTCCTGAGCAGAGCCCAGCGGACCGAACCCCATGCACAGCAGTGCGGCACCGCCGACGGCGACCAACGGGACGCGGCGCGCAGCCATCAGCACTCACCGCCTGGATATTCGATCTTCGCCACCCGCCAGCCACCAGCCTCGCGGGCCATGGTCGCCGAGACGGCGTTACGCGACGGGCCGACGTTGCGAGGCTGCCCTGTGGCGGCATCAGCCAAGCCGGCTTGGCTGCCGTCCTGGCAATCGGTGACCACCGCGTGATCTCCCTCGACCCGTGAACCCGTGATCCGCGGGGAGACGGTGCCGTAGAGCCGAACCCCCTGGGTCCGCTGTTGCCGGGCACGAGTGACCACCTGCTCGGACAACTCAGCCGTCGCCACCGCCCGTAGCCGCTGCTCCCACCCCTGATCCGGCTCGGCACTCGACACCCATGACACCGACCAGAATTCGCGGTACACCCCTTCGATCGCGGCATTTTCCGAAGGCTGATCCGGGGGAGCCGCGATCTCGCTGACCGGGGGTGCGGAGGGTGGCGTCGACGAGCACGCACTCGCCACCGCGCCGGCAACACACGCCACGATCACCAGGCCCTGTGAACTCATTCGGGACATCACGGTCACTTCTCCTCATGAATAGCTGACGATGGCGATCCAGCCACCGAGAACAATGCTGGGACCAGCGGCGATACGACTTTCCTCGCCACGCCTGCCCATCAGCCACGCAACAGCGGCCACGACACCGAGCACGACCAGCGACAGAAACAGGCCCCAGAGCACGGTGCGCCACCCCAGCCAGCCCCAAAACGCCGCCAACGCACTCAGCAAAGTCACGTCACCGAAACCGAGCCAACCGGGCGCCGCCGCGTAGATACCAGCTCCCACCGCCAGGACAAGCAGCACCGCGCCGAAACTTCGCAGCAACGGTGTGAGACCGCCGGATCCGGTGACCGTGAGACACACGAAGACCACAAGCCCGCCCGTCACCAGGGCAAGCACCCACGTCCGAGGCAAGCGATGACAGTGCAGATCGATCGCACTGAGGCCGACACCGATCACGCCCAACCACCACCACGCTGGCAACGCAGGGTCTCCACCGAAGATGACACCGACACCAACCGAGACGAATGCGCAGGTGACAACGAGCCCAGCGAACGGAGCGGGCTTGAGCACGGTCGGAACCCAGCGCCGCATCACCCACGCCGAGCCGACAGCCACTCCAACTCCCAGCGATGCCCACAAGCCGGCCATCACGACGACGCCAAAGTGGGCCGTTATCGGTTCGACGGTGGCGCGGAGGATCTCCATGACTCTCTCCGGCTACGCAATCCGACGAACGAACGGCAAGGGACCCAGTTGCCTCGGCCGAGGCAGTGGAATCACCTGGGCCTGACCCACCTCGCCGGGTTCCAAGACGTTCACGGCGAGTTGATCGAAGTCGACGGCATCGCGTGGGGCGCCGGAGGCGGCAAGTGCCTGCAGGACCTCGCGCCGGTCGCGCGCACTCACCCCACCCCAGATACCCCACGAATGACCGTCATCGGCTTCGAATTCCAGTGCCATCGCCAGGCATTGCGGCCGCAGCGGGCATCCCGAACACGCCTGCTGGGCACGCGACCGTTGCCGCTCCACAGCACGCCCGCCACGAGCGTCTTCGTGAAACCAGTCGGCCGAGAACGGATGCTGCGCGCACTTGCCCTCAGCGAACACTTCCCAATACCGGTTGATCGGATTTTTCATGACAGCGCCCCTGGTAAGGAAATGATGTTGAATCAGATGTATTGATCTCCAGCTGGAGGGGTCGAACAAATCGAGCGAATTTTGATCTTTTCGAGCTCGATGAGAATTACGCTACTACGAATCGGTTCTCCGTCAATCGATACGCGGGTATCGCTAGCGAGGATCGCTCTGCGGTGTCATGCTTGCTTCGCAACGCTGACCTGGGGAGCTGTGATGCCGAAAGAGTCAGGGCGAATGCCGTCAACAACACCGCCTAAAACTGTGGGCGAGCGGCTCAACCGCTTGTTCGACGTTCAACGCCCTCAAGGCTCACCCGATCGAGTGTTCACGAATCGGGAGGTCGTGAATGCGTGCAAGGAAGCCGGGCGCGACTTGTCCGAGTCGCACTTGTCGGAGCTGCGCCGCGGCGTGAAAACGAACCCGACACTACGAACGCTTGAGGTCATCGCCTGGTTCTTTGATGTCCGAACCGGCTACTTCACTGACCCGGCGGTAGCTGCCGAGGTCGAAGCCGAGCTCGCCGACCGCGAGCAGGAGCTGCACGCCAAACTGGATGCAGAGCGAGCAGCGCAACAGGAACTTCGAACCGCCTCCGAGGAGCTTCAGCGCGCGATGCGCGAGTCCGGAGTCGCCAAGGTCGGCCACCGCGGCGCCACGAACGTCACGGCCGCACGCGAACGCGCGAGGATGATGCGAGCTCTCGCCGAGGCGTTGCGCTCGGATGACGAGTCGGAGGAAGCCGATGACTAGCGCCGAGAGCATCGGCTCAGTCACCGACCGCCTGAACTGGCTGTTCGACGTCGTAACGGTCCTCGACCCGGAGACCGGACGCCGTCCATACACCGATGCTGATGTAGGAGAGGGCGTCGGGGCCAGCCAAATCAAGATCGCCTTGCACCGGCACGGTGAACCCGCGACACCAGATCTGCTCAGCGCCGTAGCGAGATTCTTCGGGACTGACCCGGCGTTCTTCGGCTCCGACCCGTCGGCTGTGGCCCGTGCCTACGAACAGGTCGTCCAGCGTGCCTTGCGCGACTGCGGCCTCGACGAACACCGCCTGTGTCGAGTGTTCAGCCCGTTGCCGGAACCACGGTGGGACCAGCTCAGGCGAGTCCTCGTTGGACTCCGGGCGCCGTCACCCCTCGGTGAGGAAACGCCGCAGGCCGCGCCGGAGGCCAGGACCCGGCTCCGAATCTGGAGTTCAACGCTCACCGGCCCGATGAGCGCGGCTCAACTAGAAGACCTTTGCCGAGACGTGCTTGCCGCGCTGGATGTCCGCCCGCCCTGGGATCCGGTCGACCTGTGTCAGCGCCTGAGCGCGTACCGAGGCCGACGCATCAAGGTGAAAGGAGTCGATCTCGGCGCGACCACGTCGATTGGTCACCTGGCGCAGCAAAGCCGAATCGACTCGATCTTCTACGAACGGACAGCTCCTGCACCACAGCGCGACCTGGTGATCGCACACGAACTCATTCACCTGCTTCGCCGGCACTTGGACTTTGGTGACGCACTGACCTGCGGCGCTGACCTCGGCACGGACAACGCCTACTCGGACTGGCGCGAATGGGAAGCCGAGGTTGGAGCACGAATTCTGGCCGGCCTGGCGAGGGAACGACCACGACCCAACGGCCTGCGACCAGGCGCTTCACCGGAAGAGCGCGGTATCGCAGGCGCGTTCGGTTTCGTAGTTCAGGAGTGATCATGGATTTCGAGATGGCGTTGCGCCTGTTCAAAGCGGTCGTGATCCTGGCGGTCACGGTCTGGGAGACCGACCAGCTCACACGTCGACGACAGGACTTCGCCCTCCGCATCCTGGTCGTGGGCCTGTGGGCCCTGTCATTCGCGGCCGTCTTCGGCATCCAGACGCCCTTCCTCGAACCTATCGAGGACTTCTTCGGCCCGGCATGGGGTGTCATCATCAACGGCTGTTGGATGGTGATGGCCTACGCTTGGGCAGCGTTTTTCGCTCTCGCGGACCAGCGCAAGCCCATGGCGGCACGGGTACGAACAGCACGAGTCGAATTTGGCGTGCTCGTGCTTGCCCTAGCTGTCATGGCCGTGGTCTTGCTGGTCTGGCCAGAGGCGCAGGGCCGTGGACAACAGACCTGGCAGCGTACCGTGTTCTACCTGTCCATGGATGGCTATTCACTCGCCGTCTGGATTCTGGGCATCTGCCGTGCCGGGGGCTATCTCACCCGTCTGCAGCACCCACTCGCGCGGGCCGCGTTCGGTCTCGTCATCTTGGGCAGTGCCGGCATGACCCTCGGAGTCAACGCCATCTCGCTCGTCCGCTACGGCATCCGACTCGTCACACGTGACCTCGACCTGGTCTTCATGAGCACGCTGTACTCGATCGGGCAGCTCGGTGGGCAGCTTCTCCTCGCGCTGGGCTTGGCCTTCGCCCCTCTGGCCGGCGTGGTGGTCGCGACCAGGGAACGCTACGAAATGGCACTACGCGCCCGCTACACACAGCAGCTCACGCCGCTATGGCGCACGCTCACCACCGAGTTTCCGCACATCGCGCTCGATCACCAAAACAGCGACAGTGGCCGCCCGCGTCCCGATGACGACTTCGAACGAACAACAGCGGAGATCACCGACGGCCTTGCAGAGCTGGCACGTGACTGCCCACCGCCCAATGACGATGCACGGAACCCACGACACGCGGCCGACGCCGTCGCAGCGGGGTTGGAGACACGCATCGCGGTGCGCGAGGCACGCTGGAGCCACGAGACGCCCACTCCCGCCGAACCGCCATACCCGGTTATCGAGCCCGATTTCGATGGAAGCTGGCGCCGACGCGCACGCTGGATGATCCAGCTCAGCAACGAACTCGCTTCGCGCGGGGCAATCAGGAAGGACCTCCATGACACAGTCAGAGACTGACGGAGGAGTCCGCCGCTCAGTCCTCGACACCGCACCGATCGTCGAAGGTTCCAACGCCCGCCAGGCCTTTCGCAATACTGTCGATCTGGCGCGTCTGACCGACACGCTCGGGTACCACCGGTACTGGGTACCCGAACACCACAGCATGCGTGGCGTGGCCAGCGCGGCTCCCGCCGTCCTTGTAGGACGCCTCGCCGAGGCCACTCGAGGCATGCGGGTGGGGAGCGGCGGTGTCCTTCTTCCGAACCACTCGCCTCTGATCATCGCCGAGCAATTCGGCACCCTCGAAGCGCTCTACCCAGGACGAATCGATCTCGGACTCGGCCGTGCGCTGGGTGGACCATCGCGCGCGGCGTCCGCGATTCGGCGCACAGGCGAAGGCCAGAGAGGCTTCGCCGAACAGCTTCGTGAGCTGCTTTCCTACTTCGATGAGTGCGAGCCGAAGCCGGGGACTGTGACCGCGGTCCCTGCTATCGGAAACCGTCCGCAACCGTGGATTCTCGGCACGAGCGTCGCCAGTGCAGAGCTCGCTGCCACAGCAGGGCTTCCTTACGCTGTTGCGCATCACCTCAACCCGGAATGCGGCGAACTGCTCCAGGTTTACCGTGAACGGTTCCAGCCCTCGGAGGGCGTGCCGACTCCGCGATCTCTCGTCAGTGTTTCCGTCATCGCCGCCGATTCGGACGCCCGTGCTGAATGGTTGGCCGGGCCGACTCGGCTCAAGATCCTGAGTCGTTTGAAGGGAAACCGCATACGACTTCCCGCGCCGGAAGACGCGGCGAAGGTGCACTACTCGTCCGAAGAGCGCGCCACCGTCGACCACCACACACGCGGCTTGATGGCTGGATCCCTGCAAACGGTGGGTCAGAAGCTCAACGTGTTGATCAAGCATTTCCACCCCGGCGAGATTATGGTGACGACGCCGATCTACCACCACGGCGACCGGCGCCGCTCATACGAGCTGGTCGCGGAGGTTGGCGGAGATGCGCAGTAGCAGTGCTTCGAGCTCTGGTCCGGTGATGGCTGCTTCATGGAGTTGGTCGAAGTAACTCCCGCGGAAGACGGACATCTAGCCGAACTGGCTGCCGATCCACAACGGGCCGCCGAGGCGTAGGGCATGATACCGGATTGAATCCCAACTAGATCATCACGGGCTTGACCGAGTTACCTGCGATGGGTGGAGTCGGGGCGTTTCCGCTGTGCGTCTTATCCTGGGGTCGTGGACACGGCAGGAGCTGACTCCAGTGGGCTGGCGGTCAACTTGCCGTCGCCGCTGGTAGGGCTGTGCGATGAGCGTTTGGACGAGCGCGGTGTCCGGGTTTATCTCAAGCGGGATGACCTAATCCACCCCGAGGTGCCCGGTAACAAGTGGCGCAAGCTGAAGTACAACCTGGCGACGGCACGAAAGCAGGGGCACACGCGCTTGCTGACATTCGGTGGGGCGTTCTCCAACCATGTTCGCGCGACGGCCGCCGCCGGACACTACTTCGGATTCGAGACGGTCGGCGTGATTCGGGGCGAGGAGCATCTGCCGCTCAACGAGTCCCTGGCCTACGCCGTCGACCGGGGGATGATGCTGACGTACTTGGATCGCACCACCTACCGGCGCAAGACCGAGCCTGATGTGCTGGCGTCGCTCGCCGAGGAGTTCGGTCCTTGCTATGTGGTGCCGGAGGGTGGCAGCAACGGGCCAGGCGTTCGCGGTTGTGCCGAGCTTACGGACGAGATTGAGATCGATTGCGATGTTTTCTGTTGTGCCACTGGTAGCGGAGGAACTGTCGCTGGAATCGCGGCCGGGTTGTCCAGTCGCTGTCGTGTCCTCGGTTTCACGGTTCTGAAGGGCGGCCAGTTCCTCGATGAGGAGGTGCGGCGTCTTCAGCGTGAGGGTTTCAGTGTCGAGACGGACAACTGGGTGCTGGACTATGACTTCCACTTCGGCGGCTACGCGAAGCGCAAGCCTGAGCTGGATTCCTTCATCACGGATTTTGAGTCTCGGCACGGCGTCACCTTGGACTGGGTGTACGAGGCCAAGATGATGTACGGCTTGTTCGAGCGGATCGCCTCCGGCAAGTTCCCGCATGACTCAACGATCGTGGCGGTGCTGAGCTGAGCTCTTAAACCTTGTCGTGGTAGGCGCGCTGGGTGGTCTTAGAGATCGTGGTTTCGCAAAGGGTGAGTTCCCATTCGCCGCTGTTGATGCTGAAGTCGCGCCCGAAGCCGAGCCACATCCCGGTCATGCGGCGGCCGGAGGGGTCGATGACCATTTGCAGGGTGCCGTGGAACGTCGCGCCTTTGTAATAGCCGGTGGGCGAGGTGTTTTCGCGCCATGACCCGGTGGCGACGGATTTCTCCACGGCGAGTTCGAGGCGTAGCCGTGAACCGAGGGTGTGCGGCACGCTTTGGCCCAGCAGCCGTGCACCGTGTTGGCGCAAGACGACGTAGTGCTCGCCGGTGAAGTTCTTGGCGCGCCCGGTGCTGGGGTAGACGTAGCGACTGTGCCAAATACCGGAGAAATCATCGCTTGACTGCGCCAGCGTGGCGGCGTGGGCCTCGGCGTCGTCGGCGAGCGCGGGGCTGGTGGAGGCGAGCGACAGCGCGGCGCTGACCTTGAGCAACAGGGAGCGCCGGTTGACGCTCGTCCCGTTGCCGCTGCTCTGCGCCCATGTGGTCGCCATGTTCGCCAGTTCATGGACGTCGACCTGGTCGAGCCGGGTCACGAAATCCCGCATGGTGTCGTCAGCGCTGCTACCCAGCGCCGCGAGCTGCTCGCTGTGCCGGTGCGCGTCATCGGCGGAGCGGTAGTCGCCCTCGTCGCTGAGAAGGTCCGAAAGCTTGCAGGCGTACAACTCGGCGAGCCTTCCCAAGACTTCCAGGGAGGGTGCGTGCCCGGTGTCGGCGGGCCATTGCTCCCAGTAGGAGAAGTTCTTGAACGTCTTGGGGTCGGCGGGCCAGCGTTCATTCCATGCGTCGGCGGCCTCACGTTGGCTCCAACCGTGCGCCAGGCGAAACGCCGCTCGCATGTTGACGTGGTAGCGCTCGGAAAACACCTGCGCCACCTCAGCCCACGTCTTCGATTGAGCACGTAGGTCGGCTGCCAGTTGGCGCTGTTCCTGCCGCACGCTGCGGATCGCGGTTGGCATCGCATCCCCTTCCTCCGTCGATCGCGGTGACCGTACGTGTTCGTCAGTGTGCCGCATTTTCTCCCGGTTCAACAGGGAAGATATGCGTGGCAAGATCACCGTACATCGGGGTGGAATGCTTGCCTGAACTGCGGTTTTGTGGTGTCACGACACGGCAGGATCAACACGGGGAACGTGGACGATGACATCGCAAGACGAGCGTGTGTTCATCACGTGGTTCACCAGCGCGGCAGACCAGCGCGACCACGCGATCAACGACGACGAGGCAGGGCGCGCAATTCGAGATAGGACTGATCCTCTAGCTCTGTGCGGGCACACGGTGACTCCAGTGTCACTAGCTACACCCCCGGGAGCGCGCTGCGGGCGCTGCCGGGCTCAGGTCCGTGTCCGTGCCACTTCGTACCAGCCTGACCTGACACGGGCTCCGAGGCGCCGTACTGAACGCAAACGATCTTGGCCCCGGCGGTTGTTGTCTCACATTCGCCCTGCTCGGTCTCTCCATAATGTATGCGTGACGGGGCCAAGCAGCGATGCTACGGGCGCAGCCATGTCACCAGCCCTTCCCTCTGACAGGGCCGCCGCTCACCACGCTTCGGGTGGGAGGCCATGACACAACCACGCGGAGAGGAATCGCCGCATATCGCCGCCGTGCGACGAAGCGTGGACGCGGGATTCCAATTCCTTCACCTGTGCGACAGCACCGACCGCACCGTTATGGCGATCCATGCTCAACGACTGCACGACGGCGTCATCGAGACATACACGATCCGAGACATGACCGAAGCCGTCGCGGCACGGTACCGAGCCGAAGATTATCCCAACGGTGCCCCGCTCTGGCAGCAACACGGCACGGTGGAGGAGGTCGTCAGTGCATTGCTCGCCTTGCCTCCACACGGCACTCCTGATGCACCCATGATCACTCGTCGCGCTACCAGCTCACTGTGGCTGCCCGGTGGCGGCTAAATCGCTGGAGCTCGGTCTTGACTCGTTGGCCCGAAAGCCCGACGGCTACGGCTGGTTCAGCGGCGATCTCGCAGACGACATACACACCCAGCCCATACCAACGGTGCGCGAACCGCCCCCTCAGCGGTGGGCGCAGCCAACGCCGGCACTCATGGCGCGCGTGCTCGAAGCCCTGAAGAACAACTTGTAGATCAGCGAGGAGTATTTGCCCTGCCCCGTGACCCGGCTTCCCCCTCGATGCTGACCGAGTGCATGGCGACGTTGGTCGGTCCGAAGGCGGTCCACTGTGCGGCGGCGCTGATGGGTACGGGCATGAATGGGTGCACGCCGAGTTCGCGGAGTTCTGCGCAGCATGGTCGGTTGCCCGGGACATGGGCTACGAGCTGGCGAGGCTGCGCGAACCTATCGCGAGGTGGACGAGGAAGCCGCGCGTCAGCTCACCGAGGATCCGGCCGCAGATGTGGTTGACCCACCGGTTTCGAGCCCAGGGGCATCCTGATTCCCGCTGAACTCGGCCAGACCAATGATCCCGGGGAAGTCGCGGCCGTGTCGGTAGGAGACGTAGGCCGCTCGCATTGCCACCAGGCGGGTGCAGGCGCATTGCAGACGCAGTGATCGATCGCGGACGAAAATCGGTGGAAGAGAAGCACTAGTCGACAGGGCTTCGGAGAGTCCGAGGCCTTCACCGTCTTTTCACCCGCGGCCGGGTTATGGCTTGGTGTTCTCGGTGGTAGCGAATGTGCGCCTGGTCGATGTTGTGTCGTGGAGCCTGTCGAAGTGTTCCGATCGGGTTGTCTTGGGCCGCGTTCCAGACGGTCCAGGCGTCGTCGATGTAGATGGTGCCGGTGTCGAACAGGAGGTGGTCGTTGGGGCAGAGGCAGAGCATGTTGCTGTCGTGGTCGGGCCCGTTGTGGGGTCGTCCGAGTCCGCGGATGTGTGCTCCTTCTGCGTATGGGCCGGCTGCTGTTGTGAGTTGGATGCCGCAGATCTGGCAATGGTGGTTGTGGCGAGCTTTCACTCGCTCGGCGACAGCGCGGTCTCTGACGAGTCGTTCGCTGCGGTGCTCAGCTCGGCGTGCTGGTTCCAGCGGGGCGTCCTCGAGGGCCGGTAGGTCAGCAGTCTCGTCGCTTGTGGCGAGCTTGATGAGTCGGTATCGCCAGATTTGGGGGCCGTCGCGGCTGGTGTCGTGCCAGTAGCCGACGACGCGGAAGAGGCCGTCGTAGCGGTAGCCCGTTTCGGGTGAGTGCTGGGGATCGCCGCCGGCCCCGCGGATGACGCGGACCGGTCGGTGGTCCAGGTAGCTCCTCACGAGCCCGAGGTTGCCCTTGATCAGTTTTTGATCTTCGATGTGGCGACCGGTGTTGGGGTCTTGACCACCGTGTCCGGTGTAGATGATCTCGTCGCCGAAGTCGAGGTCGTCGGGGTAGCCGCCGGACACGACGATGGAGTCAGCGCCGTCTTTCCCGCCGGAAATGCCCGCTTGCCCAGGGCGGTGGACGCCAGCTTGCTGGGCCTCGAACCGGTTCGAGAAGTGGGTGCCTTCGGGGAATCCGGGAATGTGGCCGTAGACGCGTTCGTTCACCATGACCAACAAGCGTAGATACACGGCCTGACGCACTGATCCGGGCTGCGACAACGTCAGCCTGATTGCGTGAGCAACGAGTGATGGCGCTCCGAGTTCCATAGGGGAGGGCGGTCGTTCTGCGGCTAGGACCCAGCTGCTGCCTGGAGCTCGGTTAAGGCAAACTGATCGTTTATGCGTGGGCGCGAGGTGCACAATGAGGTGGGGTCTGCGGTCGTCGGTTCGCTGTTGCAGGCCGGTGAGGTCAACGGTGACGTTCACTTCCACGAATCCGCCCGGCGTCCGGTGTCCGTACCTCGTGAGCTGCCTGAACCTCCCGGTGCCTTCACGGGTCGGGAAACAGAGCTCGCAGCCCTCACCAGTGCGCTCGATGCCGAGTCGCAGCTGGCGTCAACTGTGGTTGTCTCCGCGCTTGGCGGCGCTGGGGGTATCGGGAAGACGTGGCTCGCGCTGCACTGGGCGCACAAGCACGCCGAGCGATTCCCCGATGGGCAGCTGTTCGTCAATCTTCGTGGGTTCGACCCGTTCGACGAGCCGCTGACGCCTCGCGAGGCAGTGCGCGGCTTTCTCGACGCTCTGGGGGTTGCGTCCCAGGACGTGCCACCGGACTTGGACGCCCAGCTGGGCTTGTACCGGAGCTTGGTCGCTGGCCGCCGGATCCTGATAGTGCTCGACAATGCCAGGGACAGTACCCAGGTTGTGCCGTTGCTCCCCGGGACGTCGACCTGCACGGTGTTGGTGACCAGTCGTGATCGGCTCGCCGGCCTGGTGACCCGGCACAATGCTCAGCCCATCAAGGTTGGCACTCTGGGTGAGGCGGATTCGCGCGCACTGCTGGCCCGGCGTGTCGGACAGGCACGCTTGGACGCCGAGGCAGAGGCGGTCGCAGAGCTCATTCGTTATTGCGCGGGTCTCCCGCTTGCGTTGAGTATCGTTGCTGGTCGTGCCGTACTCGATCCGCAGATTCCTCTCGCGGAGCTGGCAGCAGAACTTCGTGATCGGTCGTCGCGTCTGGAAGCCTTCGACGCCGGCGAGCCCACGGCGTGCCTGGAAGCGGTGCTGTCCTGGTCATATCAGGCGCTCGACAAGCACCAGTCTCGTGTGCTCGGTCTCATGGGCCTGGCGCCGGGGGCCGATATTAGCCTCGCCGCCGTGACAAGCCTCAGCGGCGTGCCGATGCAAACCCTAAAGTCCAGCCTGCGGGCACTAGAGAACGTGTCCCTGGTGAGTCGAGAGGCTCAGGGGCGGTATCGCATGCACGATCTCGTTCGTCTCTACACCGGACAACGAGCTCGCCAAGACCTCTCCGACGACGAGGTCAACCAGGCGGGTCGGCGGCTCGTCGAGTTCTCGACACATACCGCGCACGCTGCCGACTTGCTCATCGCGCCACACCACGCGCCGATCGCGTTGTCCGAGTTGCCGCCCGGGTGTCAACCTCTGAGCCTCGCCGACGAAGACGCGGCGTGGGCATGGTTCGACACGGAACGGGCGAACCTCCTCGCTACCCAGCACTTTGCCGTGACGCGGGGCTGGCATGCTGCTGTGTGGCAGCTAGCGTGGGCCATGACGACCTTCCAGCTCCGGCAGGGACATTTTCACGACAACCTGGCAGCATGGAAAGCCGGCGCCCACGCTTCGCACCACCTCGCGGATCCCGAGTTGCGCACCCGTTCCTACAGGCATCTCGGACGGGCCTGCACACGGCTTGAGCGCCACGACGACGCTCTCACTCACCTCCGCGAAGGGCTCGCGGGGGCCGAGCGTGACGGAGACGAGCTCGGGCAGGCCCACACCCACCGGGCGATGGCCGATGCATGGGGACAGCAGGAAAACCACTCCAAGGCACTCGAACACGCGAAGAGTGCCCTGCGGCTGTATGAGCAACGTGGCGTCGAAGTCAGTGGCGCCCATGCTCTCAACGAAGTCGGCTGGTACACAGCCAAGCTCGGCGACCACGAGCATGCACAACACATCTGCGGTGAAGCCCTCGCGTGGTCCTGTCGGACCGGCAACCTCAGCGGCGAAGCCCGCGCCCGCGTCAGCCTCGGCCGCATCGCACGATACAGCGCGAAACACCAACAGGCCGTTGAACACCTTGAACTGGCGCTCGAGCTGTACGAGAAACTGGGCGACACGTCCGGGCAAGCCGAGGCACTCGATCACCTCGCGGCCGTGTACGAAGACCAAGATCCAGACAAGGCCGCCGCCTGCTGGCAGCGCGCGAGCACAATCTACCGAGAACAAGGCCGCTACGCCGACGTTGACCGCATCGCATCGAGGCTAAAAGCGCTCAACACTCACAGATCCGGCTCCGTCAGTCGACAGGAAAACACCGTGGACGTTGACGGTACGGAGCACGGCGGTTAGCAAGCGCGCCACCGCCGGTCGCGGATCACAGACGGTGGCATCTCTCGCGCCTTTCTGAGGCGAGATTCGATGTCGGTGAGTTCTGAGACTGTGGGGGCATGCCGATCGGTGATCAAGCAGGGGATCCCGCGAGCGCGCTGTCGGGCTTTCTGCGTGCTCGTTTGCCTCATCGGGGCTATGTCGAGGACGGTTGGGCGGAGTCACTGAATGTGACGCCTTCACCAGAGTATGGCTCGTTCGAGCGCTGGGATGATGTTGGGCGAGCTCTGGAGCTTCGGATTGGCCTCGACCTCGGCCGGCGTCCCGAACCAGCAGGGCTGCTGACCTACCTCCCGCCACAGCGATACTCGGACTTGCTTCAGTCTGTGGGGTTTGAGCCCGAGCGCGCTCAAAGGTTGCCTTCCGCGGACTCCAGTGAACCAGCGTTGTGGGAGTGGAAGCGTGCAACCAGCCCGAAGCCCGTCGGTCGTCAGGATGAGGATCGAGCACTGGCGACGTGCTTGGACCTGATGGAAGTGGAGCAACTGGCGCACAGGCACCCGGGTTGGGGAATCGATCAGCGGCGGCGGTGGTTTGCGATGGTCACCGACGATGCATCACTTGGCTCTGATCCCCAGGCGCGGCATGCGTTGGACAAGGTGTGGGCGCAGTATGTCGAGCTCGGCCGTGCGGCGTTTCATCACCTTGGGTCCCATGTTTGTGTTGCACCTGTGCTGGGTCAGGGATTTGGCGTTGCCGACTTCGTCGTCGATAACACGCTAGTCGATATCAAGCTCACCAGGGAGCCCTCCCCGCCAGTCGGAAGATGGCTGCGGCAGCTACTCGGCTATCTCTTGCTGGACTGGGACGACGTACACCGATTGGAAGTGCTCGCGGTGTACGCGGGATGGCAAGGACAGATGCTGACCTGTTCAGTGGTTGACCTGTTAGCAGCAGCAACCTCTGCCCCAACCCCCACCTTGACGTCGCTGCGCGACGAGTTCCGGACCGTCATGCGCAGAGACGTCGAAAAATTCGTCAAGCACAAACATCGGTAATGTCCCGCCCTGCAAGAAGAGGCTCGGTCGCTTGCGCGAATCCCCAAGCGTGGCCTCCGCGTACCTGCGCCGGTGCCTAGAGCGGGAGCGAGGCTTTCGCTGGTGGGGCGCTGTGATGGTGACTTGACAGCCCGAAGCTGGGGGTGTGGCGCGGTGGGTATGTGGCTGCGCGCTGAGCTGTTGCGCCGAGCCAGGAAGGATCAGTGGGCTCGCGAGGCGGTGTCCACCGGTGGCGCATGGAGCGTGGTGCAACGGATCAACGCGGACAACACCTGCTGGCTAGCGGCCATCATCGGGAGCCGGGGCTGGCCGGGTCATCGGCTTGTCGGTGCTGATGGGGCGCATGCCGCGTGGTTGCTGGCGCAGCATTCCTCATCCGAATACCGTGCCGCGTGGCTCGACTTGCTGAGGTCAGCGGTTGAGCGCGGTGACGCTCGGGCGAGAGATTTGGCCTTCCTCGAGGACAGGGTCCGGGTCGAGCAGGGCCTCGCGCAGCGGCATGGCACGCAGTGGGGAGGACCGACCGGGTCGACGGTGCGCTTGTTCCCTCTCGCTGACGCGCATGTCAATCCCAGGCGTGCGGCTCTCGGACTGCCGCTGATCAGCGAGTGCGATCTGGCCAACGCCTGGAGCCACACGGATCTGGCGACGCAGACCTAGGAACATGGACCAGTAGAGCTCCGCAGGTCTTCCCGCTGATCTGGTCCAAGGGAAGCAGACGTGCCTCGTCGTCAGGCATATCGGCTCACCTTTCTTCGCTGCGGTGGCCTTATTACTTGGCCCGGCGGTGCTTACTTACAGACACGATCGGAGCTACTGATCGAGGGAGTGACGCCGTCACCGGTTCATGCAGTGGGCGAGTTGGTCGTCGCGAGTTCCGAGCGGATCCGTAGGCTACGGGGTCCATGCAACCAGGCGACCGCTGCCTCGACCGCCAACATTGTCGGTTTGACTATTCAACCAGCCAGGCTTACATCCTTTCGGGCACGTCCGCGTTGGCGAGCCCGAGTTCGGCGAGCGCAGTTTGCTGGTCGTAGAGGATCCAGGCGGGTAGGCGGACGGCGGGTGGTCCATCGTCGGGCGGGGACAGCAGGTCACGTCGGCGCAGCATCAACCGGAGGTGGCGCGCAGGAGCCAAATCCTCACCGTTGCTCCGGTCAAGAAGCAGTGGCCGGGAGGTCCCGTCGCTGTACTTGAGCAGTGCGTCGAGGGGGTATCCGTTGAGGCTCGCCCCCAGTTCGGCCTCAGTCTCGGAAACCACCGAGGCGAGGTCGTAGAGCCGCTGCACGAGGGAATCGGGTGCCCTGGTCGCACCGCGTTCGCTGGCCGCGGCCTCTTCTGCTGCGCGCACGAGTTCTCCACCGGTACCGCCGCGGTGACGCCAGAACTCCCTGTCCCCGACCACTATCAGGTGTGATCTGGCCCTGGTAATCGCGACATTCCAGAGGTTGAGCTGACGGTTCACCCAGCTGATCGCCCCCGGGGACATTGCTTCGCCAGCGACGAGCGAGAAGACCACGGCATCGCGTTCGCCGCCTTGGAAGGTGTGCACTGTGCCGACACGGACCCTGTCGTCATTCCGCAACTGGCGGGAGAGAAGGGCCTGCTGGGACTTGAACGGCGTCACGACACCGATCGTCGCGTTAGCCGGTAGGTGTGTGAGGAGGAAGTCGACGCACTTCGCTACGGCGCGGACCTCCTCGTGGTTGATCCACGAGGTGCCCGACGGCGCGCGCTGAGGCCGTCCTGCGGCGTGGGACCAAGCCACCGCCGGCCTGTTCACCGCCGGGCGACCGCGGACATCAGTGAGCACGGTCAGCGCATCGCCGTAGAAGAGCTCGTTCGACACCGCGGCGATGTCGGGGTGGCACCGGTAGTGCTCGTCAAGCAGAAGGCTGCCGCCGCGAGAGCTCTCGCCGGCGCGGAACGCGGAGTGCCGGCGAAACGACAGCTTGTGCTTTTCCAGGAATGTCGAGCTAATACCGGTGCGGCGTCGGATGAGCGCCTCGCGTTCCGCGGGGATCGTGGTGATGTGAGCGAGCTGCATGACGTCGCCGATGATCAGCGCACGCCGTGCTCGGAACAGCAGCGGCAGTACCTGAGGGATCGAACACTGGCTGGCCTCGTCGATGATCACGAGGTCGAACAGCCCCGGATGAGTCGGGAACCGCCGGGCAGACAGACTCGTCGTCGCCCAACTACGCACGTGGGGCAGGACGGCGCGCAGGGCTGCCCAGTCAGATGAGTTGCCGGCGGTCGCCTGGACGAGGGCGCGGATGGCGGCCTTGCCCCCACTGACCCCGCTGGTATGGGACGCCTGCCACACCGTGAGGGACGCTTCCTGAACGGCCGTGTCGACGGCGTTGAGGGAAGCAGCGAGATCCTCGTCGGCAACCGTGGCACTCACTTCGTCCCGAAGTCGACGCCACCGGGTCTCCGCCCCGGCGAAGTCGGCCACGTGCTGGCACACCGTCCGGGTGTCTTGCGCAGAATCGAGCCCGAGCTTGCGCAACAGTCGCCCACGGCGCCACGCACCGAGGAACCATGCGTTCGTGAGTCGCCGGGCCCGGCCTTCCCACACCTCCGGCCGAAAACTGAGGCGTTTCGCGAGCTCACCTGGCGTGTGTCCGAGGTGTCCTGCGTGTCGTTCCCTGTCGGTCGCGGCATCGAGCAGCTGCTTCTCCACCTCTGCCTTGCGGGCGAGGTCTCGATAGACGCGATCGTGTTGCTTGCTGCTTCCGGTGTGTTTCGCGAGGGTTGTGGCGAGGTTGATCTGCGGCGGTTTCGACTTCAGCAGACGTTGGAGGGCGTCGGCTTCGTGCTGCCGGTAGTCCTCTTGGCCGGAGGACGAACCGGTGCGCACCACGCTGTCCCCGAGCAGCCGATCGCAGCGCTGCCAGACTTCGTCCACCGCTTGGTTGTTGGTGGAGGCGACGAGCACCGACTGCTGGTTGGCGACTGCTGTAGCGACGGCGTTGGCCACGAGCTGGCTCTTGCCCGTTCCAGGCGGTCCCGTAGCTACCGTCAGCCGCTGGGACATTGCTGCACGGAGCACGGCCAATTGCGCTTCGTTCGCCGGCAGCGGGGTAACCGCAGTGCTGAGTTCAGCCGCTCGTTCGTCGTTCGCGCTGGACAGCAGGCAACTCATCGCGGTCTCCGCGATCTTGTGATGGTTGTCGGCGATGTATTCGAGGTCCTTGAGCAGGTTCGTGCTCGCGCCACCGGTGCGGGGAACTCGGATGAGGACTGCGGCGTTGCGGGCACCGTCGCCCGGTGAGTTGGTGTCGATGCGTTCGTCTAGAAACTCCGGGCGGAGCTCCTGCACGCATTGCAGCTCGAACTCGTGCCGGAGCAGGTTGCGGGCGTCGGTGGCCAGGAGGCTGTGCTGGCCTGTGTGCCACGTCGGCTGGTAGGTCTCGATAAGGTGGCTGGCCTGCTCCGACCCGAGTTGGTCCTCGGCCAGTCCGGGATGTGGCACCACCGGCCCGTACGGCCGGAACCGGGGCGTCAGGCCCTCTTCATCTCCGGTGACTTCGACGCGGCGCATCAGTAGCGGTGCGAACCGAGGCGACGCCCAAGGCTTCCCGTTGCGCGGCCGGTTGAGCACGACGGCCGGATAGCCCGCCCAGAGCTCATCCTGCTTGTCGACGTTCTCGAGGAATTCGGCCGCTTCATCGGGAATCTCGGCGGTGCCGTGCTCATCGAGGTCGCCGGAGATGAGGCGCTCAGCGCCGGCGAGGCAGGCGTAGCTGCGGCCATGATCGGCCACGGGCAAGTACGGCATCTCCGAGCTTTCATCGAGCACGCACGCGCGGTAGTACTCGATCAGTTCCTTCCACGTGGCCGAGCGCTTAGAAGCTTGAACGGCGCCGCCCTCAGCAGTCGACCCGGTTGGCGATTTCGACTGCGGCGCCTGTGCCGAAAGAGCGAGCACCGGTGCCTCACCGACCGGGCACGACGCGATCACGATGCGGTCGTTGACCCCCAGCGACGACCTGGTCGGAATCTGCCCGCCCCGACCGCGCAACTGCCGGGTGACATGATCGACGAGGTCGTCCACGGATACGTTGCCGGAGCCGTCTTTGGCTGCCCTGCCAGTCCGCAGCGCCTCGACCACTGCTCCGGTGAACACCGATGGGGCAGACCCCTCCGGTGTGTTCGCACCGGAGAACGACTCCTCCAGCGGTCCGGATGAGCTCAACACGTAGACACCGCGGCTGTTCAGGGGAGACGCCGTCGCGGACTTGACGGTGCCCCGCGCGCGATCGGCGGTGCGGAACCCCAATGTGAACCCGCCGCTGAGGCAGCAGTCCAGCATCGCGACCTTCTGCGGAGCCCAGCACTCCTCGAGCCGCTCGTTGACGAACCCCGCGCTGACTCCGGTCTCGGCGAGCCGATCGTGGTCGGTGTCAGCAGCGACGAAGTAGAACTCGCCGGTCGTCTCGAGTGTCCGCGCACCGTGGCCACTCAGGTAGAGGAGTGCCAGCTCGTCCTGCTCGCAGCTTTCGAGGAACTCGGAAACTTCGGCGTGCATGTCGTCCGCGGTGAGGTCGCCGACCACGCGGACGGCCTCGAAGGCTCCGATGTTGCGGTGTTCAAGGACCTGCCTGAGCTGCCAGGTATCGGCGCGCGTCGACGGCAGCGCCGGGAAGCGATCGTCCTGGTAGGTCTCGGTGTGGATGAGCAGTGCGCGTCGTCGCAGCACGCGTCGGTTCACGCGTCGTCCTCGAACTTGTCCATGAACTCCCGCACGAGCTGTTGCTGGTCGGCGTGGGGCTTGCCAGTGATCTCCAACTCGGCGTCGCCCCGGGTGATGCGGACCTTGCGGTGCTGCTCCCTACTGCACCATTCGGTAATGGCGGTGGTCAAGACACCAGCAAGGGGCTTCGAAGTCGCCACAGCGGCCACCGCCAAAGCGAGATCAGCGAGCACACCACCCTTGCTCCCAGGAGCGCCGGGAGCCTGTCTGACGAAATCGACCGTGATCCCGTCAACCTGCACGAGGTCGTCGCGCAACGACCGCGTCCACCGCTCCTCCCGCAGCGGGTCACCGCCGGCGAGAACCTCGAGCCGATAGGTCCGCGCGCCTTCTGCCATGTCGTCCTCTCGATCGCTCCGCGGTCCAAGATCGATCGAAAGGGTAGAACGATCGCAGCGAAACGCGGTTCAAGTTGATCAGGCTGCCGCCCGTATGGAGTAGCCGCAGAACCGAGCGCCCCACAATCGGCTCGTTCGAATTGGAGACCCTCCGGAGCGACGAGGTGACGGAGATGATCATCGACGGGTGGGCCCGACGTTGTGAGAGATTGCTGTGCTTGCAGGTCGGCGGTTCGGTACGCGGCTTCAGATCGAATAGTCCCGTCAAGGGAGCAGACGCATGGCGAGCACGGTCCCATCCGGGTGCACCGACACCGGTCCGTCCCACAAGTCGTCCCAGGACTTGCTGGGCCAAGCAGAGCGGCGCTCGTAGATCTCGTGGCGGTACTGTTCCACTCGTCCTTCAGCCAAGAGACGGAGCAGGTCCTTCGCTACACCGGAGAACGCCTCAACGCGGGTCCCGTTCAGCCGGAAGACGTGGTCGGTGCCAATGAAGCGAATGCCGAGGAGGGTGTGGGCCGCATCCTGCACGCTACCGGCAGCCGCGTGCGCGAAGCCGGTGAAGTGCTTTCGCCCTTGGCGCTCGGTCAAGTACTGGGCGGTCGCTTCGAGGCCGTTGCCAGCGAAAGCCGTCAGTCCAGCGGCGGCCGTACGCGCGAGCACCGTTCCGAACCAATCGGACAGCTCCCGCGTGACGTGGAAGCCGGGAACCGAGGTAGGCGTGTCGTTGCCGTTGGCGGGCAGCTGAATGTGAGGGAAGTGGTTCTCGTCCCTGAGCTTGACGTCCAGGCCACCACCCTCGGCGTGGGTCCGGCCCAGCCAGCCGCCACTTCCCCCTGCGCAGAGGGCGTGCACGGTGACATGGCCGTCCAGGGGCAGCTCGGTGCTGAAGATCAGCGCAGGTGTCTCGTTCCAGGGGCCGATGTGCACCGCTTCCACGTGAGCCGATGCGGAGGCGAGTTGGCCATGGGAGTAGGCGGCATTGCTGTGGTTGCCCTTGCAGGCGATCGGGAACGCCAGGGAGGGAGCTCCCGGCTTCCACAGCTCGGCGAAGAACTGCGGTCGGTACCGGTAGCTATTTCGTCGGCCCTTCTCTCTGCTGGTCAGAGCCCAGCCGGCGCGCAGCGTTGTGTCCGCGGGCACGATCGAGACGACGCGGTCCGGATGGCGCTGAGCCAGAACCCGCTGGGCCAGCGCCAGTGCGAAGCCGACGCCGAGCTCGCTCGACTGGTTGGCCTTGTAGTAGTCCGCCGTCACCTTGCCCTCGGCGGACAGCTTCATGAAGGAGCCGGTATCGCCGGTCAGTGCCTGGCTGTACTTCAGCGCACCCCAGTGCTCGGCGAGTCCACGCGCGGCTCCTCGTCTCGACAGCGCGATTGCCTGGCCGAGCACATGCAGCACGTCCCACGGCGTCAGCTGAACGGATCGCTCTCCCCACACGGGTATGGGCTGGAGTTCGGGCTTCCGCCGCAGGACGTTTTCCTCGTCCTTCGCCTTTTCCTCCTCCGCCTGCTTCTTCGCACGCTTCTCGTCGTCCTCCGCTGCGGCGGCGGCCACGGCGCCAACCAGCCCGGAATCCGAGTGGAGGGAGATACTCGAGCATTGGGCGAGATCGCCCAGCACCTCTGCTGCCGACTTCAACACCATTCCCCCAATGGGACCACTAGGAAGACTGCGCTCGGTACTTCGTGATCGACATTGAGCACAACGCTACGTTTTCGATCACACGTGCGCTTCCGCGCAACGAGTGATGTGGGTAGAGGATCTTGGTTGGTCCACGGTGATGTGGTGCAAGCACTGGCCAGCGGGCTGTTTTGCGTTTGGGCGTGGATCTTCTGGTGATGGGCTTTACAAGCTCGTTTGAGCTGTCCTGAAGCGAATCAGGAGCGAGCGGGATCCAACTGACTGATTACCGGTAAGCGTCTTGTTGATCAACTGCTCGATCGGTTCGTCAGTGATCCCCGCAGTGCCACCCGCTCGCGACAGTCAAGCACCACAGGAGATGCGGTGGAGGGTGCCAGCCTGCTCCACTCGGCTGGCGCTTGTGGTTACCACTCGAAGGCCAAACGGTGGATCAGACCTGCGGTGCGACTGTCTGGCTCGGACCTGGAGCAGGAGCGAAACTGGAGCGAACGGGCCTTCCGCAACGGAAGCGAACTGCATGTAATTGCAATTCCAAGGCCGCTGTACACTGCAGTTTCTTGTATTTCGAGCATGTCTGTCTCTTGTGGACACAACTGGGGGTCAAGGGGTCGTGGGTTCGAATCCCGCCGTCCCGACCGGTGAGAGGGTTTCCGCAGGTGAGCCAGCGGAAGCCCTCTTTTTGTGTTCTTGGTTCGTTGCGCGGAGTCAAGCATGCCGCTCATGGACACCTTGACTACGGAGTTTGAAATGGCTGGTTTTGATCTTGGCAAGCTCACCGAGGGCCTGTCGAGCGTGTGGGCCGGATACCTGCGGGGCTGGGACCGCAGCTTGCGTTCGGTGAACCATCCCGAGACCACTCGCTACAACTATCTGCTCGCCGCCGGCCAGCTGGCCCGCTACCTCGCCGAGCACTCCCCGGACCCCGACGCCGACGACGCCGCGGACGACCCGGCCGAGGTCACTCGTGATCACGTCGAGGCGTTTCAAGCGTGGATGATCGAGACCCGCTCGGCGGCGACGGCGGTGAACAAGCACAAGGCGCGCCGGATTGGTCAGCAGGGCGGTGTGCTGGTGTACCTGCGCGGGCACGAAGGTCGCGCGATCGGGTTGCAGAAGAAGCTGACCGCCTACGAGTTGCAAGACACCGGTCTGGACACTGTGGATGCGAACCTCCACCTCGGCGAACCGTCCGATGCGCGTGAGTACGGCGCCGCCGCAGCGATACTCCGCGATCTTCGCGTGACGAAAGTTCAGCTATTGACCAACAATCCTGCCAAGGTCAAGGAGTTAGAGGCCGGAGGCGTAACCGTTGTGGACCGTCTACCGCTCGCAGTCGGTGCCGTTCCAACGAACCTTCACTACCTAGCCACCAAAAAGACCGAATGGGCCACCTGCTCGACCAACGCGAGATTTCCTGGAACCTGCGACTGTTGGCTGGTGTTTCAGCGGAAGTTCGCGTGGTCGACGGCGAGGGTCAAGGCAGTGCCATCGTGCAGTAGGCTGTCAAACTCAGCGCTTGAGTAGTTCGGGCGCTGATCCGGCATCTGCGACGTGTTTGGCCTGTGTGGACAGTGAGACGTTCTGGAAAAGGTTCGTAGAGTGCCTGGTAGACGATCGACACCTATGGGGATTCAGCCGAGATGCCGTACTGTTCCGGATGATGCCGAAGTTGTGTTTGGCGTATTCCAGTGGAGGAGTCCCTTCTCGTACTTCGGGTGGGCACGTCACGCCGGGGCGGTTTCGAGGACCGATGTGCCCAGCCACTGACAAGCGTGGAGCGCGAGTTCGACGTCCAAACGATCCGTCCCGATTGGACAACCGCGCTCTTCCTCGGCCTTCTTGATTCGGTACTTCACGGTATTGTAGTGAAGGTTGAGCACTTCAGCGGCGGCTTTGTGGCTCGAGCCTCTGAACAGGAACTCGCGCAACGTGCAGCGAAGCCGCTGAGCGTTGTCGGTATTCGCGGCGAGTGGTCCCAGAACATCCTTGACCCATTTCCTTGTGTCATCGATGTTCTTGCTGAGAAGGGCGACCGTCGGCAACCCTGGCTCGTCGTAGAAGGTGACACGTCGGCCGTCGTTCGCCAACAGCGCGATCTCGTGTGCGAGATGTGCACGTCTGTGACTTTCGCGGAAGCCTGCACGCCCGTAAGCAGGCGTTCCTCCTGCTACGGAAAGCGAGTCGACGCACTCGGTCGCACGCCGGCACACTGCGGGGAGATCGACGGCGGAGCGGTTCCCCAAGGGGATCCACGCCCAGCCCGAAACCCGATCGGATGCGACGAACAGCGGCGGCCTTTGGCTCTCCGTGCACTCCGCGATGTTGTGCACCGCTTGCTCGAGATCGTTGATGCGTTCGTTTCCGCTGTCGGGTAGCCACAGGATCAGGGCGAGGTGGTACTGGCTCATCGAGTAGCCGAGGTCGGCTTCACTGGCTCCGACTTGTGGGTCTTGTCCGCTGAGGAGTTCGCGTACCCGCACGGCACGGACGCTGCTGCGAGTGGCAAGCCAGCGCTCTCGTTCACGTTCGTACGTGTCGACCACCTGTTGTGAGATCCAGTCGATGTAGTCGGAAACCACCGATACGATGCGGTGCGCGACCGACAAACGGAGTTCCGCGTCGAGATCCGTGATCTCCAGCTCTCTGAGGGCGCTGTCGAGCAAGGTCCGCTGGCCGAGCCGATACGCGCGCACGAGCGCGTTGACAGGAACCCCGTGCTGGGCGAGCCGACGGGCGTACTCCATGGCGGCGGAGGGCGCCTCGATGTGCTCTGCTGCGATGTTGTGCTGCAGCGTGTGCAGGATGGTGTCGACGTTGCCTTCGATGCTCGCCCCCAGCAGTTCGAGCAGCCGGGCGTCTCCGCGGAGTTCGACGATCTTCGACTCCAGGACCTTCTTGATCACCCGGGTTTCCGTGGCCAGTCGGCTGTTGAGTTCGGCCGCTACGACTGCCGCCCACTGGTCTACAACGTCGCGGTCACTGCGCTCCGCTCCTGTCGTCATTGGGCAACAGTAGCCAGTGGCCGGTGCGCGGCGTCAACTGTTTCGAACGGCTGGACGTGCCTGCTGATCTGCCACGACACATCCTCGATGTTGGGCCCTCGGTGTTGGACGGTCCGCCTGGTGGTTTTGTTTCCCCGAGACGAAGACGATGTGATTCTTCATGATGGCAGGACATGGTGCACCTCACAGATCGGTTCGTATGGTCGATGAGCCAGGGTTACAACGAGGTCACCAGGAAGTTTTCATGCATCTCTCGGCTTTGCCTGATGCGCGTTCTGCGCAGGATCCCGACGGGCCGGCAATCGCGGACGATTCGGTGGAGTTGACGAATGTCGAATTCTCCTCCGCGGTTGCACTGGCGGCAGACGTTCTGCGTTCTCGCGGTATTTCAGAAACAGATGTCGTTGCGATCATGTTGCCGAACAACGCCTCCTTCGTGGTGGGCATGTTCGCCGCATGGCAAGTGGGCGCGGTCGTCACGCCGATCAACCCGTCGCTGACCACGGCTGAAGTCAGCTATCAGCTCGACGACTCAGGTGCGAAAGTCGTGATCACGGCCCCGGAGCGTGTCGTGGACATTCCCGAATCGGTTGATGTGATCGCGGATCTCGCGGGGCCCCGGGAAACAACCGGGGCACTCAGCCGCGAACCGAGTTTCCGGGATCTCGCTCTGCTGATCTACACCAGCGGGACCACCGGTCGCCCCAAGGGGGTCATGCTCGATCACGGGAACCTCGATGCGATGTGCTCGATGATCATCGAGGCGTTCGAGCTCGATGACGCGGCGCACAGTCTGCTGATTCTGCCGCTGTTCCACGTCAACGGCATCGTCGTGAGCATTCTGTCGCCGCTGCTGGCCGGAGGCCGGGCCTCCATCGCGGGACGCTTCGACGCGAGGTCGTTCTTCGACCATGTCGAGCGCTCTCGCCCGACCTACTTCTCAGGCGTGCCGACGATCTACGCGAAGTTGGCCGACCTCCCGAGCGACGTTACCCCTGATACGTCGTCTCTCCGGTTCGCGGTCTGTGGCGCTGCACCCGCGAGCGTGGAGCTGCTCAGCAAATTCCAGGACCGCTTCGACGTGCCGATCGTCGAGGGGTACGGGCTGTCGGAGGGCACGTGCGCCAGCACGATCAACCCGCTTCGCGGTACGCGCAAACCCGGCACCGTCGGGCTTCCCCTGCCGGGTCAGTCGGTCCGCATCGTCAGCGCGGACGGGGACGAAATCGACCGCGGTGAGGTCGGCCAGGTCCTCATCCACGGACCGAACGTCATGCGCGGCTATCTCAATAAACCGGACGAGACCGCCACGACGATCACGGGAGACAGGTGGCTTCGGACCGGCGATATCGGCTTCCTCGACGAGGACGGTTACCTCACCCTCGTCGATCGTGCTAAGGACATGTTGATCCGCGGTGGGGAGAACATCTACCCCAAGGAGATCGAGAACGTCGTCTACCAATTGCCCGAGGTATTTGAAGCGGCCGTTGTCGGGCGCTCCCACCCGGTTCTCGGTGAAGAACCTGTGCTCTTCGTTTCTCTCGTGAGCAGCGCGATCCTCGAGGAGAGCGAGATACGTGAACACTTGGTGGGGAAGGTGTCCAAGTTCAAGTTCCCCGCCGAGATTCAAGTAATTGAATCGCTGCCCAAGAATCCGGTGGGAAAGATCGACAAGCCGTCGCTCCGTAGGCAGATCGCGGACGGCGCCCTGACGCAGAGCTAGCGAACGAACATTTTCCCGCCCGTACGAAATGTGTATGGGCGTGCGCTATCCCCACGCCACCGAAGGAGTTGATGATGGGGTTTAAGACGGCTGATTTCCCGCCTGTTGATGTCGAGACATTTCTCGATAAACCGTTGCGGGAGCGCATGAAGACACTGGCCCTGCACTGGGTCGAGTACGGATTCGGATCGCCGAAGATGATCCACGCCACCTACATCCTCAAATTGGTGTTTGTCTACCTCATCGTGGGGACATCGGTGGCAACGTGGACATCCGGTCTCGGCCCGTTCTGGGACGTGATGAGCTGGTGGGCCGAGCCGATCGTCTACCAGAAGTTCCTCTTGTGGACGGTGCTCCTCGAGGCGGTCGGCGTCGCGGGGTCATGGGGCCCTCTCGCCGGGAAGTTCAAACCCATGACTGGTGGACTGCTGTTCTGGGCCCGACCAGGCACGATCCGCTTGAGGCCGTGGCGGCGCGTTCCGTTCACGTCAGGTGACCGGCGAACGGTCTTCGACGTCCTTCTCTACATCGGCTTCCTGGCAGCGCTCAGTGCCTCGATCGTGCGGCCAGGGGTGCCGAACGACTCGCTGTCGGCTGTGCTGCCTGGCAACACCACGGGGTTGGTCAGTGCGGCGCCTCTGATCACGGCGTTGGTGCTCTTGGTTCTCCTCGGGCTACGCGACAAGATCGTCTTCATCGCCGCGCGCAGCGAGCAGTACCTGCCCGCGATGGTCTTCTTCGCGATCCTGCCCTTCGGGGACATGCTGATTGCGCTCAAGCTGCTCATCGTGAGCGTGTGGGTCGGGGCCGGTGCGTCCAAGTTCGGCCGGCACTTTTCCAACGTCGTTCCACCGATGGTGAGCAACAGTCCCTGCATTCCCAGCCGATGGTTCAAACGCGCACATTACCGCGACTTCCCGCGCGATATCCGCCCATCAGCGTTGGCGAAATTCATGGCTCACGTTGGTGGTACGTTTGTCGAGATCGCCACGCCGCTGGTTCTTCTGTTCTCGACGAACTACTGGGTGACGCTGGGTGCGGTTGTCCTCATGGTGCTGTTCCACCTGTTCATCACCTCCACGTTCCCGTTGGCGGTGCCACTGGAGTGGAACATCCTGTTCTCCTATGCTGCGGTCTTCCTGTTCCTCGGCTTCCCAAACTGGCAGGGCTACGCCGTGTGGGACATGTCGTCGCCGTGGTTGGCAGCCGGGATCGTCGCGGGCCTGGTGTTCTTCCCGATCCTGGGAAACCTGCGACCGGATCTGGTGTCGTTCCTGCCCTCGATGCGTCAGTACGCCGGCAATTGGGCGTCGGCTCTTTGGGCGTTCGCTCCGGGTGCAGAGGCCAAGCTCAACGCGGTGAAACGACCCGCGACGAACCAGATCGACCAGTTGAAGGAGATGGGCTACGCGCCCGAGGTAGCGGAGATCACCATGCAGCAGACCGTCGGATGGCGATCGATGCACAGTCAGGGGCGTGGGTTGTTCTCCCTGCTGTACAAGCACATTCCCGACATTGACCGCTGGACCGTGCGCGAGGCCGAGTTCGCGTGCAACTCCTTGATCGGGTTCAATTTCGGTGACGGTCACCTGCACAACGAGGACCTGCTCGCCGCGGTGCAGAAGCAGTGCCAGTTCGAACCGGGAGAGCTCATCGTGGTCTGGGTTGAATCACAGGCGATCCACAGCAAGGTCCAACGCTACAAGGTCATCGATGCTGCGATGGGCGTGATCGAGCGGGGGACGTGGAAGGTGGCAGACGCCGTGCGCGAGCAGCCGTGGCTTCCCAACGGGCCGATTCCGCTGGAGGTGACGTGGTCACGTTCCTCCCGGACGACCTCGGCGCGGCACTCCAGCGTTCCGGACCGGAACACCGACGGCCAGTGGACCACAGCATGAGCACGGCGGTCGTGGTTGGTGGCGGGCCGAACGGGCTCGCCGCCGCCGTCACGCTGGCCAGGGCCGGGGTGCAGGTGACCGTTCTGGAGTCCGCTGATCAGATCGGCGGTGGCACGCGGTCCGGAGAGGCGATCCTGCCCGGGCTGCTGCACGACCACTGCTCGGCGGTCCACCCCATGGCTGTCGGCTCGCCGTTCCTCAACAGCCTGGGCCTGGAGCGCTACGGGCTGACGTGGCGGTGGCCGGAGATCGACTGCGTGCATCCGCTCGACGATGGGGACGCAGGCGTCCTGCGGCGATCGGTCGAGCAGACCGCGAGCGGTCTCGGCGCGGACGAAGGCCGGTGGCGACTTCTCTTCCAGCGCCCATCGGCGGGGTACGACTTGCTGGCCGAAGACATCATGGGGCCGATGCTGGGACTGCCGAAGCACCCGTTCCGGCTGGCACGCTTCGGCGGCCCCACGCTTCTCCCCGGGTCAGCCCTCGCCCGCTGCTTCGCCACCGAGCGAGCGAGGGCCCTGTTCGGTGGGGTCGCGGCCCATGCGTTCCAGCCGCTGGATCGACCGCTGAGTTCAGCCATCGGTCTGGGCATCCTGACGGCCGGACATCGATACGGGTGGGCCGTGGCGGCCGGCGGGTCGCAATCGATCACCAGTGCTCTCGCCTCGCTGCTCTCGGACCTCGGCGGCAATATCGAGACGGGCATCACCATCACGGACGCATCGCAGCTGCCACCTGCGGACGTGACCCTCTTCGACCTCGCACCGCGTGCGGTCGCGGACATCTCGGGTTACCGCCTGCCGCGACGTGTCAAGCGTGCATACGAACGATTCCGCCACGGCCCCGCGGCCTTCAAGGTGGATTTCGCTGTCCAAGACGGGGTTCCTTGGCTCAACGCCGATGCACGACGGGCGGGTACCGTCCATCTCGGAGGCAGCTTCGCCGAGATCGCCTCGAACGAACGGGACGTCTACCACGGACGAATGCCCAAAAGACCGTTTGTCCTGGTGGGCCAGCAATATCTCGCTGATCCGCAGAGATCGGTCGGCACGGTCCACCCGCTGTGGACCTATGCCCACGTCCCGAACGGATACACCGGGGACGCGACCGAGGCGATCATCGCGCAGATCGAGCGGTTTGCGCCCGGCTTCCGCGACCGCATCGTGGGCATGGCCGTACGTACGACGACGGAGATGGCCGCCTACAACCCGAACTACGTTGGCGGGGACATCGTCACCGGTGCGAAGAACGCGAACCAGCTGATCCTGGGGCCACGTCCGACGTTGAACCCGTACAGCGCGGGACTGCCGGGCACCTACATCTGCTCGGCTGCGACGCCGCCAGGGCCGGGGGCACATGGGATGTGCGGATTCCACGCGGCCAACGCAGCGCTCAGCTACCTGGACAAACGCAGCTGAGCAGGAGGAATCCGTCTTGGTCTCAGTCGGTGCCTGCGAATCGTCGGCTACCCGCACTTCCACGCCGCGACGCCAGGACGCGGTCAAGGTCGGCCGCGTCCCGGCGGGGACGATGGAACCGGGCGACCCACCAGGAGCCTCGCGTCCCGTCGCGGCAGTACTGCCCGGCAGGAACACCACACTTGGCGCAGTGCACACCGGCGGGACGGCAGGTGCTCGGCAGATCACCCTGTTCGGTCAGGTCAGTGGGGCGAGGTGGAGGTGGCGTTGGACTGGGGTCGTCCGGAGTCCGTGGGAGCTTCGGGACCGTCCTGCACGCCGAGCGCGGCTTTGAGCTTCTCCAGCGGGACGCCCTTGGTTTCCGGCATCAGCAGCAGCACCCAGACGAGCTGGCCGACCATGCACATGAAGAAGAACGCGAAGGCCATCGCACCGCCGACGGTGTCGGCCAGCAGCGGGAAGATCCAGGAGATGATGGCCGCGAATCCCCAGTGGACCAGTGAGCCGAACGCCTGTCCGCGGGCTCGGATCGAGGTCGGGAAGATCTCGGCGATGAAGACCCAGATGACGGCGCCCTGGCCGAAGGCGTGCGCGGCGACGAACAGCATCACCATGACCACGACGAACAGGCTGGCCGTTCCGGAGAAGTCATCTCCCTGGCTGAGGTAGGTGGCGGTGAGAAGGCCGAGGGTCACGAGGTAGCCGATCGACCCGATGAGCATCAGCTTGCGCCGTCCGAGCCGGTCGATCACGAGCAGTGCGAGCATCGTCGAGATGAGGTTGATCAGCCCGACGCCGCCGCTGCTGAGGAATGACGCGCTTTCCCCCATCCCGGCCGACTTGAAGATCGAGGGGGCGTAGTACAGCACGGCGTTGATGCCGGACAGCTGGTTGAACGCGGCGATCGCGAACGCGAGCAGGATGATCTTGCGGTGCGGTCGGCTGAAGAACTTGGCGCGAGGCTTGCCGTCGTCGGTTTCGAGCGCCTCGGCGATCTCCTCGCGCGCCAGCCGTGCCTCGTTCGGGTCCGAGGTGAGGGCGGCGATCACGCGGTCGGCCTCGGTCGTCCGTCCCACCTTCAGCAGCCAGCGCGGGCTCTCCGGGACCAGGGCGAGCAGCAGCACGAACGCGAGCGAGGGCAAGGCTTGGACGCCGAACATCCACCGCCACGCCGTCGCCTCCGGAGCCAGTTCGAGCAAGACGTAGTTCGACAGGTAGGCCAGCAAGATCCCGAGCACGACGTTGAACTGGAACAGTCCCACCATGCGCCCGCGGTTCGTGGGCGGGGACACCTCGGCGTTGTACATCGGTGCGACCGCGGCGGCAGCGCCGACTCCGATTCCGCCGACGAAGCGCAGCACCATGAAGGACACCCAGTCGGGAGCGAAGGCGCAACCGAGTGCGGATACCAGGTAGAGGATTCCGATCGCGTAGAGGACCTTCTTGCGCCCGTAGAGGTCGGCCGGCTTCCAGATACCGGTCGCGGCGGCACCCACGATGGTGCCGATCAGGGCGGTCGCGACGGTGAAGCCCAGGCCGGCCGCGCTGAGGGAGAACACCTGTTGCAACGCGTCGGTGGTGCCGGAGATCACGGCGGTGTCGAAGCCGAACAGCAGGCCGCCGAGCGCTGCGATGACGGCGCTGCGCAGTGCCAGGGATCTCGGGGCGGGTTCGCCCGTCCGGGTTGGTGGGTTGATCATGCCGGGTACCTTCCTGAAAGTGGTTGTGAGCGATCCCAGCGCGGCTGTCGTTGTGCGGCGAACGCCGGGAAGAACCGACGCCCGGGTAGCAGGGCGACCGGAGGATGTGGTCGGGTCGTGCGGTTCGTCGGGTCTTGTTCACACCCGGTGTGACGGATGGCCCGGAGTTCGTCCGAGAGGCCGAACCTGGATGCGCTGCAACGCACTACGGCAGCGGCCCAGCTCGATGGGCATGAGCGGCGCAATCACGCGAGCACCAACTCGATCTCCGCTTCGCCGAGTTCACCCACGGCTTGCTCGTCAAGACCGTTGTCGGTCACCACGACGTCGATCTCGTCGAGCGTGGCGAACCGGGCGAACTGATCGTCGCCGTACTTGCTGTGGTCGCTGAGCAGGACGCGACGTCGGCAAGCCTGGATCATCGCCGTCTTGACCGCGGATTCGGCGGTGTCCGGTGTGGTGCACCCGCCTGCGGCGGAGAAACCGTTCGTCCCGAAGAAGCCGACGTCCACGGTCACACCGCCGAGAACGTTGAGCGCCCAGGACTCGACCGTCGCCAGCGTGGTGCCTCGGACCCGGCCGCCCAGCATGTGCAGGTTCGTGTGGCCGTGAGCGGCGAGTTGTGCGGCAGCGGGCAGCGAGTTGGTGACGATCGTCAGTTCCCGGTCCTGCGGCAGCAACGCCGCCAACCGGTTGGTGGTGGTACCGGCGTCCAGCAGGATCGTTCCGCGCTGAGGCACCAGGTCGAGCGCGGCGCGTGCGATCCGATCCTTCTCCTCGGAGCGGGTCTGGTCCCGCTGATTCACCTCGGGCTCGAAATCCAGCCGCTCCAGCAGCACCGCGCCGCCGTACACCCGGCGAACCAGGCCCTGCCGTTCCAGAGCGCCGAGATCGCGCCGAATGGTTTCGGGCGCGACCCCCAGGGCCTCGGACGCTGCGGTGACATCGATCCGCCCGTCCGTGCGCGCCTGCTGCGCCAGCAGCTGTTGACGCTCTGCGCCGTACATGCCTGTTCCCTTCCGGTGCCCTCGTGATAAGCCCGATTCGGTCTGGGTAACTGGGTGCTGCTCGTCGGCCGGCGGGTGCGGCCCTGAGGGTGTGATGGATGCTCACCTGCGCGAATGGCCAGTGACCACGGGTGGGTGGCGAGTGCGGACCAGTCCTGCGCGGGCGAGGCGGTGTCGCCACGACCACCAAGCCCAGCACAGTACGGCGTGCTCGCCGCCCACCCGGTCCGTTCGGCGTCAGGGTGCGAGGTCGAAGACCTCGATGTCGGCCTGCACCTGGCCGTTCGTGGCGAACAGGTGGACCTTGTCGCTACCGTCGTCCGGGAAGACCGCGTCGGTCAGCACGGCCCGCCCGCCCGCGGCGAAGACCTCGACGCCGCTGCGGTCGGCGACGATGCGCAGTGGCAGCACGCCGTCGGAGACGGTCAGCGGGGTCGTGTGCACGGCGGGGAACGTGCTGTTGACCTGGGTGGTGCCCGATTGGGTGCGGTCGATGAACAGCTCCTGCGCGGCGAGGTCGTAGCCGATGCGGGTGCGGTGGTTCGGTCCGGCGAAGACGTCGACGCCGACCGTTTCGGCCGCACCGAGCTGGAAGTTCGCGACGAGGTCCAAGGCGGTCCCGGCGAATTCCGGGGTCTGGCCGTCGGAGACGATACCGCTCCAGGCGCGGCGGTTGGCGCGCACCGCGGCGAGTTCGTCGACCGGCTGCTGGGCGAGTTGGACGCTGCCGCCGGCTGCGGTCAGCGACAGCTGACGCGGGGTGGTCATCGTGCCGCGCCACGGGTCGGTGGGGATCTCGCCGGCGTAGTTCCAGTTGCTCATCCAGCCCAGCCACAGCCTCCGACCGTCCGGCACGTCGGAAAACGACTGCGGTGCGTAGAAGTCCGAGCCGCGGTCCACCCAGAGCACGTCGTTCGGTGCGCCGTCGCTGGTGAAGGTGGTGCCGTCGAAGTCACCGAGGAAGTACTGGGTCGCCGAGCCTCCGGCCGGACCGCCGGGATTGATGCTGACGATCAGCACCCAGCGGGTGGGCCCGCCGTCCACCGGCAGCTCGAACAGGTCCGGGCACTCCCACACACCGCCGTGCGAGCCGTGGTCGGCACCGAACTCACTGAGCATCTCCCATTCCACGAGGTTGGTCGAGCCGTAGATGTGGATGCGGTCTCCGGCGGCGACAAGCAGAATCCAGCGGTTGGTCGGGGAGTGCCAGAAGACCTTCGGGTCGCGGAAATCGGGGACGCCCGGGTTCGGGATGACCGGGTTGCCGGTGTACTTGGTCCAGGTGCGGCCTCGGTCGCTGCTGTATGCGAGGCTTTGCTGTTGGGTGTCGCCCGCGCTGGTGTAGAGCGCGACCAGGCCCGGTTGGCCGCCGAAGAAGCCGCTGCTGTCGTTCTGATCGACCACGGCGCTACCGGAGAAGATGTCGCCGAGCTCGTCGGGCTCCATCGCTACCGGGAGTTCTTGCCAGCGCACGAGATCGGAGCTGACCGCGTGGCCCCAGGACATGTTGCCCCACTGGTCGCCGTAGGGGTTGTACTGGAAGAACAAGTGGTACTCGCCCTGGAAGTGCACCAACCCGTTGGGGTCGTTCATCCAGTTGCGGGCAGGCGCGAATCGAACCGCCGGCCTCCACTGAGGGGTCTCGGCCGCGGAGGCGACCCCTCCACCTGCGATGGTATGTAGCGCGCCCAAACCGGCGAGCGCGCCGGTCGCGGCGAGGAAACCGCGACGCCCCAGCACTAACGGTCTCTGATCGTCCACATTGGCCACGGGTGCTCCTTTGCTCCGAGTTTCATGGACATCACGCACTGCCCGGATCCGGACAGGGATCACCAACCCCGATTTCGGGGAGGTGCGGCGGAACTTCCGGTGAGGAAGTGGTTCTGAGGAGGACGAGGAGAGCTCCAGGTGTGGGCGGAGCTGTATCTCGGGCGCGGGCGAGGTGCCCGGCAGCCGCGCGGTCATGCCGGCAGCCCTGATTCTCCAGTGCGGAGTCTCCGCGGATGGTGTCCGGCGAGACCCCGAAGTCGGCGGCAGCCGCCAGGGCATCGATGCGTCCGTCGCGTCGCGCCCGATTCCGGCATTCCGCTCCGCGCATGCCTGGTTGCCTCCGGTTGGTGTTTGGTGTTGCCTGATTTTGCCCTGTGTTGCCGTATTGTCAAGGGTTCGATCACCGCGATGAAAGTTTCAGTGCCGACCGGATTCGGCATACCCGGAGTTAGACGTGCACCCTCACGCCGAACTCCGGCCGCGTGAATGGTCGGCCGATTGACCAAACCGGGCGTCACCGGGCCCGACTCAGGGTGAGCTCCTGGGCGGGGCTCGGGCTGCGCACATCGCTGGACAACACCAGCAGTACCGGGCAGCTCGACCTATTGGTGCGGCGGACGAGATGTTGCGATGGCTGCGCCCAGTACTGCAGATGGGCGCTTGAGGCGAGGAGGCGATCTGAGGCGGTCGATGCGGGTGCCGCAGAACGTGGTTGGGGCCGGCGCTGCCGACGGTTGCTGCTGATCAGGATCATTGCCCGGCCGTCGCCGCAGGTCCCATCCCGCCGCTGAGCCGCCGTTGCGGACGGTCGGTCGCCGAGGCCCCAGAGCGGACCGGTGTTGCGAGATGTTTTCCGCACCCCAAGCCCGTACAGCTTCCCGGTGAGAAACCGCAGCCGCGCGGTCCGTCGAGCTGCCGTAGATGGTCACCGTGAGCGACTGCCGCCGGACGGGCTCCGGATCTGGCACGACGTTAGAAGCCACCCCCTCCTGAGGGATGACCCTGATGACCGGACCACGGCTTGCCGACCGTCGTGTCCCAGATAGGTCAAGTGAGGTAGCCGTGGGTTTGTTGTGCGATTGGTTCAGCGCCCAGACAGACCCGGGAAGTGAGATGACGAAGGTGAGAAGCATGGAGCGGTCGGTATGGGGGTCGGTCGGGTTGAGTGGTGTCTTGGCGGGCTCACGGCCAGCGTCACCGGCAGGGACGCCGTGGGCGTCACGCGCACGACTTGGCCGTGTGCTGTTTATTGCCCTTCGGCCGGGGCTATGCCTGGGTGGCCAGTTCGACATACACCGGAATTCCGGAGGGCAGTGCCGTGAGCAGTGCACAGGCCGAACGAGCAGAAGCCGCGAGGCTTCCCGAGGGTGATGTGGTTCGTATCTTGCTGGAGCAGCACGCCGAGATCCGCGACTTGTTCGCGGAGGTCAAGAACGCGCAAGGTGAGCAGAGGAAGCAGCGGTTCGACGAGCTGCGGGCCCTGCTGGCGGTCCACGAGACCGCCGAGGAGATTGTCGTGCGGCCCACGGCCAAGCAGACGGTCGGCGAGGGGGAGGCCGATGCCCGCAACCACGAGGAGGAGGAAGCCAACCACGTCCTCGCCGAGCTGGAGAAGATGGACGTCTCCGACCTGGACTTCGCCGCCAAGCTCGACTCCTTCGAGCGTTCCGTGATCGAGCACGCTGAGCACGAGGAGCAGGAGGAGTTCCCAGCCCTGCGGCGGGGCTGCGGAGAGGACCAGCTGCGCGGCATGGGAACCCGGCTGCAAGCGGTCGAGAGCATGGCGCCCACCCATCCGCACCCCAGTGCTGCGGGCTCCCCGGCCGCCCAGGCGCTGACGGGTCCGTTCGCGGCCATGGTCGACCGCGTCAAGGACGCACTCAGCTCCCGGTGATGACTTGACGCCCACCGTTGGAACGTGAAGCGTTCCCGCCGGGGACCGCCGCTCTCGGCGAACACGTTTTCCTGCGGCCGGCGCTCTTGGGCGCTGCTCGAGTGAGGGGGCGCGTGCCGCGCTCCCCGCGGTGGCCAGCGTTCCTGTCAGCGGCGCGGTAGTGCGAGGAAGGTGCGAATGTGCCGTCAAACCCCGGTGATGCGGACGTGGGCGGGTTTGGTGCTGGGAGCGGGCCTGGGCGGGTTCGTGGACGGCATCGTTGCGCACCAATTGCTGGAATGGCATCACATGTTTTCCGGATGGTATCCATCCGCCTCTGCGACGCGGATCAACATGGTTGCGGACGGCCTTTTCCACCTGGCGTGCCTGCTGGCCGTTCTCGTCGGCATCGGCCTGCTGGCGAGTTCGGCCGTCGAGTCGTCGCCCGGTGCGGGACGCCGGCTCGTGGGCTGGATGCTTGCGGGGTGGGGGTGGTTCAACCTCGCCGAGGGCCTCGTGAACCACCAACTGCTCGGCATCCACCACGTGCGCCCGGGTACGCATGAACTGGCCTACGACCTCGGATTCCTCGCACTGGGCATCTTTCTCATCGTGGGCGGTTCCTTGTTGGGCCGCGCTCGTGGCCTGGAGCGTTGAGCGTAGGGCCTTCCGATGTCGAACGATGTGCCCGCACGGAGGGCTCCGGTTGCCACGAACGCGGATCAAGGTGCGACACCTGCCCGTCGGGTGGTGTCAAAGCCCTGTTGGGCGCGGACCTTGGTCAGCACGCAGCCGCGCAGGATCGCGGCGCCAACTGGCGTCGGAATCCTTCGAGCGATCACCCTCACCGTCTGGTACGGCTTTTGATACGTGCGGCTGCTCCACCGAGGCGAGGTGACCGTGGTCGAACCTGTGACGGAGAATCCGCCGCATCGCGTGCGCGTGCCTGTCACCAATCAGGTGTGGCGCGATGTGGTCTTCCTGCACTGGCCGTGTGCTCCGGAAGAGGTGCTTCCGCACGTGCCGGACGGCACTCAGCCTGACACCTTCGACGGCAGCGCGTGGATTGGTGTCGTCGCCCTGCGGATGCCGAGCGTGCGCGTCTTGGGTTTTCCTGTTGTTCCCCCGCTGAGAGAGCTCGTCGAGCTGAACGTGCGGACCTACTGCATCGACCGTCGGGGACGCCGTGGATTGGTGTTCCTGACGATGGAGGCGTCGAGCCCGGCCGTGCTGGCCGCGAGCACCCTCGGCGGCCTGCCCTACCGGTGGGCGAGGTCTTCCTGCGCGGCAAGCGGGCACGAATTGGGCTTTCGCTCGCAACGGTCGGGCACCGCGATGGACTTCCGGGTCCGAGCCGGGAAGCCGGTGGAGCCCACGCCGCTGGATGAGTTCCTCACGGCCCGCTGGCACCTGCTGTTCACCTGGTACGGGCTCACCTTGCACCTGCCACTGGAGCACGAGCCGTGGCGCCTGCACTCAGCTGAACTCCTCGACTTCACCCACAGCGGTCTGCCGGGCCCCACGCCTGCCCGGCGCATCACCAGCGTGCTGTGCGCCTCCGGGGTCAATTCCCGCTTCGGTCTACCCACGCCCGCATGAGGGCGAGCGCTCACACAGCTCCTCCTTGCACGCCGACGCTCAGCGCCTCCACCGGCAATGGGCCCGAGAGTTGCTTCTCGGAGCGCTGCGTGGATCTTGGCTCAGGCTCGTCGCCCATGAACGTCGTTTCCAGGGAGTCGCCGGTCCTGCACCTGACCGGCAAGACCGTGGGTGATCATTGCTCCACCTCCGTCGTGGCGGAGCTGCGAACACGCCTCCTCGATCGCGTTGCATTGCCGCTGCACGTGAACTTGGCACCGTCACCGGCGACCTTTCAGCCACCTCCGCGCAGCGCCGGCTGTGTGTTGACCATCGAGCTCGCGAGTTCGGGCAACCCTGTTCGTGTGATCCCAGAGTGCGGGCGCGCTAGCTTCAGCGACTCTGTATGTCTGCGTTGTGACCCGCACTCTCGTCCGAGAAGTGGATGAAAGGTAACCGAACGAACTCGTAGTTGGGGGTACGCGATGGATACGGCAAGTCCTGCGGTTGGCGGTCTGGTCTACTACGTCCGCTGTGTTGCCGAAGACCTGGCCGACGAGGTCGACGAGATCGACGTCAACGTCGACGGTGGTTTGGCCACGGTGCTCATTCTGATGAACACACGTGTGCCGACGCTGATGGATTCGCCGCTGTTGCTCACCTGGGACGAGGTGAGCGGGTGGGCTCTGCGGGTGGAGACGGACGGGATGGGCGATACGACCCCGCTGGAATTCTTGGGCGAGGAAATCCTGCCGAACCCTCAAGTGGTGCAGGCATTTCTTCGGGATGCAATCCGTGGCAGGAATCCTGGCACCTTGACCGCTCCCACCTTTCGGCTGCCGAACGCCAGTGACGATCTGGAGATGCGGCTCGTGCGATTCCTCGACCGTGAAAACGACTAGATTTGGCTATCGGCGAGGCGCGCGGCGCCGGGGTGGTGGTTGGCCTGCCATCCGAAGAGGTCCTTCGGGTCCAGCCTTCCGCGGTTGACGCGGTCGTGCTCGCGCCTGCGCACACCCACCATGCGCCCTCGGCGCACGGCGATGTCGAGGCCGTCACCGTTGGAGTGCAGGACCGACGCGGCCGGCACCCAGTCCTCGACGTCGTCCTCCGCCACTCCCGCCGCGAGGTAGGTGTCCACTCTGGACGGACACGCACCGCTCGCGGCGTAGGGGGTTGAGAGCCCCCACGGTTGCGGTACACCATCTCGTGCGGCGACCGAAAGTCCGAGCCTCCGAGCGGGGACCGGGCTCACGCGGTCTCGCGCGTGGGAACGTCGAGCGTCATGCCCGGGACCACGCATTCCACGCCCGGAATTCCGCGGCGGGCGACTTCGACCTGGAACTCCGAGAGCGGCGAGGTGAACAAGCCGTAATCATCGTGGTGGACCGGGAGCGCCTGCAGCGGGCGCAGCAGCTCCACGAGCTCGGCGCCTTCCCAGCCGTCCATGCTGATCAAGTGGCCGAGGATCCGCGTTCCTCCGAGGTGCACGACGGCGAGGTCGATGTCCGGGCACCGACGTCGGATCTCGACGAGCTCGTCGTGCAGGACCGTGTCCCCGCTCAGGTACAGCCGAAGGTGGTGCCCGGGCCGTTCGTAGTCCAGCAACGTCCCCATGACCGGTGGCGCGACGGCTCCCACCAGCCCGCGCGCGTGCAGGGCCGGCAGCGAGGTGATCGTGAGGCGGGCACCGTCCTTGGTCGTCGACCACTCGCTCCACCGCGGCATCGGCACCGACTCGGCGAAACCGCGCTTGCGCAGCCGGCCCGCTGCGTGAGGTGTGGTGACGATGGGCAACGCCCGGTCGAGCTCCCGCGTCGCAACGCGGTCGAAATGATCTCCGTGCAGGTGCGAGAGCACCACGGCGTCCAACTCGGGAAGTTCCTCGATCGTCATCGCCGGATTAGTGCGGCGCCGTGTGACGATGCCGTGCCCGACGTGGATCCACTGACCTCGCCGCACGAAGTTCGGGTCGGTGAGGAGCCTGAACGGCCCGAGCCGGAGCAGCGTGGTCGCGGTGCCCACGAACGTGACGGCGCATTCCGCGGTGCTTCCCGCAGTTCCCCCGGGCATCCGTGCCTCCTCATCCCACCTGCGAGGACGTGCGGTCCTCCCCGGGGCCTTCGGGCGCGTCCGGGAGCTCCGGGGCGTCCGGTTGCTCCGGGTCGGGTGCCTGCGGTCCGTCCGGGTTCTCCGGCTTGTTCGGGAACTCGGGCTTGCTCGGTGCCGCCGGCTTGTCCGGGCTGGCGGGCTGTTCCGGTTGTTCAGGTTCTCCCGGGTCTCCCCGCCAACGGCCGATCATCGGCGTGCTGGACATGGTTCCTCCGCCCTGGACGCTGGTTCTCACCGGTTACCCGTGCGCACCGGCCGTTCAATCCCGCTCGTGTGTGGTGAGTCCCCGGCCGCGGTCTCCGGCTCCGTCGAACGGCGCGCATCACCGCGCAGCCCGCGGATGAGCAGCGCGCATGGGATCGGTGCGGCCGTGGGTAGGGCGTGGTGGTGGACTCGCTCCGACCGCAGCACCCCGCGCCGGCCCCGCGGCCGCCGGTGGCGTGGTCCCGGTTCGCCTCGATCGCGGGCTGCCTAGCCGTGCTGCTCGCATGGCTCAGCTGGTCTCGCGAGTGGTACGGCGACGAGCTGTACCTGCTCGCTGCCGGTCACCACCTGAGCTGGGGCTACGCCGACCAGCCCGTGCTGATGCCCCTGCTGGCGCGCATCGCGGAAGCCGCGCTCGGCGGTTCGCGCCTCGGCGTGCGGGCGCCCGCGGTCCTCACCGCGGTCGCCGGCGTGCTGATCGCCGGTCTCCTCGCGCGGGAGTTCGGGGGCGGACGCGGGGCGCAGAGCCTGGCCGCGGCCACGTACGCAATCTCCCCGCAGACGCTGGACAGCGGCAGCCTGCTGCAGACCCAGGCGGTGGATGCGCTCGCGTGGGCGGTCACGACGTGGCTGGTCGTGCGGTGGGTGCGCCTGCGGGACGGGCTTTCGCTGCTGTTGATCGGCGTCACGGGTGCCGTTGCCGTGCAGGCGAAGTACCTGATCGTGGTGCTGTGGGCCGCCTGCTTCCTCGCCGCGGTGCTGATCGGTCCGCGGGAGGTGTTCCGGCGGCCCGCGCTCTGGGCGGGCGCCGGATTGTCGATTCTGGCGATGGTGCCGTACCTGAGCTGGCAGCACCGGCACCACTGGCCGCAGCTGCGGCTGGTGGGAGCGGTGCGCGAGGAGACGGCGGCCACCGCGAGCGGGCCGCTGGCGTTCGTGCCGTTGACCGTGCTGGTCGCCGGGGTGCTCGCCGGTGCGGTGCTCTTCGTCTACGGCCTGTGGCGGCTGCTGCGGTCGGCGGCTCTGGCCGAGTACCGGTTCCTGGGCTGGGCCTGCGTGGCGGTCGTGGTGACGTTCCTGGTCAGCGGAGGCCGTTACTACTACTGCGCCGGGTTGTTCCCGCTGTGCTTCGCAGCCGGGTCGGTCGAACTCCTGCGCCGCACCGCCGCGACAGGGCGGCGTGCCGCGATGATCGGCGTGGTGTGGCCGGTCTCGGCGGTGCTGTCGGTGCTGCTGCTCGTCGTTCCCGGACTGCTGCCGGGGGCTGTGGCCGCGCCGACGGTGCGCGGCAGCGCGGGATGGCCGGGACTTGCCGACGCGGTCTCCCGCGCGCACCAGCGCCTGCCGGTGCGGGGCGGTACGCCCGTGGTGACCGGCCACTACTGGCAGGCCAGCGCGCTGGACCGGTACGGCCGGGAACGCGGTTTGCCCCCGGCGCGCAGCCCGCACCGCGGCTACTGGTTCTTCGGTCCGCCACCGGACGCGGACGCCGTGCTGTTCGTCGGTGACGATCCCGGGCCGCTGCGGGCGAACTTCCGCAGCACGCGCGAGCTCACGACCTGGCGGGGCGGGCTCGGCTACCCGGGCATCAACACCCAGGTTCCGATCTGGTTCTGCGAAGGCCGGATTGCCCCGTGGGACCAGATCTGGCCATGGTTGTACGAGCCGTGACGGGAGGCGTAGTGGACGAGCTCTGGAAGCTGCCGAACATGCGCACGCGGTCGGTCTCCCCGGAGAACCCGACCGGGGCGAAGGGCGGGGGAGCGCAGGCGGTCGAGGGCACCGGTGCCTCGGCGGCCCGCGAGCTGGGCGCCGGGTGGAAGGTCTCGCCCTCGATCGAGCTGGCCGCGGGTCGAACCGCGACGCTGGCCGACGTCGCCGGTCCCGGCGTGATCCAGCACATCTGGCTGACCACCGACGTGCCCAGCGTGCGGAAGCTGGTGCTGCGGATGTACTGGGACGACGAAGGAGATCCGTCCGTTGAAGTGCCGCTCGGCGACTTCTTCTGCAACGGGTGGGAGGAACTCGCGCTGGTCGATTCCGAGGTCGTGGTGGTCGCCCCCGGAGGCGGGTTCAACAGCTACTGGCCCATGCCGTTCCGCAGCCGCGCCCGAATCACGCTGGAGAACACGACTCGCCGCGGCGTTCCGGTCTACTACCAGGTGACCTACCAGGAGGAGGACCTCCCCGAGCGGCTCGCCCACTTCCACGCGAGCTGGCGGCGCAGCAACCCGCTCGGCGATCCAGCGGTGCACACGATCCTCGACGGCGTCGGCGGCACCGGCCGGTACGTGGGGACCTACCTGGCCATCCGGCCGGGCGCGCCGGGCTGGTGGGGCGAGGGCGAGGTCAAGTTCTACCTCGACGGCGACCGGGAGCACCCGACGATCTGCGGGACCGGCACGGAGGACTACTTCGGCGGAGCGTGGAATTTCGACCTGGGTGGTCGCTACGTGCCCTACTCGACGGCCCAGCTGGGCCTGCACCAGGTGCTGCCGCCGCACGAGATCTACCGGCCGCACCAGCGGTTCGGCATGTACCGCTGGCACCTGCGCGACCCGATCTGCTTCGAGCGCGAGCTGCGGGTCACCGTCCAAGCGCTCGGGTGGAAGGCGGGCCGGCGTTACCTGCCGCTGGTGGACGCCGACATCGCCACGACAGCGTTCTGGTACCAGACCGAACCGCACACCCCGTTCCCGCCACTGCCCGTCCAGCAGCACGAGCGGCCCGGCCCCCGGCGGCTCAACGCTCGGATGCGGAAACTCCTGGGCGGCCGCGCATAGGCACCCGGGAGCGGCGACGAAGCGAGAGCCGTTCTTCGCCGACGGGGCGCACGTGCGGTGGCCCTGAGCGCGCGTGGACACTCTGGAGTGGATTCCTCCTGGCGTGAATAGTGGTCCACGGCAAGGGGAACTCGGAGGGCATGTGCACGTGGCGGGTGTGCCGACATCCCGAGGGAACCTGGCAGGTCCTGACGCCGGGCGGTACTCAGGCGTGCGCGCGAAGCACCAGCCAGACCGTGGCGATCAGCAATGCTCGAGCGCTCATGGAGTACGAAGGCGCGCACCGCCTGCGGGTCGAGGGGAGTGCCAGCATCGACGAGGGCGATCGCGGTTCGCCTACCGGCGACGGGAGCGCTCCGGGGTTGATCTCCACTTGATGCGCTCGCGAGTCCTTTCTGCGAGGACGGCTCAGGGGTGATGCTGACCCCGCCAGAAAGCTCCGGTCGCGTGGCCGACGCCTCTCGGCGCGGGTGTCGCGTGTTGACGCGGCGGGATCACGTCGCGGGTGTGCCGACGTGCGCGGCGTGGGTGGCGATCGCATCAGTGGAACGGGTGGAAGGAGCCGTGTCGCTCAGGACGGCGCCGACCGCGAGGTGGCCGTTCTCGGCTACCAGGACGTCGAACCAGATCGAGGTCAGGACCGGGTTCGCGCCGGGGCGACTGCTGTCGGCATACCAGACGTCGGCCACGAGAGCGTCCCAGAAGTTCTCAGCCATGGTGTCACCGTCCTGCCCCGGCGCTGTGGGTGTGGAGTGATATCGGCACATCGCCGCACGAGCTTGAGACCCGGACGCGGTGCCCAGGAGGTGACCGCCTCGGGGACGTGCGGCGAGAACCTGGAACCCCGGCGCACGGTGCTGCATGGCGGAGCGCGGAAGACTCCCTCGCGCCTGCTGCGGGTCAAACCTCGTTCGGGGCACTGTTCGAATGGACCTGTGGCGTCAGTGGTGACTGAAATCAAGTCTGATGTCGCCCGCCTTCCCGTCGACCGCCGCCGGCGAAGGTTTGCCGACCGGAAAGGTGGGGGAACTCCGGTGAGCGATCGGCGGGACGAGGGGAGTGGTCGCGGTGTCGTGGGCGTTCGAACGCGCTGTGGTGACCGGTGGCGCAGGATTCCTGGGAGCGCCGGTGTGCGCGGAGCTCCTGCGTCGCGGCGCGGTGGTGCACTGCCTGGACAACTTCAGCAGCAGCGGAGTCGAGAACGTCCGGGAACTGCAGTCGGATCCCCGGTTCGAACTGGTCGAACACGACATCTCCCGCGAACCCTGGCACGCAGAGGAAGTCGATCTCGTCCTGCACCTGGCCTCTCCCGCCTCACCGGTGGACTACCTGCGGATGCCGGTGGAGACCTTGCAGGCGGGCAGCCACGGCACCGCGCACGCGCTGGGTTTGGCTGAGCGCACCGGCGCGCGGTTCCTGCTGGCCTCCACCAGCGAGGTCTACGGCGACCCGCTGCAACACCCGCAGCGCGAGGACTACTGGGGCAACGTCAATCCGGTTGGCCCGCGCGCGGTCTACGACGAGGCCAAGCGCTACGCCGAGGCGCTGACGTCCTGCTACCGCGCGCATCGGGAGGTCGACACCCGCATCGTGCGGCTGTTCAACAGCTACGGCCCTGGAATGCGGCCGACTGACGGGCGTTTGGTCTCCACCTTCGTCTCGCAAGCGCTGGCCGGCGATCCGATCACCGTCAACGGTGATGGCAGCCAGACGCGTTCACTGTGCTATGTGGACGACACGGTGCGCGGACTGCTGGCTGCGGCGGCAGGTGATCGCACCGAACCGGTCAACATCGGCCGGCCCGACGAGATGACGGTGCTCGAGATCGCAGAGCTCGTGCGGTTGCTGACCGGGACTTCCTCGCCGATCAGTCATTCCGCTGCCGTCGCCGACGAACCGAGCCGCCGATGCCCGGACATCAGCATCGCGACGCAGCGGCTCGGCTGGTGGCCCCAGATCGACGTCGTCGAGGGACTGCGCCGCACGATCGACTGGTTCGCTGCCCGTCCCGCTGCCGCGTGATCACCTGGTCGCGGCGAATTCTCCTTGTGCACCAAGGAGGAAGTCTTCCACCTGTGTTTACGAGTCGCTGCACAGGGTAGCGGTATAGGCAGGACGGACCAGGGCCTGCGCTCGGTGAGCACCGCGCACGACGGGAGGACGAACGTGCGAATCCTCGGGATCAACGCTGTTTTCCACGATCCGGCGGCCGCGCTCGTGGTCGATGGCCGCACCGTGGCCGCCGCCGAGGAGGAGCGCTTCTCCCGCCGCAAGCACGGCAAGACGCCCGTTCCGTTCTCGGCGTGGGAACAGCCCGAGCAGGCCGCGGCGTGGTGCTTGCGCCAGGGCGGGATCCAGGCTTCCGAGTTGGACGCGGTGGCATTCTCCTACGACCCGGCGCTGGTGGACGACACGGTGGGTGGTCTGGACCCCGCGTGGGAGTGGTTGCGCACGATCTTCGCCGAACGGGCACCGCACTTCCTGGCCACCGCGCTTCCCGGTCTGGACCGCGACGCGGTGGTGTGCGTGCCGCACCACGTCGCGCACGCCGCCTCCGCCGCGCTCGCCGCGCCCTTCGGCGACTGCGCCGTGCTCACCGCCGACGGCCGTGGTGAGAGCACCTCAGGACTCGCCGGACGTTGCACCGGCGGCCGGCTGACCACGTTGGCCGAGCAGCGGCTGCCGCACTCGCTCGGCCTGATGTACGAGGAGCTGACCGAGCACCTGGGCTTCCGCCGCTCCAGCGACGAGTACAAGGTGATGGCGCTGGCCTCCTACGCCGAACCCGTGTTCCTGCCGGATCTCAGGAACTTGGTCCGCAGCACCGGGGACGGGCACTACGAGATCGAGCCCATCGACTGGCAGCGCTGGGCTCCCCGTCGCAGCGCTCAGGAACGGTTGGGGGACAAGCACGCTCAGCTCGCCGCGAGCGTGCAGGTCCGGGTGGAGGAAGTGCTGCTCGACCTCGCGCGGTGGCTGCACGAGGCGACCGGGGAAGGTCGGTTGGCCATGGCCGGGGGAGTGGCGTTGAACTGCGTGGCCAACACCCGGATCAGTCGCGAAGGGCCGTTCGACGAGGTGTGGGTGCAACCCGCGGCGGGTGACTCGGGCACCGCGCTCGGCGCCGCGTTGCAGGTCGCTGCGCAGCACGACGAGCCCATCAGGCCGATGCCCGGCGCCGACCTCGGGCGCGGGTGGAGCGACGAGGAGATCGAGAACTCCCTCCGCACCGCGAAACTCGCCTACGAACGCCCCAGCGACGTCGCCGAGGTCGCCGCCGAAGCGCTGGCGCGCGACGAGTCGGTGGGCTGGTTCCAGGGGCGCAGCGAGTTCGGCCCGCGTGCGCTCGGACACCGATCCCTGCTCGCCCACCCCGGCAACGCCGACAACGTCGAGCGCCTCAACGACATCAAGGGCCGCGAGCAGTTCCGCCCGGTCGCACCGATGGTCTTGGCGGAACGCGCCGGCGAGCTGTTCACCCGGGGGCCGGAGACCAGCCCGCACATGCTGTTCGTGCACGACGTGACGTCGGAGTGGCAGGACCGCATACCCGCCGCCGTGCACATCGACGGCACCGCGCGGCCGCAGACCGTCGACCGGGCCGCCGAGCCCCTGGTGGCCAGGCTGCTCGACTCCTTCACGGCTCGCACCGGCGTCCCGGCGCTGATCAACACCAGCTTCAACACCGCGGGACGCCCCATGGTCGACAGCCCGGTCGACGCCTTGGAGTGCTTCGGAGCGTCGCCGATCGACCTGCTCGTGATCGGGCCGTTCGTGGTCCGCCGCGGGAGTGAGCGGTCATGACCGCCCACGGCGACTACGCGGTGGTCATCCCGACGATGGGCCGGGACAGCCTCGCTGGAACCCTGGCCGCCCTCGACACCGGGCGCGGCCCCGGACCCCGCGAGGTCGTGCTGGTCGACGACCGGCCCGACCAGCGCGAGCCGCTTCCGCTGCCGCGCAGCGAGCTGCCGATCCGCGTCGTGCGTTCCGGTGGACGCGGTCCTGCCGCAGCGCGCAACATCGGTTGGCGCGAAGCGGACGCTGAGTGGGTCGTGTTCCTGGACGACGACGTCGTGCCCGCCGCGGGCTGGCGCGAGCAGATCGAGGACGACCTCGACGTCGGTCCGGACGTGGGGGCCTGCCAGGCTGAGATCGTCGTCCCGATGCCGACCGAGCGGCGGCCCACCGATGGCGAACGCGACACCGCCGCGCTCACCGACGCGCTGTGGATCACCGCCGACATGGCCTACCGGCGCGAGGTGCTGTCGGCATGCGGGGGCTTCGACGAGGAGTTCCGCCGCGCCTTCCGGGAGGACGCCGACCTGGCGCTGCGGGTGCAGGCCGCCGGGTGGCGGTTGGTCAACGGCGCGCGTGTGACCAGCCACCCCGCGCGCCCCGCGGGCTTCTTCGCCAGCGTGCGCGCGCAACGGGGCAACGCCGACAACGCCATCATGCGCCGCAAGTACGGAAAGCGGTGGCGCATGCGGATCGGTGAAGGCCCGGGCAGGATCCGCCGTCACCTGGCGATCACGGTGGCCGGCGGGATCGCGCTCGTGGCTTCGGCGCTCGGCGCGCGCCGAGCCGCCACCTGCGGTGGTGCTGTGTGGCTCGGTTTGACCGCTGAGTTCGCAGCCCGCCGGATCGCTCCGGGACCCGGTACGCCGAACGAGGTGGCTCGAATGCTGGTCACCAGCGTCTTGATCCCGCCCGCAGCGTGCCTGCACCGACTGCGCGGCGAGGTGGAAGTACGCGCGGACGCGAGGGAAATGCCTGCTGCGGTGCTGTTCGACCGGGACGACACGCTCGTCCACGACGTCCCCTACAACGGTGACCCGGCCCGCGTGCGTCCAGTCAGCGGAGCGCGGGAAGCGCTGGACCGGCTCCGGGTGGCCGGCATCCCGATCGGTGTGGTGAGCAACCAGTCCGGAGTGGCGCGCGGACTGCTCCGCGACGAGGACGTCGCCGCCGTCAACGGAGCGGTGCAGCGGCTTTTGGGTCCGTTCGACATCTGGCAGTGGTGCCCGCACGACGAGAACGACGGATGCGGTTGCCGCAAGCCGAAACCTGGGCTCATCGAACGAGCCGCCGCTCGGTTGCGCGTGCTGCCGCGGAGCTGCGTGGTCATCGGCGACACCGGAGCGGACGTCGCGGCAGCGCTGGCCGCGGGCGCCAGGGCGATCCTGGTGCCCACCGAGCGGACCAGGACGGAGGAGACGACCAGGGCGCTGGTCGAAGCCGAGGTGGCACCGACCCTCGAGGCGGCCGTGGCCCGCGTGTTGCGGGACGGCCGGGTGCGCGCGGCGACGCGGCGTCCCGTCCGGCAGGAGGTGCCGCGATGAAGATCGACATGGTTTCCGAGCACGCCAGCCCGCTGGCGGCTCTCGGAGGAGCCGATGCCGGGGGGCAGAACGTGCAGGTGGCCGAACTGGCGACCGGGCTCGCCCGGCGCGGCCACGACGTCGTCGTGCACACCCGCCGCGACTCGCCGACGCTTCCGGAGCGGGTGCGCACGGACGAGGGTTTCACGGTCCGGCACGTGGCGGCCGGTCCGTCCGCGCCGGTGCCCAAGGACGAACTGCTGCCCCACATGGACGCCTTCGCCGCGCGGCTCGCCGAGGACTGGGGGCGTCGACCGCCGGACCTGGTGCACGCCCACTTCTGGATGAGCGGGCTCGCCGCGCAGCGCGGCGCCGCGGGACTCGGCGTGCCGGTGTTGCAGACCTTCCACGCGTTGGGCCGTGTCAAGCGCCGCGAGCAGGGGGCGAAGGACACCAGCCCGCCGCGCCGCGTCGAGTGGGAAGCGCAGATCGCCTGTGCGGCCGACCTCGTCCTCGCCACCTGCACGGACGAGGTCGGTGAGCTCGCCGAGATGGGCGTGGCACCGGAACGCACCGCCGTGCTGCCGTGCGGCATCGACGTCGACCGGTTCTTCCCGGCCGCGCCGCGCGAGCCGAAGCGCGGTGCCCCGCGAATCCTGAGCATCGGCAGGCTGGTCGAGCGCAAGGGCGTGGACGTGATGATCCGGGCGATGCGCGATCTCCCCGACGCCCGGCTGCTCATCGCAGGCGGGCCGCCGGAGCGGGAGTGGCCTGACGATCCGGAGGTCAACCGGTTGCAGGCGGTGGCGCGTCAATCCGGTGTCGCCGACCGCACCGAGTTCCTCGGCCCAGTGCCCCACGACGACGCGCCCGACCTCTACCGGTCGGTCGACGTCGTCGCCAGCGTGCCGTGGTACGAGCCGTTCGGCACCGTGCCGCCGGAGGCGATGGCCTGCGGGGTTCCGGTCGTCGTCAGCGCGGTCGGGGGTCATCTCGACACCGTCGTCGACCGCAGGACGGGACTGCACGTGCCACCGCACGATCCGACGGCGACCGCCCGTGCCGTGCGGGAGCTGCTGGATCGGCCGGGCCTGCGCGCGGAGCTGGGAACCGCAGGCGCGCAACGCGTTCGGGCTCGCTACGGGTGGGATCGGCTCGTCGGCGAAGCCGAGGACATCTACCAGCAGGTGCGTGCGGCGCGGTCCAAGCGGGCCGCGGTCGCCGCCGCGCCGGGAGGGGGAGCACCGTGATCGAGCAGCACTTCCAAGACCTGGGCGCAGCCGCGTGGCGGATCAGCTCCACAGCGCCGAAGCTGCGGAGCTGGGCGGGCACGCTCGCGGACCGCCTCACGGCTGGAGCGCGCTTGCTGACCTGCGGGAACGGCGGCAGCGCTGCGGAAGCGCAGCACTTGTCGGGTGAGCTGACCGGGCGGTTTCTCCGCGATCGCAGGCCGTACTCGGCTATCGCGCTGCACGCCGACACCTCGGCGTTCACCGCCACGCTCAACGACTACGGCGAGCAGGAGGTCTTCGCTCGGGCCGTGCGCGCGCACGGCCGTTCCGGTGATGTGCTGGTCGCGTTGTCCACCAGCGGCCGCAGCCAGAACGTGCTCGCCGCGGCCAAGACCGCGCGGGAGCTGGGTGTGCTGACCTGGGCGTTGACCGGGCCTGCTCCCAACGATCTCGCCGCTGTCTGCGATGACGGGATAGCCGTGGAAGCGCCCGGCGTGGCCACGGTGCAGGAGATCCACCTGGCGCTGATCCACGCGCTGTGCGGTGAGTTCGACGCGCTGACGGTCGATCGGGTACCGGAACATCGGTGATCGACACCGTTCTCGTGCTCCGCGCCCTCGGGTTGGGAGACCTGCTCACCGCGGTGCCCGCGTTGCGCGGCCTGCGGCGCGCTTTCCCCGACCACGTGGTGCTGCTGGCCGCACCCGAACCGTTGGCGGAGCTGCTGCCCCTGCTGCCCGACGTGGACGAGTGGGTGCCCACCGCCGGGCTGGCGGACTTCCGCTGGGAGCGACCCGGTCCGGACGTCGCGGTGAACCTGCACGGCAGCGGGCCGGAGTCGGTGCGCGCGGTGTGTTCGACGGGAGCTCGCCGGGTCCTCTCCCACCGGCACCCGGCGGCTTCCCCCGTCGCCGGCCCGGACTGGGAGGCCGAGCAGCACGAGCGGCAGCGCTGGTGCCGGCTGCTGCGGCACTACGACATCGACGCCGAGCCGGACGACCTGCTGCTGCCGACGCCGCTGGACGGCCCCCGACCCGGCGTGGCGATCGTTCACCCGGGGGCCAGTCACGGAGCTCGGCTGTGGCCGGTGGACCGCTACGCCGAGGTGGCGCGTTGGGCCGCGGACGCCGGTTTCGGCGTGGTGCTCACCGGTTCCGAATCCGAGCGCGTGCGCACTGCGCGGGTGGCGGAGCTCGCAGGACTGCCGGCGAACTCCGTGCTGGCCGGACGTACCGGGTTGCGCGAGCTGGCCGCTCTGGTCGCCCACGCCCGCCTGCTGATCTGCGGCGACACCGGCATCGCGCACCTGGCCAGCGCTTTCCGGACACCGTCGGTGGTGCTGTTCGGGCCGGTCGCACCCCGCTGCTGGGGCCCGCCTGCCGACACCCGGCACGTCGCGCTGTGGCACGGGTGCAGCGGCGACACCTTCGCCTCCGAACCGAATCCCGGACTGCTGGCCATCACGACCGGGCAGGTGATCGACGCTGCGCGCGGAGCGGTGCGGCAGGCGTGAGCCGAGCTCGCTCGTCGGCCGTTGCGGCGGCGAGCTCAACCACGTGCTCAGCCAGCTGCCCAGCGGATTCGCGACGTTCTTCGGTCATCCGAACTGGCCTGACGCGCGCGTTGGTCGTCACTCGAGCGCGGCGGCGTGCAGGTGGCGTGCCAGCGCGTCCAGCGGACTCGAATCGGTGCCTGCCGAGCGGCGGGCCGCAGCGGCTCGGCAGGCACCCTCGTCGGACCTGCACCACCGCCACCAGCGATCCAGCTCGGTTTCCGAGAGCTCGTCGGCGCCGATCACCGCGGGCCAATCCTGCGCGCGCGCCTGCGCGGTGACCTTGCCCCCGCTGGAGATGGGATCGACGGCCAGCGCGGGAACGCCTGCGGACAGCGCGAGAACGAGTCCGTGCAGACGTGTGGTGACCAGGACGTCTGTGCGCTCGACCAGGGCGGCGAACGCTTCGGGCGTCGAGCACAACCGCCAATCGCCGCGAGCCAGCCGGGTATCCAGCGGGATTCGCGCTGCGTCCAGTCCGGCCAACCAGCGCCGCAGGATCTCGTGCGTCTCGTCGTGCCTGGTGCGGTCGCGGTACTCCGGCTGCGCCGGTGCGAGCACGACTCCCACCACCGGCGTACCGCGAGGGTCCAGACCGGCGGCGAGGTCCGGTGACGCGCGCAGGCATGGGCCGTCTCGCGGCAGGAGCGTGTGAAAGCCCTTGGTGGCGGGTGATTCCGGGTCGATCACGGAGACACCCACGGCGAGCCGCGTGCACCCCGAGTACCGGCTGTGCAGCTCTTCGACCTGCCAGCCGTGCACGGGTCCGCAGCAGAAGATGACGTGAGTGTAGTCGTTCGGATCAGCATCGTCGAAGTGCGTTGCGCCTGGGGCGAATTCGGGGCTGAGCACGATCTCGTGGTCGATGCCGTCGGTGGCCAGCCGTGCGGCCACCCGGTGCAGACTCGCGACATCACCAGCGGTGGCTTCCCCGTGCAGGAAGCTCGCCCACCCCGTCACCAGCGCTCGCATCGAGCCTCCCTCGTGAAAGAGGTGGTGCCCGGTCCTCCGGGGCACCACCATCAGCGCTTCTTGTGGGGTCCCGACCCCGGCGGGACGCGCGGGCCGGCCTCGAGCAGCGAGTTCACCCGGCCGGATCGATGCTTCTCCTGGCGGAGGAAGCGTTCTCGTTCGACTTCGCGGGCGTGCGTGCGCGAGCCCGCTGCGCACTCGCTCGGTCAACTGCCGGAGACGTTCACCGGGCATGGTGCTGATTCCTCTCAACCGTTCTCGGACTGAAGTCGCTTCAGCAGCCTCTGCTCGCCCTGTTCACCAGCCTTCAGATTGTTGTCCTGAATCCGGTGCGGCCACTTGGCGAGTTCGTCATCGCCTTGCGACTCGGCATCCTTGACGTACTGGTCCAGCATCCAGGCGTGGTGCGAGGACAACTGCAACACGGTGATGAGGTTGTAGTTCTTGATCCTTCACCGGGCTTTCGGGTTCGCCGGCCATGGGATTCTCCTCGTCGCGGATTTCCGCTCGCACCTCTCGGGTTGGCAGCGGCGGAAGTGGTCAAACCCGGCGCGGGGCGGTTCACTCTCGGTGAAGGTCGAATGCGCCAGTCATTGACTCTTCGTGGCCAGTCATTCGGCTATCCGTGGGGACCATTTCAAATTTCGCCGGAATTGCTGAGAGCCCGGGCACAAAACGTGTCGATCTCGGCGAATCGGGTGGCACCTTCGTGTCGGTTTCCGAGCCCACCTGCGCCGGAAATCGACCATTCGCCTTCCGGAAAGGAATTCCACGTGCGCGCAGCCGTGGCCCCGATGTTCCGCGCGCTCCGACACCCCAACTACCGCCGTTGGGCGTTCGCCGATCTCGTCTCCGTCACCGGTGCGTGGATGCAGAACCTCGCATTGAACTGGTTCGTGCTCGTCAAGACCGGTTCGCCCGGACTGCTCGGACTCTCTCTGCTGTTCCAACTGCTGCCCGGTGTGCTGCTGGGCTCGGTGGCCGGCTCCGTCGCCGACCGGTGGCCGACCAAGCGCGTGCTGCTGGTCACCCAATCACTCCACGGCGTGCTCGCGCTGGTGCTGGCGGGGGTGGCGTGGGTCGAAGGCCCGCTGTCGGCCGTCTACGCGCTGGCGCTCGCCGGCGGGGTGGTGACGGTCTTCGACGGCCCTGCCCTCGGCCGCTTCGGCTCGCAGCTGGTGCCGCGCGAGGATTTGAGCAACGCGTTGGGCCTGGGGTCGATCCTGAGCTCGGGTGGCCGGATCCTCGGCATGGGGATGGCCGGCGCACTGGTGGCCGTCACCGGCGTGCCGCTGCTGTTCGTGATCAACGCGGTGAGCTTCGGCGCTGTGCTGCTGGCGATCGCCAAGGTCCGCCCGGAGGGGATGTTCCACCTCGCCACGAGCACGGCGGAGCGGACCGGCATCAAGGCGGGCATCCGGTACGTGCTCAGCCACCGGCCGCTGGTGCTGATGTTCCTGCTCGGTTTCGTGCTGTCCTGCCTGGGGCGCAACTACCAGGTCACGATGGCGGCGATGAGCGAAGGCCCGCTCGCGGCCGGGCCCGAGGGCTACGGAATGCTGTCGGTGATCTTCTCCGCCGGGACGGTTCTCGGCGGCTTCGTCGCAGCGGCCTGCAAGAACTTGACGCTGCGGGTGGTGCTGTGGAGCGCGCTGGGCACCAGCGTCCTGCAGTTCTTCAGCGGCGCCACGCCCACCCTGTGGAGTTTCGCGACGCTGCTGGTGCCGATCGCGATCGGTGCGGTGGTGCTCGACACCGCCACCAGCACCCGCATCCAGCTCGACACCGATGAGGACATGCGCGGTCGAGTCCTGGCGGCCAAGGGGATCGTGACGGCCGCTTCCGGCGCCATCGGCGGCCCGCTGCTGGGCTGGCTGTCGGAGTTCGCCGGCCCCGGACGGGCGTTGGAGATCGCCGGCGCCGCCACGGTGGTGGCCACCGCCGCGGCCTGGTTGCTGTTCGCCCGTTCCCCGCAGCGCCGCGCCATGCCCGCCGAGCAGCGCTGGGCGCGGCTGGCCGGGGTGCACCCCACGCCACCGCAGCCCGTGCACCCACCGCTGCCCGGCAGAGCGACTGCGCGACCCGGTCGCGGGCCGCGGTGGCCGCGACCGGGGCAGCGGATCACCGGCGGACGTCGTCGCGCCGCCCGCGAGCGTGCGCATCAGCCCACGTAGCGGCGCGCGGCGGAATGGTGCTGCGGCTCCTCCAGCAGGCGCAGACCGCGTTCAACCTCGGCCGGCACCACGTGGCGTTCCCGCAGCACCCACCGGCACAACCGCAGCGCTTCCAGCACCGCGGAGGTCGTGCACCGGTCCTTCGGCGCCGAACGGAGGACCTGGGTGGTGCGACGCAGGGCGCTACCAGCCGGTCGGCGCAGCCACGCGGTCAGCAGCGTGTTGCGGATGCCGAGGCCCCTGCGCCGTCGGGGGTCCCGCGCGCGGGAAGGCGCGTGGTGGATCAACACGTCCGGCGACCAGCACAACCACCAGCCCCGCGCTGCCAGGTCCAGGGCCAGCAGCTCCTCCTCGCCGCCGAGCCACAGCCGCTCGGAGAACCCTCCGGCTTCGCGGAAGGCGCTGGTGCGGAAGGTGGTGAGCCCGGCCATCACGCTCAGCAACGCCGGCCCGGGCAGCCAGTGCGGCGCGGGCACCGGCGAGGAGCGCAGCTCCGGGGTCAGCGGGTCCTCGACGAGATCGGGTTCGACCAGGCAGCGGCCCATGACCGCGCCGATCTCGGGGTGGCGGTCCAGCAGCCCGGTGACCCGCCGCAGCGAACCCGGCTGCCAGCGGGTGTCGTCGTCGCAGAAGGTCACGTATTGGGTGCGGACCCGGTCGGCGGCGACGTTGCGGGCGCACGCGCCGAGGTTGCGGTCCTGCGCCAGAAGGTCGACCTCGGGGAAGTGCCGTCGCACCGCGGAAGCCGTCCCGTCGCGGGAGGCGTTGTCGACCACGATGATCGGTGCGGCGTCGGGCAGCGCGGTCATGTGGTCGAGGGTGCGCAGGAGCTCCTCGCGGCGTTCGTGCGTCGCGATGACCACTGTGGTCCCGAACACGCTCACCCCAGCACCAAGTCGGGCAGGGATCGGCGCACCACGTCCTCGTCGTGGTCGTCGAACGCGTGCGAGCGGTGCGCGTAGAGGCTCAGCGCACCGGCGGGAAAAGCGGGTTCCAACGGCACGATGAGCAGGCTGTGCAGCCGGAGTTCGCGGGCCCGGCGGGCGAAGTCCGGCCAGTAGGTCCTGATCTGGTTGAGATCGGCGAGAACCGCGCGCTGCGAGGTGGCCACCTCCACGCTCGGACCCTTGCCGGTGCGCAGCTGGTCGACTTCCAGAAACCGAGCACGCTCGTCGGTGTGGGCGAGGAGCGCCGGCTCCGGGGCGGTCGTGCCGAGCACCGCCATGTCGGCGTGCGGGACGTGCCCCAGCAGTTCGGAGAGCTGGGCGGCATGGGACCGGATCTCGTAGGTCGTCATGATGTCTGGGACTCCACGGCGGTCAGCTCACCTTCAACTCGCCGGGGGAGCCGCCGTCTGCGGCGCATCGCCATCGGGAACCGCCGCAGCGCACCGGCGACGGCAGGCCGGGACCGGCGCAGGGCGCGCAGCGTCTCGGACGTCGCCACCGACGGAGATCTGCGCATCCAGGCGATCAGCAGGTTGTTGCGCAGCTCCAGGGCTTCCCGGTCGGAACGGCTCAACCGGGCGTCGGACGGGTGGTGGTGAGCGACGACGTCCTCGGCGTAGACCAGTTCCCACCCCGCAGCCGCGAGATCGCATGCGAGCAGCTTCTCCTCGGCGCCGAAGAAGAGCATCGGGTCGAAGCCGCCGACCTCTTGGAAAGCTCGTCTCCGGACAACGGCTGCGCACGCCGTGAAACCCAGCACTCGCGGGCCTGGCAGCTCCGCCGAGCTCTGCAGTGGTGAGCGCGCCATGAGGTCGTTGACCGGATCGGTGCGCTCGAGCTCGCCGACCAGGGTCTTGCCCGCGATCAACCCGACGCTGGGGTGCGCGGCGAAGAGGTGTTCGGCGCGAGGCAGCGCGTCGTGCTCCCACCACGAGTCGTCATCGCTGAAGGCGACGTGCTCCGCCCGGCAGCTCAGCACACCGAGGTTGCGCGCCGCCGCCCCGAGGTTGTGCGGCGCGCGGATCAACTCCACGCGTGGATGCAGCTCCGCGACCGCTTCGGCGGTGCCGTCGGTCGAGGCGTTGTCGACCACGACGATCCGCGGGCGCGGACGCAGGTCGAGGAGGTTGCGCACGGTGCGGAGCAGTTCGTCGCGCCGGTTGCGCGTCGCGATCACCACGTCGGTGTTGATTCGTCGATCCATTCTGCACTCCCGGAGAACGGCGGCGGAGAGCCACCTTCTCGCGGTTACCCGCACCGGGCGCGAAAAACCCGCAGTCGCTCGCACAGAGTGCTCGAACGCCCCGGATCGCCTCCTGCGGAGGCGAAACTCGTGCGCACATGTGTAGGGGAGTCGCTTCACTGGGTAGCGGTATGGACGGGTGTCGCCGGTACCGGACGCCAATCGCACCGAGCAGCACGAACGCGGGAGGCACGGCTGTGCTCGTTCCAGTTCGGCACGCAGCACCAGGTCTTCCCCGCCTGCGGCACCGCGCCGAGGTGGGACGGTGAAGGGCCGGGTGCTGGTCGCGCGCCAGGACAACCTCGGTGACGTGCTGCTCGCGGGTCCGGCGGTGCGGGCCGTGGCGGCGCACGCCGAATCCGTGGTCATGCTCGCCGGGCCGCGCGGTGCTGCGGCGGCGGAGATGCTGCCCGGTGTGGACGAGGTCGTGACCTGGTGCGCGCCGTGGATCGACCCGGAACCACCGCCGGTCACCGAATCGGCGATCCACGAGTTCTCCGAGGTGCTGTGCAAGATCGACGCCGACTCGGCGGTGGTGTTCACCTCGTTCCACCAGACCGCGCTGCCGCTGGCGCTGCTGCTGCGGATGGCCGGTGTGGAGCGGATCGCGGCGATCAGCGAGGACTACCCGGGCTCGCTGCTGGACGTGCGGCACCGGGTCGAAGGTGATCCGCCCGAGCCCGAACGCGCGCTGTCGCTGGCACGCGCCGCCGGATTCGAACTGCCGGACGGAGACGACGGGAGATTGGCGGTGCGCCGCCCCCTTCCCGACGTAGGCCACCTCGTCGGAGAGCGGGGCTACGTCGTGGTGCATCCCGCCGCCTCGGTGCCCGCGCGGGAGTGGCCGATGTTCCGCTGCCGAGCGGCGGTGAGCCGACTGGCTTCGGCCGGATGGACGGTGGTGATCACGGGCGCACCGGCCGACGGGGAGCTCACCGCGCACGTGGCCGGGCACTCCGGCGTCGACCTCGGCGGGCGAACGGACCTGCCGGAGCTGGCGGCGGTTCTCGACGGCGCGGACGCCGTCGTCGCGCCCAACACAGGGCCTGCGCACCTTGCCGCCGCGGTGGGAACACCCGTGGTCTCGTTGTTCGCACCCGTGGTCAGCGCGGCCCGCTGGGCTCCCTACGGCGTTCCGCGCGTCGTGCTCGGCGAACAGCTCGCCCCGTGCCGCAACACCCGCGCGCGGTACTGCCCGGTGCCCGGTCACCCGTGCCTGACGCTGGTGACCTCGGAAGAGGTCGCCGCCGCGGTCGTGGAGGTGACGTCATGACGAGCTTCCGAACACCCGCCACCGAGCCGATTCCGCAGGGAGGACTGCGAATCCTGGTGTGGCACCGGCACGGGTCGTGGACTACGTCGTTCGTGCAGGGGCCGCATACGTACTTGGTGCCCGCCACCGCCGATCGCGGGCCCGACGGGAGAGGGCGCTCGCAGACCGTCACGTGGCCGGACAACGCCGTGGAGGTCGAACCCGGCCGGCTGCACGACGAGCGCATCGACGTCGTGGTGCTCCAACGCACCGACGAGCTCGAACTCACCCGGCTGTGGACCGGCCGCCGACCCGGTGTCGACCTCCCGGCCGTCTACGTGGAGCACGACACCCCGCGCGGTCCCGCGGGCCCCAACAGACACCCCGTGGCCGACCGCGAGGACATCCCGATCGCGCACGTCACCCACTTCAACCAGATGTGGTGGGACAACGGGCGAGCGCCGAACACCGTCATCGAGCACGGCATCGTCGATCCCGGCCACCGCTGGACCGGAACCGTGCCGCACGCCGGGGTGGTGGTCAACGAGCCGGTGCGGCGCAGTCACATCGCCGGAACCGACCTGCTGCCCCGATTGAGCAGAGGGGCGCCGCTGGACGTGTTCGGGATGCAGGTGCGAGAGCTCCCGCAGGTGCTGGGCTGCGATCGCATCACGCCCCACGAAGACCTGCCGCAGCCGAAGATGCACGCCGAACTCGCCGCCCGCCGCGTGTACCTGCACCCCTACCGGTGGACTTCGCTCGGGCTGGCGCTGCTGGAGGCCATGCACCTGGGCATGCCGGTCGTGGCCGTCGCGGCCACCGAGGTCTCCGAAGCCGTACCACCGGAAGCGGGGGTCGTCTCCACTCGGATCGACACGCTGATCGACGCGGTCGCCGTCTTCACCGCTGACCCGGACCGCGCACGGGAAGCCGGCGAGGCGGCCCGCCGAGCGGCGCTGAGCAGGTACTCGCTGGAGAGGTTCTTGACCGACTGGACGGCGCTTCTGCACGAAGTGCGCCGGTGACCCGAGGAGGTCGACGTGAAGCTCGTCGTCGTGGGCGACGCCCTGCTGGACCTGGACCTGACCGGGAGCGCCTCTCGCCTGTGCCCCGACGCGCCCGTTCCAGTGGTCGACGTCGAGTCGAGACGCGGTAGGCCCGGAGGAGCCGCGCTCGCCGCGGTGCTGGCCGCGGACCAGGGCATCGAGGTGACCTTGATCAGCGGCCGCGGTGCCGATCCCGCCGGTTACGAGATCGACCGCCTGCTGCCGACCGGCGTCCGCTTGGTGGACCTGCCTTTCACCGGTGGGACGCCCAGCAAGACCCGGGTGCGGGCCGGCGGCCAATCGGTCGTGCGGCTGGACTCCGGGACGGGAGTCGTGCCGGACGTGGTCCCGGGGCCGGCGGTCGTGCGAGAGCTCCGCAGCGCCGATGCCGTGCTCGTCGCCGACTACGGTCGCGGAGCCGCGAGCAACTCCCGGCTGCGCCACGAGCTCTCCCGCCTGCCGCCCGGCACACCGATGATCTGGGACCCGCACCCGCGAGGAGCCGCGCCGGTGGCCCGGGCGGACCTCGTGGTGCCCAACGAAGCCGAAGCGATGCGGTTCAGCGACATGACCGCGCAACCGGCGGGCGCGATGGCGCTGTGGCGTGAGTGGGAGTGCGGAGCAGTAGCGGTGACCATGGGCGAGCGCGGCGCTGCGCTGGCACCGAGCTGCGAGCTCGTCGCAGCGCCGGAGCTGGACACCACGACCGACACCTGCGGCGCCGGGGACGCTTTCGCCGTCGCCGCCGCCCTCGCGCTGGCCCGCGGCGAGACCACATCGGACGCCGTGGCCGACGCGGTGCTGGCGGCCAGCCGGTTCGTCGCTTGCGGCGGCGCCGGTGCCTGGACCGCGGGCGACCGACCGGTGTCCGAGAACGGTCTGGACGTGGTCGAGCGGGTCCGGGAGCGCGGCGGCAGGCTCGTCGCGGCAGGAGGCTGCTTCGACTTGCTGCACCCGGGCCACGTCGACCTGCTCAATCAGGCCAGGCGGCTCGGTGACGCCCTCGTCGTCTGCCTGAACTCCGACGCCTCGGTGCGCAGGCTCAAGGGCGCTCCTCGCCCGCTGGTAGGGGTGGAGGACCGCAAGTGCCTGCTGGAGGCGCTCGAATCCGTCGACGCAGTCGCGGTCTTCGAGGAGACGACCCCGTGCGAGCTGCTGGCCACCATCAGACCGGACGTGTGGGTCAAGGGCGGTGACTACGAACCGTCTCGGCTGCCCGAGGCGAAGGTGGTCGAGCAGTACGGCGGCGAAATCGTCCGGGTCCCGCTCGTCGGCGGGTACTCGACCACCCGGATGTTGCGGAACCTGCTGGAACTGGACGTCAATCGGGAGGAACTCCATGAACGGGCCGGGTAATGTAGTGATCACCGGAGGCGCTTCGGGCCTCGGTGCGGCGGTCGTCGATGCGGTGATCGCCGCCGGTGGCACCCCGCTGGTCCTCGACCGCGAGGTGCCCTCGGCTTCGGTGAAGTACGCCCAGGTCGATCTGGCCGACAGGCGCGCTGCCGAGCGAGCGGTGCGCGAGATGGCTGACACAGCCGGTGGTCTCGACGGTGTGTTCACCGCTGCGGGCACCGATACCTGCGGTTCGCTGCAGTCAGTTCCCGCCGAGGACTGGGAACGCGTGGTGGAGGTCAACCTGCTGGGGACGGCCGCCGTCGTGCGGGCCGCCTTGCCGTACCTGGAGGAGAGCTGGGGCACGGTGGTCACCTGCTCGTCCACTCTCGGGCTCAAGGGCTTGCCCGACGCATCGGCCTACTGCGCCTCGAAATTCGGGGTCGTCGGCCTCTCCCGGGCGCTGGCCGCCGAGCTCAGCGGTCGGGTCGGGGTGACGATGCTGGTGCCGGGCGGCATGCGCACCGCGTTCTTCGACGGCAGGCCCGAGCAGTACAAGCCACCGCAGGACGCCAAGCTCAACCGGCCCGAGCACGTGGCCGAAGCGGTGCTGTTCGCACTGCGGCAGCCGGCCGGCTGCGAGGTCCGCGAGCTCGTCGTGTGCCACTCGGAGGAATCGTCATGGCCGTGAGAGAACTGCGCGCCCGCGTGCTGGGTGACGGGCTGACCGCCATCGCGGTCGCCACCGGCCTGGCCTGGAGCGGTCTCCGGACGAGCTGCGCCCGCCCGGACCCGGCGGTGTCGGCGAGCGAACCGCGGCTGCAGGAGCTGATGCGGAGCCTGCGCCGCAGCAGTGCGCTGAGCTTCGGCGAGTTGGCCGATCCCGACGCGGTGTTCGTCTGCGGCGCCGAGGAGGTCACCGCCCCACCGGGCAGCGCCGTGATCAACTGCGTGCTCCCGCCGTGGGAGTGCACCCGGGATCTCCAGGCAGCGCTGGGCAGGCCGGTGGTGAGCCACCCGCAGCTGCTGCGAGAAGGCTCTGCGCTGGAGGACTTCCTGAGCGCGGACTTCGCCGTGCTCGGCGCCGACGACGCCGAAGCGCTCGTGCGCGCCGACGTGGTTCTGGCGGGTGTGCCCGTGCCGCCGCTGCACTGCGACGTCGACAGCGCCGACCTGGTGCTGCACGCGACCAACGGGCTCCTCGAAGTGGAGCGCGAGTACTTCCACGAGCTGGCCGAACTGTGCCGTGCGGTCGGAGCGGACGTGGACAGGGTGATCGAGTGCGTCCGGGCCGACCCGCGCATCGGTGCCGACCCCGAGCAGCGTGGGGATCCGCCACGGCGCGGACCTGCGACGCGGCTGCGAGAGGACCAACCGCCACCGGTGCTCGGGGAGCTCGAAACCTTGTGACGACGAGGGGTTTTCGCAGGAGGAGCGGATGGATGCGGGACGGGTCGTCGTCATCGGTTGCGGCTATGTCGGCCTCACCACGGGCGCGTGCCTGGCCAGGCTCGGCCACGACGTGACCTGTTGCGACGTCGACGGGGAGAAGGTCGCGAAGTTGGCCCGGGGTGAGGTGGAGATCCGCGAGCCCGACCTCGGCGAGCTCGTCTCGGAGGGGGTTGCCGCACGCTCCCTGCGTTTCACCCAGGACAGCGCGCGGGCCGTGGCCGTGGCCGAGATCGTGTTCCTGTGCCTGCCCACGCCGATGGGCGCCGACGGCGCGGCCGACATGAGCGCCGTGGAAACCGTCGCCGGCGAGGTCCGCGAGCTGCTGCCGCGCGGAGCGGTGGTGGTCACCAAGTCGACCGTGCCGGTGGGAACGGCGATGCGTCTCACCCGGTTGCTGGGGCGCGAGGACGTAGCGGTGGTCAGCAATCCGGAGTTCCTGCGCGAGGGCTTCGCGGTCCAGGACTTCCTGCACCCGGCCCGCGTCGTCGTCGGGGCCGAGGAGCAGCAGGCGGCCGAGCGCGTAGCCTCGCTCTACGAGCCGCTGGACGCGCGCGCAATGCTGATCGACCCGGTCAGCGCCGAGCTCGTCAAGTACGCCGCCAACGGCTTCCTGGCCACCAAGCTCTCCTACGTCAACGACCTCGCCGAGCTCTGCGAGCGCACCGGCGGCGACATCGACGTGGTCACCGAGGGAATGAAGCGCGATCACCGGGTCGCGCCGTCGTTCCTGAGCGCCGGGCCGGGCTGGGGAGGTTCCTGCCTGCCGAAGGACACCGCAGCGCTGCTCCACACCGCCGACGCCGCCGGCGTGGAGTTTCCGCTGCTGGGCGCCGCGGTCCGCGCGAACGCGCACCACCAGGCCCGGGTGGTGCGCAAGGTGGTGGACTGCTGCGGCGGTGACGTGTCGGGCGCGCGGATCGGTCTGCTCGGTCTGACGTTCAAGGCGGGCACGGGCGACCTGCGCGACTCACCGGCCCTCGCGGTGGCGCGGATGCTGTCCGACCTGGGCGCGCGACTGCGCGGCTACGACCCGACGTGCGCGGAGCGGTCCGAGGTGGAGCGGATTCGGTGCGTCGCCGATCCGTACCTGGCCGCGGAGGACGCTGACGTCGTGGTGCTGCTGACCGACTGGGCTGAGTTCGCGGTGCTGGACTGGGCGAAGGTCGCCGAGGTGATGCGGGCACCGGTCCTCGTCGACGCTCGCAACCAGCTCGACCCTCGCGCGCTCACGCGCGAGGGGATGACCTGGCGAGGAATCGGACGCACGCTGCGGTGATGTGATCAGCGGGCCACGAGTTCGAGGTGGACGGCTCGCACCGTCCACGTCGCGCGCAGCACCGGCAGGTTCCCGGCTGTTGCGCGCACGCCATGGCGGCGGAGGTCGTCGCGTTCCTCGGGAGCTGGCTCCGGCTCGACTGGTACCTAGCGGTCCCGGACGCAGGGGTGTGTTGTCTGAAATCGGGTACCGGCCATTGGGACGGGGCTCGGGTGATCGCAGGTCATCGCGCGGATCTGCGCGGTGCTGATTGAAGAGCTACCGCCGGAAGCGGCGCCAACAGCACCGCCACCCAGCGGGACACAGCTTTCGCTGCCGGTGTGCTGACCGACGCATCGGTCAGGTGAGGCGGGAACACGGGCGGGCGTTGCCGAGATGCGGAGCGAGCGTTGGGCGGGCCAGCTGCTCGGATTGTCGAGCTGCGCAGCTCGGTTGGATGGTCGTTTCGAAGAGGCTGGCGACCACCGGCTGGACCTGAAGTGCCTAGATGTGGTGATCGATTGTGCGTCAGCCTGGTCGGCGGCTGAGCAGGGGCCGGTCGTGGCATGGTCAGGTCCGGAGTCCTGCGAGGAGTGCTCGGCGGCTGGCTCGGACGTGTTCTCGCATGACTTGCTCGGCGCTGTCGCCGTCCTTGGACATGACCAGCTCGACGACGTTGTGATGTTCGCGGTCTGACTGGCTGGGGCGACCGGGCTGGCTCAGCGAGGTGGTGACGAGACGGGAATAGGCCAGCTGGTTCATCAAGGTGCGGTAATGACCTTCGAGTTTGCGGTTGTCGGCACCCACGATGATGAGTTCGTGGAATTCCTCGACGAGCTCGGCGTAGCGTTTCCGGTCGTCTGCGGCGACGGCGATGTCGGCCTGCCTCAGGTTCTCCTCCAGTTGGTCCAGCTCGGGCACACGTCCGCGTTGAGCCAGCAGCCTGGCGGCAGCGCCTTCGAGGAGCTCCTTCATCTCGAACAGCTCGGTGATCTCGCGCCGTGAGGGGGCGGTCACGAAGGTGCCCACCCGGGGGCGGATCTCGACGAGTCCCTCGGTCTGGAGCTGCTTGAAGGTCTCGCGCACGGGTGTCCGGCTGACGTCGAACTCCTCCGCGAGCGCCAGCTCGGACAAGCTCATCCCCGGCTGCACCTCGCCGTCGATGATCCGGCGCCGAATCTCGGCGATCAGCCGAGCCTGGATTGAACCCGTGCTCGCACCGTTGTTGCCGCCCACTGCACGTCTCCTCTTCAAGCCTGCCGACTCGGACCGAAGCCCCCGGGGTCATGCGAGGGGGTCGAGCGCACTTCCGTCGAAGAACTTACCCGCGCTGTAGACCATCGGAGGGAGGTCCGTGACCGTGGCGTGCTCCACGCGACAGATGAACACGGTGTGCGTGCTGGCCCGCAGGCGCTCGCGGATCGCCACCTCCATCTGTGCAGCGCTGCGCGCGATCAGCGGGCTGCCGTGAGGGCCCGGGCTCCAGTCCAGACCGGCGAACTTGTCCGCGGATTTGGTGGCGAAGGTCTTCACCACGTCGCCCTGCGCGGTGGAGAGGATGTTGATCGCGAGGTGGTCGGTCCGGAACAGGCAGTCGTGCGTGGAGGACGTGTGCTGGACGGCGACCATGACCGTCGGCGGTTCGAGCGAGATGCTGGAGAAGGCGTTCACCGCGAGTCCTCGGGGCGTGTCGTCATCGAGCGCGGTGACGACGGTGACGCCGCTGACGAACTGGCGGTTGACCTGCTTCATCAGGTCCAGGTCGGGAATGGTCATCGTGGTGTTCCTCGTGCTGGTGGTCATGGTGCTCACCCGTCCTGGCCGACGGAGATGATGCCGAGCGCGGTGAGCAGGGCGCGCGGATCCCAGGTCACGGACTCCTCGACGATCAGGTCGCCGTCGAAGCGGGCGAAGTTGACTCCGTTGACCGCGACTGAACGGCGGGTAGCCGGCACGCCGAGGAACGGGTGTTCGTGCGCACCGGTGCTGTGCCAGCGGATGGCGACGCGGTCGTCCTCGATGATGATCTCGTCGATGACGGTCGTCAGGTCTGGGAACGCGGACCGGGTCGACAGGATGGACGCCTTGAACTGCTCGAGGCTGTGCACTGCCCCGGCGCTCTCGTGCCTGCGGTAGTCGGGGCTGAGCAGGTCGTCGAGAGAGTCGACGTCGCCGCGGTCCCATGCGGCTTCCCAGGCGCGCTGGATCCGTTCCCGTCGCGCGTCGGCGTCGGACATGCGATGTCTCCTTTCGGTTCGGTGGTCGCGTGGGTGCGGGCGAGACCGCGCTCGTGCTTTCGAAGGCTCGACGTCGTCGTGGCCCGGGGGACAGGTCCTGTTGCATGGCAGTGGTGAAGGAAGCCCGGTGCTCGGGTACCGCCTTCTAGGCCACGCCTGTGGCATGCAAGAGAAAGTAGGCCGGGCCACACTTGTATGTCAACGGGTGGGCTGATGGTGGGCTACGCGGCCTCATCGCTGGGCGCCTGGGATGGTCAATCTAGCTGGATTTATGGCGCAAATGGGCCGCTCAGCCTGCCCTCCAAGTGGCTCCGCGGGCGCCTGGTGGTCTCTCCGGTTATTGACCGCTGGGCTGACCGAAGCTACCTTCTGTGGCATGCAAGAGGGATTGAAGGTCGACGAGCTCGACCTACGCAAGGTGGTCGTCTACCGGGAGGAGGTCGTCACAGAAGCCGGCGAGCGGCCGGCGGCCCCTGCTGCTCAGGCCAGCGTCGCGGCGGTGCTGCGGAATCCGTGGCTGGGTACGGGCCCATCGCGAGACCTCTCGCCCGAGGTGCTCCGCGTTGCACCGGGCCTGGCACGTGTCCTCACCGGCCACCTGATCGAGACCCTCGGCAGCGTCGATGCCATCGAGGCCTTCGGGAAGGCCGCGGTGGTCGGCAACGCCGGCGAGATCGAACACGGGGGTGCCCTGATCCACACCCCGTACTTCGGCAACTTGATGCGCGAGTTCCTCGAGGGCGAGTCGATCATCTGCTTCGCCGACGCCCGCGCGGAGGCGGGCACGACGTTGGTGGTTCCGCTGTGGCACAAGACCCACGCGGCGACCAGGAGTCACTACCAGACCGTGACCGCTCGCATCCCAGATGCGCCGCTGTCCGACGAGCTGGTCATCATCGCCGCTGCCTCGACCGGGCCCCGCCCGCATCCTCGAATCGGGGATCGCACCACCGACCCCGCCGTCACCGCACAGAAGCTGGAGAGTTCCCTGTCATGAACCTGCGCAAGATCGTCACCGTGGTCGAGGAGACCCACGCGGAGGGCGGCCGTCCGGTCGAGCCCGCGGCCCGCGTGGCTGTCGTGGCCGCCATCATCGAGAACCCGTGGAACGGGCAGGGTTTCGTCGAGGACCTCGCACCCGGCATCGATGCGAACGCCTCGGACCTGGGTGCCCTGCTGGCACCCCGCGTGTTGGCCGCGTTGGGAGGGCCGGCAGAGGCCTACGGCAAGGCGGCCATCGTGGGGTTGGACGGCGAGGTCGAGCACGGCTCGGCGCTGATCCACACGCTGAAGTTCGGCGACCACTTCCGCAAGGCGGCCAACGCCACGACCCTGCTGCCCGCGGTGGAGAAGCGCGCCCCCGCCGGGGTCGTCTTCGACATCCCGCTCAAGCACATCACCGACGCGACGATCCGCTCGCACCACCAGACCGTCGAGGTTCGCATCGCCGATGCGCCGCACGCCGATGAGATCGTCGTGGCGCTCGCCGCTGCCTCGCAGGGTCGCCCGCAGCAGCGTCTCGCCTCGCTGAAGACCGAGCAGTAGTCACCCATGGCGGCGCCGACACTCGTCCTCCTGCACGGGGTGGGGCTCGACCACTCCGTGTGGGAGCCCGTCGCCGGGCTGCTCCGGGCCGACTTCCGGATCGTCGCGCCTGATCTGCCAGGTCACGGCACCCGGCCGCCGGCGTTGGCCGGCACAACCCTCGCCGATCTGGCGGACGGGGTCGTCGATGAGATCCCGCCCGGCTCGCACGTGGTGGGTTTCTCGCTCGGTGCGCTCGTGGCGCAGCACCTCGCGGTGCACCGCCCGGAGCTGGTCGCCACGTTGACCTCGGTCAGTTCCGTCTGCCAGCGCACCGAGGACGAGCGCGCAGCGGTGCTGCGCCGTTTGGACTCGGCCACGCAGGATCTCGCGGCCAGCACGGCTGCCTCCCTGCACCGCTGGTACGACGGCACCGACGTGTCGCAGGAGTGGATCCGCGCGACCGAGGCAATCCTGTCGGCCAACGATCCGGACAGCTTCGTGCACTGCTACCGGGTGTTCGCGACGGGAGACGCTGAGATCGCCCCGCACCTGCGTGAGATCCGCGTTCCGTCGCTGGCGGTTACCGGTGAGCTCGACCCGGGCTCCACGCCGGAGATGACCCACCGCCTGGCGCGGACGATCCCGGACTGCACCGCGGCGGTGATCCCGGGCGCCCGGCACATGCTTCCCATCCAGAAACCCCGCGAACTCGTCACCAGCGTGTCCGACTTCCTCAGAAGGTATGCCCATGTCTGAGATCCGACGGCTTCACCACTTCATCGGCGGTGAGCCGACACCATCGCACTCGGGGGAGTACTTCACCAGCACCAACCCCGCCACGGGCGAGACCGTGTACGAAGCGGCGCGTGGCGACGCCCGCGACGTCGAGGCCGCCGTCCGATCTGCCCGCGCGGCGTTCGAGGATCCTCGGTGGCAGGCGCTCAGTCAGACGCGCCGCGGCCACTTGCTGCGTCGGCTCGGCGACCTGATCGGCGAGAACGCTGAGGAACTTGCCCGTTCTGAGAGCCTCGACAACGGAAAACTGTTGCGGGAGATGCGCGGTCAGCTCGCGACGTTGCCCGAGTGCTACTACTATTACGCCGGTCTCGCGGACAAGATCCAGGGCGATGTCATCCCCACCTCCGATCGTCGCGTCATCAACTACACGATGCGCGAGCCGCTGGGCGTGATCGGCGCCATCACACCGTGGAACTCCCCGCTCACGCTCACCAGCAGCAAGCTCGCCCCGGCGCTGTGCGTGGGGAACACGGTCGTGATCAAGCCGTCCGAGTACACCTCGGCCACGGTCCTGCGTCTGGCCGAACTCGCCATCGAGGCCGGATTCCCACCGGGGGCGGTCAACGTCGTCACCGGCTTCGGCGCGGAGGCCGGGCAGCCCCTCGTCGACCACTCGGGTTTGGCGAAGATCTCCTTCACCGGCAGCACCGCCACCGGCTCGCGGATCGCGTCGGCCACGGCAGGTCGGTTCATCGGTTCCACGCTCGAACTGGGTGGCAAGTCGCCGAACATCGTGTTCGACGACGCCAACGTCGCGAACGCCGCTACCGGGGTTGTGGCCGGGATCTTCGCGGCCGCCGGTCAGACGTGCATCGCCGGAAGCAGGGTGTTCGCTCACCGCTCGGTCTACGATGAATTGCTCGAGCGGGTGGCCGAACGGGCCCGCAGCATCCGCATGGGCGACCCGCTCGCCGACGACACCGAACTCGGCCCCCTCGCTTTCGAGGACCAGCGGGACAAGGTCGCATCCTACGTCGAGCTCGGCCGCAGCGAAGGCGCGCGGGTGCTCACCGGTGGTCAGGCCAGCGATGGTGGGCTGGGCGGCTTCTTCTACGAGCCGACCGTCCTGGTCGACGTCGACAACGGGATGCGGGTCGTGCGCGAGGAGATCTTCGGCCCCGTAGCGGCGATCATGCCCTTCGACACCGAGGACGAGGTCGTCGCGCTCGCCAACGACACCGAGTACGGCCTCGCCGCCGGTGTGTGGACCACGAATCTCGCCCGCGCGCACCGGATGGCCGACCGGCTCGACGCCGGCACCGTCTGGGTCAACACCTACCGCGCGATGTCGCCGATGTCGCCCCGCGAGGGCTTCAAGAGCAGCGGCGTCGGGGTCGAGCACGGGGCCGAGACCATCAAGGAATACACCAGGCTCAAGAGCGTCTGGATCAACACCGACGAAGGTCCCGTTCCGGACCCGTTCGTGATGCGGAGCTGAGATGCCGCTCGTCGAAGTGACTCTTGCACAGGGACGTTCGGAAGAGCAGATCCGCTCGATGATGACCGCCGTGCACGAGGCGGTGCTCGCCACCGTCGGCACGCGCCCCGAACACATCCGCGTCATCGTGCGTGAGGTTCCCAGAACGCACTGGGCCACAGGGGATCGCACCATCGCGGAGATGTTTGAAACACCACCGGAGGATGAACAATGAGGTTTTCCCTCTTCGCCCACATGGAACGCTGGGACGAGCAGACCACTCACCGCGAGCAGTTCGAAAACCTCGCTGAGCTGGCGCTCATGGCCGAGGCCGGCGGATTCGGCACCGTCTGGGTCGGCGAACACCACGCCATGGAATACACGATCTCGCCGAACCCCTACCCGGTGCTCTCCTATCTCGCGGCCAAGACCAGCACGATCCGTCTCGGCGCGGGAACGCTGATCGCGCCCTTCTGGAACCCCATTCGCGCGGCGGGGGAGTCGGCGCTTCTCGACGTCATCAGCAATGGGCGGGCCGAGGTCGGGTTGGCCCGCGGCGCCTACCAGGTCGAGTTCGACCGCATGGTCCCCGGCACCAAAGCCACCGACGGCGGCACCCACCTCCGAGAGCTCGTCCCCGCGGTGCGAGCGCTGTGGCAGGGCGACTACGCCCACGACGGCGAGATCTGGCAGTTCCCCACCGCGACCAGCGTTCCGAAGCCGGTCCAGCAGCCGACGCCGCCGATGTGGGTCGCGGCGCGCGACCCCGCATCGCACGACTTCGCGGTGGAGCAGGGCTGCAACGTGATGGTCACTCCGCTGATGAAGGGCTACGAGGAGGTCGCCGCCCTCAAGGAGAAGTTCGACACCGCCGTCGCCAACCACCCGGAAGTGGCCGAGCCGGAGATCATGGTGCTGCGCCACACCTACGTGCACTCGCCGGATGAGCCCGAGGGCTGGCGTCCCGCAGCCGAGGCGATCTCGAAGTTCTACCGCACCTTCGACGCGTGGTTCGGTAACAAGGCCGTGCCCGCGAACGGGTTCCTCGAGCCGAGTCCGAAGTCGAAGTTCGCCGACCGACCGGAGTTCGAGCCGGAATCGTTGCACCGCACCGCGATGATCGGGACGCCTGCGGAGGTCATCACCAGGCTCAAGGAGTACGAGGCGCTCGGCATTGACGAGTTCAGCTTCTGGACCGACAACAGCATGTCCCACGAGGACAAGCGCGCTTCTCTGAAGCGTTTTATCGACGAAGTGGTGCCAGCGTTCCAATAGCACGAGTCGCTACCGCGTCCGCGCATCGCCCGACAACCGTCGGGCGATGCGCGAGTTCGCCCGGCGGGTCAGTATCACAGCAATCTGAATGGATCCTCTGATGACGTCCTTTCTCACTGATCGCAGCGTTGTCCGTGTTCAGGCGGCATTGGCGGCGATCGCCGAAGGGCGCCCGGTGATCGTGGTCGACGATTTCGACCGCGAGAACGAAGGCGACCTCATCTTCGCCGCAGAGCGAGCAACTCCGGAGCTCCTGGCGTTCATGGTGCGGCACACATCGGGGTTCATCTGCGTTGCCCTGACCGGTTCGGACTGCGCACGGCTGGACCTGCCACCGATGCACCACGACAACGACGATCCGTATCGAACGGCCTACTGCGTCGCTGTCGATCGCTGCGACAACGGCACCGGAATCTCTGCCAGAGCTCGCGCTCGGACGATCGCGAGCCTGGCGGATCCGGCGGTGGCCGCGGACGATTTCCAGCGACCAGGACACGTCGTTCCGCTACGCGCCCAGGAAGACGGCGTGCTCGCTCGACGAGGACATACCGAAGCCGCGGTCGACCTCGCGCGGATGGCCGGACTGCATCCGGCAGGTGCGCTCTGCGAGATCGTCTCCACCGAACAGATCGGCGCCATGGCGCGCGGCCCGGAACTGGAGCGCTTCGCCGCCGAGCATGACCTCGTCATGATCTCCATCGATGATCTCGTCCGCTACCGGCAGAGCACGGAACCGCTCGTGCAGCGAGTGGTGTCGACCTCGCTTCCCACCGAGCACGGACGATTTCACGTTGTTGGCTATTCGGGGCGAGACCACGCCGAGCACCTGGCACTCATCGCGGACGAGGAGCACCGGGTCAGCACGACCACTCCGGTGCACGTTCACCACGAATGCCTCGTTGGTGACGTTCTGCGTAGCCAGGCGTGCGGGTGCGGTCGTGACCTCGACGACGCGATGCGCCGATTCGCAGCTCAGGGCGAAGGCGTGGTGGTGTACCTGCGCGGCGAGGCGCGGTCGTGCGCTTCGCGTACCAGTGATCTGTCCCCGGTGGCGGACTGGATCCTGGCTGACCTCCAGGCCGGAGGTCAGATCGCGACTGCTGAGGCGGAGTGGCAGGACGTGGATCTCGCCGCGGCGAGATCGTACGACCAGGTGCCGTATGAGGTCGGGGTTGTCGCTCAGGGCTGACGGCCGTCGAAGCCCGCATCTCGTTCGGGATGCGGGCTTTCGCGTCGTCCGGTCCAGATATCGCGGGGGGTCTGGACGACGTTCGGGTCGCGCAAGCATGAGTGGAGACCCGGAAGCCTTGCGACCGGTCGTGTCTCAAGGCTTCCGGGATGCTCGCTCATGCGCCCGAGGCGAACTCGGCGATGCGGGACACGCCCGTGGTGAGGTCGTCAAGTCCCAGTGCGTACGACAGGCGAAGATATCCGGGAGTCCCGAATGCCTCTCCCGGGACGACTGCCACGCCGGCCTTGTCCAGCAGCAGTTCGGCAAGCTCGACCGTCGTGCTCGGACGGACACCACCGAAGTCCCTGCCCAGCAGTGACTTCACCGAAGGATAGGCGTAGAAGGCCCCTTCTGGCTCGGGGCACACGACGCCGTCGATTTCGTTCAACATGCGCACGATGGTCTGTCGGCGGGTATCGAAGGCCGACTTCATCTCAGCAACCGCGGACAGGTCGCCGGAAACCGCGGTCAGCGCTGCGGCCTGAGCCACGTTGGACACGTTGGACGTGGTGTGCGACTGCAAGTTCGAGGCCGCCCTGACGACGTCGGTAGGCCCGATCATCCATCCCACGCGCCAGCCCGTCATGGCAAAGGTCTTCGCCACGCCGTTGATGACAATGCACCGATCCGCGATCTCCGGAACGACCACCGGCAGCGAGTGGAACTCGGCCGCTCCATAGACGAGGTGCTCGTAGATCTCGTCTGTCACGACCCAGAGCCCATGATCGGCGGCCCAGCGGCCGATCGCCTCGATTTCTTCACGGGTATAGACCGAGCCCGTGGGGTTGTTCGGCGAGACGAACAACAAGACCTTCGTGCGATCCGTTCGGGCAGCCTCGAGTTGTTCGACGGAAACGCGGTACCCGGTCGACTCGTCCGCGGTCACATTGACCGGGACACCACCGGCAAGGGCGATCGACTCCGGATACGTCGTCCAGTAGGGAGCCGGGACGATCACTTCGTCGCCGGGATCCAAGATGGCGGCAAACGCCTCGTAAATCGCTTGCTTGCCACCATTGGTGACGAGGACCTGAGACGGGTCGACCTGGAATCCCGAGTCCCGCTTGGTCTTCTCCGCGATCGCTTCGCGGAGCTCGGGAAGTCCAGCCGCGGGGGAGTAGCGGTGAAAACGCGGCTCGCGGCACGCCCGAACAGCGGCTTCGACGATGTAATCGGGAGTCGGGAAGTCCGGTTCGCCGGCGCCGAAAACCACAACCGACTCTCCGGCAGCGCGCATCGCCTTCGCCTTGGCATCCACGGCGAGAGTGACCGACTCGCCGATCGCGGAAATGCGCTGAGAGACCCGTGGAAAACGTGTTTGGTCGAGGTGTGAGCTCATGCGTCCAATTTAGTCGACTGGCGCCCGAAATTGCAGCTCCTGCGCCAGGGTGCATCTCACATCGGCGGATCTCTGCTGCCGAAACGCGGCAATCATCGCGTACGAAGCATGTTGCTATCGCAGGCGCGGCTCTGTCGGGCACGGTCTTGGAGCCGTGCCCGACAGAGCCGCTTTGCCTCGTAGCGAGATTGGTTGGTGCCGGAACTCGCCTGCGTCGGTGAGTGGAGGGTCAGTTCCTCGGTTCAGCCGGGAGTGATGCGGAGACAGGGCCGTCGAGACGCTCGCTGTCGCTGGAGCCGACGGAGTTCGCCGACGCAGGCTGTGCCACTGTGCTGTGGGCGGCTGTGGATGTCACAGCGCCCTCGATCAGGGGAGTGTCATGTGGGACGAACTCCGTTCTGAGGTCCTTCCAGAATCCGATGGCGACGCCGATGAGGATGAGCAGGAAGGGTGCGGAGGTGACGATCACCATTTGCTGCAGGGATTCCAGGCCACCCGCGGCGAGCAGGGCGATGGCGGCAGCGCCGGTCACCACGCCCCACAGCGCGAGGATCCACTGTGGAGGTTGCTCGGACCCCCGGCTGGTGAGCATGCCGAGCACGAAGGTGTTGGCGTCGGCGCCGGAGACGAAGAACAGCACGACGAGCACGATCGTGACGATCGAGGTCAGCGTGGGCAGCGGGAGGGACTGGAGGGTGGCGAAGAACGCCGAGTTCTCATCGGCGGCGGCCGCCACGGCGATGCGGGTGCTGCCGGCGAGGTCGCTGTGGATGGCGGTGCCGCCGAAGGCGGTGAACCAGATGGAGAACACCGCGCTGGGCACGACGAGCACGCCGGTGACGAACTCGCGGATCGTGCGGCCGCGCGAGATGCGCGCCAGGAACACCCCCACGAACGCTGCCCACGACAGCCACCAGGCGAGCATGAAGTAGGTCCAGGACTGCATGAAGTCCAGATCGCCGCTGGCCGGGGTGATCAGGCTGGCCGATACGAGTTCGCTGACGTAGCGGCCGATGGTCTGCACGTAGAGGTCCACCAGGTACAGGGTGGGCCCGACGACGAGCACGAACACGAACAGCAGCGCCCCCAGTCCCATGCTGGTCTCGGACAGGAACCGGATGCCCCGGGCGACGCCGGTCAGGGCGGAGGCGGTGAACAGCAGGGTGATCACGCCGATGATGGCGAACTGCACGGGTGGGGAGTCGGGGAGGCCGAACAGGGCCGTGAAGCCGCCGTTGATCTGCATCGCCCCGAGCCCGAGGGAGGTGGTGGTGCCGAACAGCGTCGCCAGGACCGCGAACACATCGATGGCCCCACCCACGGGACCTTCGGTGCGTTTGCCGAGCAGCGGCCGGAACAGGGCGCTGACCAGCCCTGGGCGTCCGCGGCGGAACATCGACCAGGACATCGCCAGTCCGACGACGGCGAAGATGCCCCAGGCGTGCAGACCCCAGTCGAAGAAGGAGAACTGCATCGCCGTCACCGCGGCGGCCGGAGTCATCGGTGCGGCCATGCCGTGCGGGGGCTCGGCGAGGTGGGAGATCGGCTCGGCGACTCCGTAGGAGATCAGGCCGATGCCCATCACCGCGGACAGGATCATCGCGTACCAGGTGAGCCTGCGGAAGGCGGGACGTTCGTCGTCGCGGCCGAGCCGCAACCGGCCGTAGCGGCTGCAGGCGAGGAACACCAGGAAGATCAGGAACCCGAGCGAGACCAGCAGGTAGGCCCAGCCGAAGCTGCGGGTGATGCCGTCGAGCGCGGCCGAGCCCACCCGGGACAGCGAGTCACCGGCGGCGGTGCCCCACACGGCGATCGCGACCGCCAGGGTGAGCGAGACGAGCAGGACGGGCCCGGGTCGCCGGTGTTCCGGCGACGCGGTAGGTGAATCAGACATCGTTGTCTCCGTGAACTGGCCTGAAAGAACAGTGGAAGTGCGTTGTGCCAGCAGGGGCAGGCAGCCGTGTTGGAAGGAACCGTGGCATGCAACAGCAGCGACGGTCAATACCCAGATCTGCGCTCAACCGATGAGGTCGCGCGAGCAGTATCCGGCCTAGACCTGGACTTAATCGGTTCTGAACGGCAAGAGGCCGCGGCATTCTGTTGCAAACAGATCCGGGCCGACCTACCTTTACTTGCATGCAACAGCAGGGTGTCCGGTCCGGCCGCGGTGGAGCGCAAGAACGCGTTGTCGCAGGAGTTCGCAGCGGCATCATTGAAGGTCGCCACCTGCCGGGTGAGCCACTGTCGGAAACGGCGCTGGCCATCGAGTACGACGTCTCTCGGACCCCGGTTCGTGAAGCGCTCAAGCAGCTCCAGATCGAGGGTTTGGTTGAAATCCGGCCACGGGTCGGTACTTTCGTCCGCCGGCCGAGTCGTCGAGAGGTCGTGGAACTGTTCGAGCTCAAGGAGATGCTTGAAGGGATGGCGGCGCGGCTGCTCGCGTCCCGGGGCTCGGTTCCGATCTTGGACGAGCTGGAGGACAACATCGAACGTTCTGGCCACGCCGTCGCCAAGGAGGACGCCGAGGGCTATGCCGGCCTGGTCCACGAGTTCCACGAGCTGTTGGTGCGCGGCGCCGACAGCACGCAGCTGGACACGCACTACCGGAAGCTGATGAATCAGCTCGCCTACCACCGTTTCGTGTCGGCATCACTGACTCGCCCGGGACGGCTCGGCGCCTCGCTATCGGAACACCGGCACGTGCTGGAAATGATCAAGGAGAAGGACGGTTTCGGCGCCGAGTTCGCCATGCGCGACCACGTCCGCTCCAGCGAGCGGGCGACACTGACTGCTGACGATTCGCTCGTGGGTGGCGCTCCCCTCCGGAAAGAGCTCTGACATGCCGCGCTGTACCAGGTCCGCGACGTGCTCGAAGTCGCGGTCGGCGGGTTCAGCGGCAGGCAGCGGAGCAGATTAGCGACCAGCTGGGGTGTTATGCCGCGGGGAACACCTCGATCCTCTACGAGTTCCGGACCTTGGCCGACCTGCTTCGCGAGGGTCTCCGGCACGGGCCGTCCGACGGTGCGCGTGGCCCACGACGAGCTCGGCGATGTCGTTGCCCTGTTCGACATGATCATCGCTTATTCGCGTCCAGTGCGGGCGTAGACAGCCTTCACGCGACTGGCGCCCGCGCCGGTTGCTGTCTCAGAACTGGTAATGCGGGCCATCGGCGTGCACGACTGGTCCTTACCCGCGTGGGCGGGACGCCTGCCTGGTGGCGGCGCCTGCAACACCTGTCCCTCTGCGGGCATTTGCCAGCACGTCTGCTGCGCCCGCCATGACACGTACGCCTGGCAAGCGGTCCGGGCCGAGCACTGTCTGGTCTCAGGACATCGGGATGGGATGTCTCGGGTCATCGGCACGGAGTGGCCGGTGGTGTGCGTGATGCTGGTCGAAAGGTAGGCGGGTTCGGTCGTGATCGGAACTTGTGCCCCGGGTTCGACACGGAGGCGCCGTCCTATTCCGGCGATGCGAACAACCTCAGGCCGACCGGAGCGTCTCCTCGAATATGAAGACCAATCAGACCCGGCGCGACTGGCACGCGCAGCGGCGACCGGTGATCGGCCCGGCGGGGCGGGGGCCGGTGGCGGAGCGGCGGAGCTGGAAGGGCCTGATCATTCCGCTGCTGGTGGCCGTGGTGGTGCTCCCGGTGGTGTTCGCGGGCTGGCTCTGGTTCCACGTCGACTCGTCGGTCCGCCGGATCGACGCCTTCCCGGACTACCCGGGCCGACCGGAGGCCGCCGCGGGAACGAACTGGTTGGTCGTGGGCTCGGACAGCCGGGAAGGGCTGGATCCGGAGACGGCGGCGGGCCTGCACGTGGGAGATGCGGACGGTCAGCGCACGGACACGATCCTGGTTGCGCACCTGCCGGACAACTCCACGACCCCCACGCTGATCAGCATCCCACGCGACTCGCGGGTGCCGGTCCCGGGACAGGGCCGGACGATGATCAACGAGGCGTTCGCCGTCGGCGGCCCGCAGCTGCTGGCGCAGACGGTGGAGCAGGCCACCGGGCTGCGCATCGACCACTACGCCGAGGTCGGGTTCGGCGGCTTCGCGGGTCTCGTCGAAGCGGTCGGCGGCGTCGAGATGTGCCTGGACCAGGAAATGCACGACGTCAAGACGGGTCAAACCCTCCAAGCCGGCTGCCAGACGTTGAACGGCCCGGACGCCCTGACGTTCGTGCGAATGCGCTACAGCGACGCGACCCCGCGATCGGACCTGGACCGGGTTGCCAACCAGCGCAAGTTCATCGGCGCCCTGGCCGCCGAGGCGTCGAGCATCACCACCCTGATCAACCCGTTCCGTGCGTACGCGCTGGCGGACGAGGGCGCGAGCGCGTTGACGATGCTCGACTCCGACGGCCCGGGCGACCTGCTGTCGCTGGGGTGGGCGATGCGCGGCATGTCCTCAGGCGGCGTGGTGACGACGACGGTTCCGGTCACCGACGCCAAGGCCAGCCAGTGGGACAGGGAGAAAGCGCTTCGGCTCTTCAAGGCAATGGAAGCTGACGACCCGGTACCGGAGGACCTGATCGTGAACTGACGTCCCCGGGCAAGCGTCAGCGGAAGTTCATTCGTGGGGCGAATTTCATGATCCACATTTGCTTGTGGAGACTGGTGCCCCCCGGTCCAACACACGTCAGGTCTGGCTCGGGCGGTTTCCTCGGCCGTCAAGGGGGTGTCGAGGCCACGGCGTCTGCGTAGAGCCGTCCGGCGCGGTAGGAGGACCGCACCAGCGGTCCCGCCAGTACCCCTGCGAAGCCGGTGTCGGTGGCGAAGCGGGAGTGTTCGGCGAACTCCTCGGGTGTGACCCAGCGTTCGACGGGGTGGTGCTTGGGGGATGGCCGGAGGTATTGGGTGATCGTGAGGAGGTCGCAGCCGGCCTCGTGCAGGTCGGTGATGGTGGCCTGCACTTCCTCCGGGGTTTCGCCCATGCCGAGGATGAGGTTGGACTTGGTGACCAGGCCGTGCTCCCGTGCGGCGCTGAGCACGTCCAGGGATCGCTGGTAGCGGAACGCGGGGCGAATTCGTTTGAAGATCCGGGGCACGGTCTCGACGTTGTGCGCGAGCACCTCCGGTTTGGAGTCGAAGACCTGCTGCAGCAGTCCGGGATCGCCGCCGAAGTCGGTGATGAGGTTCTCGACGCCGGTGCCGGGGTTGAGCGCGTGGATCTGGCGGACCGTTTCGGCGTAGAGCCAGGCGCCGCCGTCGTCGAGGTCGTCGCGGGCGACGCCGGTGATGGTGGCGTAGCGCAGGCGCATGGTCCGCACGCTCTCGGCGACCCGGTGCGGTTCGTCGCGGTCCAGTTCGGTGGGTTTGCCGCTGTCGATCTGGCAGAAGTCGCAGCGGCGGGTGCACTGGTCCCCTCCGATGAGGAAGGTGGCCTCGCGGTCCTCCCAGCATTCGAAGATGTTCGGGCAGCCCGCTTCTTCGCAGACGGTGTGCAGTCCTTCGCGTCGGACGAGGTCCTTGAGCTCGGTGTAGTGCGGGCCGGTCCGGGCGCGGGTGCGGATCCAGTCCGGCTTCGGTTCGATCGGGGTTCGCGCGTTGCGGGCCTCGATGCGCAGCAGCCGGCGTCCCTCGGGGGCGACCGTCATGTTCTACTTCCTCGCTGGAATCCGGGTCCGCGGGGCGTGTGAGGCCCCGCGGACCCGGAGGTCGTCAGGTGTTGAGCGGGCGGCCGAGTGCGGCGAGCACCGACTCGTGCATGGCCTCCGACAGGGTCGGGTGGGCGAAGACGACCTCGGCGAGGTCGTCCGCTGTGGCTTCCAGGGAGCGGGCGATGCCGAAGCCCTGGACCTGTTCGGTGACCTCGGGACCGACCATGTGCGCTCCCAGCAGTTCGCCGCTGGTGGCGTCGAAGATCGTTTTGACGAAGCCCTCGGGCTCGCCGAGGGCCAGCGCCTTGCCCGATGCGGTCAGGTCGAAGCGCCCGATGCGCAGCTCCCGGCCGGTGGACGCGGCCTGTGCTTCGGTCAGTCCGAGGCTGGCGACCTGTGGGCGGGCGTAGGTGCAGCCGGGCACGTAGTCGTGGTCGAGCGGTGAGACGTGCCCGACTCCGGCGAGCTTTTCCACGCACAGCACCCCTTCGTGGCTGGCCTTGTGGGCCAGGCACGGGGTTCCCGCAAGATCTCCGATCGCGTACAGACCGAAGACGTTGGTGCGGCACCACTGGTCGGTTCGCACGAAACCGCCGTCCAGCTCGACCCCGAGTTCCTCCAGGCCGAGCCCTTCGACGTTGCCCTGCACACCCGCCGCCACCAGCACCCGGTCGACGGTGATCGTGTCGCCGCCCAGAGTCGCGGTCACCGCATCCGTGCCGACGGCGATCTCGGAGACCGAGGTCGAGGTCCGCACGCGCATTCCGCGCTTCTCGAACCGCGTGCGAACGTGGTCGGCGACCTCGGGGTCCTCGGCGGGCATGATCTGCGGCGCCAGCTCGACGAGGGTGACCTCGCTGCCCAGATCGGCGTAGAGGCTCGCGAACTCGACACCGATGGCTCCGGACCCGACCACCAGCAGGGACTCCGGCAGTTCCGCGGGAACCAGCGCTTCGAAGTAGGTCCACACCCGGTCGCCGTCGGGAACCACGCCCGGTACTGGCCTCGGGCGCGCACCGGTGGCCAGGATGACGTGATCGGCGCGGTACTCCGCACCGTCGACGTCGACAACACCCTTGCCCGTCAACCGGGCGGAACCGGTGATCACGTCGACACCGTTCTTGCGCATCAGGTAGCCGACGCCGCTGGAGAGCCGCTTCGACACCGAGCGGCTGAACTCCACCAGTCCCGCCATGTCGAAATCCACGCCGGTCGCGCTGAAACCCAGCGGCTTGAGATTCGCCAAGGTGTGGGCGACGTCGGCGCCGTGCAGCAGCGCCTTGGTCGGGATGCAGCCCCAGTTCAGGCAGATCCCGCCGAGCCGGTCGCGCTCGACGACCGCGGTCCGCAGACCGAGCTGCGCGGCGCGGATCGCCGCCACGTAGCCACCGGGCCCGGCACCGATGACGAGCACGTCGTACTTCTCGCTCATGGACACTCCCTAGACCAGCATCAGGGCCGGTGACTCGACGAATCGCTTCAACTCGGCCAGGAAACCGGCGCCCAGCGCTCCGTCGATCACCCTGTGGTCGCAGGAGAGCGTGACCGTCAGGATCGTGCGCGGGACGACCTCGCCGTTCGCGATGACCGGTCGCTGTGTGCCCGCTCCGACCGCGAGGATCGCCGCCTGCGGCGGATTGATGATCGCGTCGAACTCGCGCACGCCGTGCATGCCGAGGTTGGACACCGTGAACGTGCCGCCCTGGAATTCCTCGGGCGCCAGCGTGCCGCTCTTGGCCTTGGTGATCAAAGAGTGCACCTCCTCGGAAACCGATGCCAGAGAGCGGGTGTCGGTCTTGCGGACGATCGGCGTGATCAGTCCGGAGGGCAGGGCGACCGCCACGGAGACATCGGCGTGGGTGTAGCGGCGCACCGACTGGGTCTGCTCGTCGAACTGCACGTTGACTTCGGGCACCCTGAGCAACGCCGCTCCGCACGCCTTCACGATGAAGTCGTTGACCGACAGCTTCACCGACGGCACCGTGGCGTTGATCTGCTTGCGCAACGCGAGCAGATCGTCGATCTCGAGATCAGCGGTGAGCCGGAAGTGCGGGGCATCGCGCTTGGACGCTTGCAGCCGCTGCCCGATCGCCTTGCGCATCGGGTTGAACGCCACGGTTTCGAACTCCACCGGGGTCTCGGCGTCGCTCGAGGCTTCGGCGCTCGCCGTGACCAAGCCGAATTTCCGCTCGACCTCGCGGACGTCTGCTTCGCAGACCCGCCCGCGTGAACCGGTCGCCCGGCAGTCGTGCAGGTTGATGCCGAGGTTGCCGGCCAACCTGCGTGCGACCGGCGTCGCATCGACCTCGCTGTCGTCCTGGGACGAGCGGCCAGGCAGACCGGAGCGAACCAGGGGAGGGGGAGTGGCAACTGATCCCCCAGCTGCGCGGATGGCGTTGTGCACGTCCTCCACAGACACCCGACCGGCAGGCCCGCTTCCGGTGACCTTGCCCAGGTCGATCGTGAGCTTCGCCGCCATCATGAGCGCGTGCGGAGTCGCGAAGACCTCACGACTGGTCCGGCCCTGCAAGGACTCCGGCACGAGGGTGGAGCCCGACGACGCCTCCGGCTTCGGGACGGGAGGCGCCGTCGGGGTAGGAGCCGCTGCCGGGGCGCGTGCTGCTGTCGGAGCGGCGGCTTCGGCGGGGGCGGGGGCTTCGGCCGGTACCGGGGTCGTTCCGCGGGACGACAGGAACTCCTCGATCTCGGCATCGGACACGGTTTCGGCCGCCGACACCGCCAGAACTCCGCCCACCGGGAGCGTCTCGCCGGGCTGGGCGATGATCCGCCGCAGCAGCCCGTCGAACGGCGCCTCGAGCTCGTTGGTGATCTTGCTGGTCTCGACCTCGCAGAGCAGGTCGCCCTTGCGGAAGCTGGTTCCCTCCGACACGCGCCACACGGTGACGGTGCCCTCCTCCATCGACAGGCCCCACTTGGGCACCTCGATCGCGTTGATCTCGCTCATGATCAGGCCGTCACCACCTTGCGCACCGCGTCCTCGATCCGCGCGGCGTCGGGCAGCCAGGCGTTCTCAAGCTTCGGTGAGAACGGCACCGGCGTGTGCGGGGGCGTAACCAACTCGATGGGGGCGCGCAGCGAACCGAGCGCCTTCGTGGCGATCAGTGCGGCGACGTCGTGGCCGAACCCGCACCGCGCGGCCGACTCGTCGACGATCACAACCCGGCCGGTGGCGGCCACCGACTCCAGCACACCCTCCTCGTCCAGCGGCGACACCGTGCGCGGGTCGACCACCTCCACCGAGATCCCCTCGGCGGCGAGCTTGTCGGCCGCAGCGTTGGCCGCGTTGACCATCGCCGACAACGCGATCACCGTGACGTCGGTGCCCTGGCGGGTGTAGTTGGCGACGCCGAACGGGAGCGTGAACGGATCGTCGGGAACCTCGCCCTTGCTGTCGTAGAGCGTCTTGTGCTCGCAGAACACCACCGGGTCGTCATCGCGGATCGCCTGGATCAGCAACCCCTTGGCATCGTGAGCGTTCGAGGGCGCGACGACCTTGAGACCGGGCACCGCGGCGAAGACGTTGTACGGCGACTGGGAGTGCTGGGCTGCGGCGTTGAACCCGGCGCCGATCATCCCGCGCACCACCAGCGGGGTGCGCGCCTTGCCGCCGAACATGTACCGGAACTTGGCCGCCTGGTTGTACAGCGCGTCGTAGCAGACCCCGAAGAAGTCCATGAACATCAGTTCCGCGACCGGCCGCAGACCGGTCAGCGCCGCGCCGGCCGCCATCCCGATGATCGCCGACTCGGTGATCGGGGTGTCGATGACCCGATTCGACCCGAACTCGCCCCACAAGCCCTTGGTGACCCCGAGAACGCCGCCGAAGGCCTCGATCTTCTTCGTTTCCAGATCCGGATTGGTTCCGGCGTGGCCGCCACGCAGATCCTCACCGATCTGCACCACGGTGGCGTCGCGCTGCATTTCCTGGGCCAGCGCGTCCTTGACCGCTTCGCGGTAGGTCTTCTTCGACGAAGTCATGATTTCCGTTCCCTCAGTACGACACGTAGACGTCGGTCAGCAGGCTCTCGACCTCGGGGTATGCCGCCGCGCGGGCCTTGGCCACGGCGTCGTCCACCCGGAGCCGGGCTTCCTCTTCGATCGAGTCGAGTTCCTTCGCACTGGCCTTCCTGGAATCGACCTTGGCGCGGAAGTTCAACAGCGGGTCCTTGGTGCGGCGCAGTTCCGCGACCTGCTCGGGAGTGCGGTAGAGCTGGGCGTCGCCCTCGAAATGGCCGAACCAGCGGTGCGCCCGGGCCTCGATCGCGGTCGGGCCCCCACCGTCGCGGGCGCGTTCGACCGCCTGCCGGGCCGCCTCGTGCACCTCGAAGAAGTCGGTCCCGTCGACCGACACGCCGGGCATTCCGAAGGAGGCGGCGCGCGCGGCGATGTCCGGGGCGCCGACCGCGTAGTCGGTGCCGGTGGCTTCGCCGAAGCCGTTGTTCTCGATGACGAACACGATCGGCAGTTGCAGCACGACCGCCATGTTCATCGCCTCGAAGACGGTGCCCTGGTTCGAGCCGCCGTCACCGGTGAACGAGGCCGCCACGCCGCCGTTGCCCAGCGTCTTGGAGCTCAGAGCAGCACCGATGGCCAGGGACGGTGCGCCACCGACGATCGCGTTGGCGCCCAGCATGCCCACCGACAGGTCGGCGATGTGCATCGAGCCGCCCTTGCCGCGGCAGAGTCCGTCCTCCTTGCCGAAGATCTCGGCCATCATCCCGTGAATGTCACAGCCCTTGGCGATGCAGTGCCCGTGTCCGCGGTGGGTGGAACCGATGTGGTCGGTGTCGCGCAGGTTCTCGCACACGCCGACCGCGATCGCTTCCTGCCCCGAATAGAGGTGGATGAACCCGGGAATGTCGCCGGTCGCGTTCTCCTCGTGAAGGCGGTCCTCGAATGCTCGAATCTCGGTCATTTTCCGATACGCACCCAGCAGTGCCTGCTTGTTCAGCGCCATGTTGCTCCTCTTCGTCGCCGTTGGGACGCCAAAGGTATGGGGGAGTGGTGAGCGGTCACCAGCGTTGCGGCAGGTTGCATGGACGCCGGAACGCTCGTTGCTGAAACCGAGAATCGATTCGAGGAGGAAGCGGGATGCAACCCGTTGCAACCCTTGCGTTGGAATTGAGTTGAGCAGTCTGATGTGGCGATGTCACCTCGGCGACACAGCGCGGTTACCGGGGAGGACGCACGTGGTCACGACGGGAAAATCCGTGCACGAAGAGGAGAACCGACTCCAGTAGATCGATCGGCGTGAGGACATCGCGGTCCTCCGACTGCCGGGTTCGGTGGGGCCGCGACCGGAGGCGCCAGCCCAACCGACAGGAGTGGCCGATGAAGACCGACCGTCTCGAAACCGCTGTGCCCGCCGGTGTTGACCCGCACCAGTACACGCGCGCGCTATCCCGAGTTCACGAGGCGGTGCTGTCCGGGCAGCACCCGCCCGTGCAGCCGCGGCCGCTGATCCGCCAGTCCTGGGGTCGAGTGCGCCGCCAGGGCGTCGACCCCGACCGCGGCGGCGGCTGGCGGACAGCCTCCTCAGGCGAGGTCGAGGAACGTCGCGCCGCCTGCGGTCTCACCGAGGACGCGCTGCTCGCGCTGCGAACCGGCTTGGTGCCCGTGGCCCGGAGCGCGGGTCACATCGTGGTCATCGTCGACGTCGACGGCCGCGTGCTGTGGAGGGACGGGCATCCAGCAGTGTTCCGGCGCGCTGACCGGCTGGGCCTCGTCGAAGGGGCCAGCTGGGCCGAGAGCGCGGTCGGTACCAATGCCATCGGCACCGCGCTGGTCGAGGACCGGCCGGTGCAGGTCCACTCGGCCGAGCACTTCGTCCGCACCCACCACTCCTGGACCTGTTCGGCGGCGCCGATCCACGACGCCGCCGACGGACGACTGCTGGGCGCGGTCGACATCAGCGGTCCCGCCGACACCGTGCACCCCAGCACGCTGGCGCTGGTGCACGCCGTCGCCGGTCTCGCCGAAGCCCGGCTGCGCGAGGCTCACCGCACCCGCCTCGACAGGCTGCGCGCGATCGCGACGCCGCTGCTGGCCAAGCTCGACGGGCGAGCTCTGGTGACCGACCGCCACGGCTGGGTCGCCGCCTCCACCGGGCTGCCGCCGACCGACCGCGTCGTGCTGCCGGAACGCGCTGACGCCGAGCAGGTCTGGCTGCCCGCGTTCGGGACTTGCTCGCTTGAACCGCTCCCCGAAGGAATCCTGCTGCGCCCGCAGGAGGGGCGGTCGGTGGCCGGAACCCGGCTGGTGCTCGACGTCGGCGCCGCTCGGCCCACGCTGACCGTGCACCGGGAAAGCGGCACCTGGACCTATCTCCTCAGCGGCAGGCACGCCGACATCCTGGTCCACCTGGCCGCGAACCGGGCGGGCAACAGCGCCGCCGATCTCGCCGAGCACCTGTTCGCCGATCGCACCAGGACCATCACCGTCCGCGCGGAGATGTCCCGCCTGCGCAAGCGGTTCGCCGACCTGCTCGACCACCGGCCGTACCGCTTCCTGCCCGACCTGGACATCACCGTCGCAACGTGAGGTATCAGGCCGGCTCGGGCGACCGAGTCCGGCGCGCCCCCGACTCCCTCCACCCCACGGCGTGGCCGGTTCCTGACGCAGGTGGAACCGCTGAGCACACGAGAGGAATTCGACATGACGGACACCATGCACGCAGCGGTCTACCGAGGACGGCGCAGTCTGAGCGTCGAGGAGGTGCCGGTGCCCGCTCCCCGGTACGGCGAGGTTCTCGTCGAGGTCGGGCTCAACGGGATCTGCGGGACGGACCTGCACGAATTCTTCGCGGGACCGATCTTCGTCCCCGACGGCGTCCCGCACCCCTTGACCGACAAGGCGATGCCGCTGGTCATGGGCCACGAGTTCTCCGGCACGATCCGCGAAGTCGGCGCCGGTGTGACGGGCTGGTCAGCGGGAGACCGGGTGGCCGTCGAGCCGGTCTACCGGTGCGGCGAGTGCGCCCCGTGCGCGGCGGGCCACTACAACATCTGCCAGAAGATCGGCTTTCACGGGCTGATGTCCGACGGGGGCATGGCCCGGTACACGACGGTGCCGGACTACATGCTGCACCGGCTGCCCGACTCGGTGTCGCTGGAGCTGGGCGCACTGGTCGAGCCGATGTCGGTCGCCTACCACGCGACGACGCTGGCCGACCTGAACCCCGGGGACACCGCGCTGGTGTTCGGTGCAGGCCCGATCGGCATCGGAGTTTTCCACGCGCTGCGCGGGCAGGGTATCGAGAACACGCTGGTGGTCGAACCTTCGGCGACGCGGCGCGCGGCGATCGAGCGGCTCGGTGCCCGCACCGTCGACCCCGCGGACGTGGACGTGGCCGCGCTGGTCGCCGATGAGACCCGAGGGACGATGGCGGACGCGGCTTTCGACGCGGCAGGCGTCGCGGCTGCGGTGCGCACCGCGCTCGGGTCGGTCGGTTCCCGCCGTCCCCTGGTTGCTGTCGCGATCTACGAGACGCCACTCGAAACACCACTGCTGGAGCTGGTCATGCGCGAATCCCGCATCCAGGGGTCGCTGTGCTACACGGGCTCGGATTTCGAAGCGGTCATCGCCTTGATGGCCGAGGGCAAGTACGACACCACGGGCTGGGTGGAGGCCATCGCGCTCGGCGATGTCGTAGCCGAAGGCTTCCAATCGCTCCATCGTGGCGAGAAGATGAAGGTGCTGGTCGACCCGGCCCGGTGACCGTCGGGAAGCGGTTGAGACGCCTGCCGGCCGCGAGCGAACGGGCTGGATGTGGACGCGTCGCAGGTGAGCAGCGGCTCGGCCGGGGCGTCGGCACTTCCTGCGAGGGTGAGTCGTTGGTACTGCAGGAAGCCCGGATCGACGAGCATCGGAGGAGTCCGCCATGAGCCTCATCGGCACCGTGCTGGGGTACGTCCTGACGGCGTACCTGCTGCTGCTCATCGCTCGGATGGTGCTGGATTGGGCTCGGGCGGCGACCGAGGGGCCGCACTGGGTGAGGCGCGCTCGCGCGGTGACCCACGCCGGGACCGAGCCGGTGATCGCGCCGGTGCGGCGGGTGTTGCGGCCGGTGCGCGTCGGCGGGATCTCGATCGACCTGGCCTTCACCGCTGTGTTCGTGGTCGTGCTGATCCTGCGTTCGGTCGCCTTCAACCTGTAGCGGCGTTCGGGCGGTTGCTCGCTCGTCCTGACAACGCGGCAACGTGGCGGATGTCAGGACGGCTGGCAGCGGGGGCAGCAGACGGTGCTGCGCTCTGCGACCTTGCTCCGGCTCAGAGGTGTCGAACACCGCGGGCACCGGGAGTCGTGCTCCTCCCGGTGCCCGGTCAGCCAGGACGGGTGGTCGGGAACGTGCCCGACGCGGGACGAGCTGCGCAGCACCGAGCCGACCACGCGGCGCAATCCTTCGACGTCGGGGAGCTCCGGTATGTCACGGGTGGTCGTCGCCTGGCGTGTGCGGATCGGTTCCCTGCCCGAAGGTCGCCAAGCGCTCGACGAGGGCGCCGTCATCGGGATCCAGGGGCATCGGCTGCTCGACGTGCCCGGTGCGGTCTCCGGTGGCGAGCACGCCCAACCAACCCGCCGCCTCGTCCGGATCGGGGAGAAGCGAAGCGGCGTCGGCCTCCTGCCCGACGCGGTAGTAGCGGCGGCCTTCCTCGGTGAAGCTCCAACCGAGGTACGGCGTCCACTCCACGGATATCTCCGGCGCGCCGCTGACCACGATCTCGACGGTCATCCGCTGCCGGTCCAGGCGGGCGGTGTCCAGTTCGATCTCCATCGCCCGGGCGGCCTCGCGGACGGCGTCCAGGTAACCGGCCACCGCATCCACCGTGCCGAGCCGCCCATCGGTGCGGTCGCGCACGTGCCTGTCCAACGGGTCACCGTTCATCGCCGAGCTCCACCAACCTTCGCAGGCGGGGGTCAGCACCCACCCGACTCACCTCGGTGTTCCCGCCACCAGCTGGTCACAAAACCAGAGGTTTCGCCGGTGATCGGCGCTCTCCTGATCTGCGCTCGGCCCCGATGCGCCATCAGCCTCTGCCGGGCGATCGGGTTCACGCGACCGGCTGGGACCGCCGCTTGTGGTCGTTGTCCTGGTGGCCGCCGTGGGGGCTGGTCAACCGGGCGCGGATCTGCTGGCCCTGCTCGCGGGCGACTCCCGTCGTGTCGAACGGTGTTGCCATGACCAGCGCTGCGGCTCCTTGTGTCCAGGTCTGGTCGTCCGAGCGGTCTACTTCGACGGGGATGCGGCTGCGGAGGGCGGGAAGGTGGGCGCGGAGTGCGGGGTCGAAGCCCGGGCGCCAGTGCTGCCAGGCGGTGGTTCCCTCACCGTAGATCGCGACCGTTTCGGGATCGACGATGTTGACCAGACCGGCAACCGATCGTCCGAGGATTTCACCGGCGTCGTGGAGGATCGCTTGTGCTGGTCGCTCTCCCCGGTCCGCGGCGGTGTGGAGATCGGCGATCGTCTCGTCGGCGGTCAGAACGCCCTCGCGGCGTCCTGCGGAGACCAGCGCGCGATCACCGATGATCGCTTCGAGGCAACCGTGGTTGCCGCACACGCATTCCGGTCCGTTCGGATCGACCGGTGTGTGGCCGAGCTCGCCGGCGTCTCCGTGCGCGCCTCGGTACACCACACCGCCGGCCACGATCGCCGCTCCGATGCCGGCTCCGATGGTGACGATCAGGAAGTCGCGGTGTTGGCGGCCTCTGCCGTAGAGGCAGTCAGCGGCGGCCAGGGCGTTGACGTCGTTGTCCACCAGCACGGGCAGCCCGAGGCTGGTCCGCAGTCGTCGTCCGAGAGGCAGGCCGCGCCAGCCCAGGATGTCTGCGTTCACGACTCCCTCGGCGGGATCGTGGACCCCGCCGGGAACGCCGAGTCCGATTCCCAGGATCGAGCTGTCGTCCCCGTCGATGCCGTCGATCACGGCTGCGAGTGTGTCGGTGAGGTGGCCGAGCGCGTCTGCGGAAGCGGGATCGAAATCGTGGACCGAAAGATCGCGCACGGTCCCGTCGAGTTCGACGTCGGAGATGGCGAGGCGGTCCGGGGCTATCTTGACTCCCAGCGCGCGCTTGGGTGACCCGGCCAGGCCGAGCAGCTGCGCGGGTCTGCCACCGCGGGAGGGAGCTGACGCGAGTTCTTCGAGCAGGCCGTGGGAGATCAGTTCCTTGGTCACCTGGGTCACGGTCGCCGGGCTGAGACCCAGCCGATGCGCGATCTCGGTCCGGCTCAAGGAACCGGACGTCCCTGCCAGGGCGAGGACGGCCGCGCGGTGGTGGTCTGTCGACGGTGAGGCCACCAAGCAACCCCTTTCGCTGTTTCTAAACGAAGTACCAGATTAGGTGCCCGCCCCAAGGGGGTCAACGCGGGGGCTCCTTCGCTGCCGTGTGGTGATGTGAACTGCGATTACTGCTGACGTGAGGGCTGGGCCGGTTGCGTTCGGATTAGGTCGACCTCGCCCCTTGACGTGGCTGCCGACACAGCTTAACTTTCTACGCACTTAAATTAATCACGAATAAACCCGCCGAGGGCTTCGGTCTGCCCAGCTCAGCGCCACCCCCATCGCACTGGTTGGCCGTTCCCGGCTCCTCAACGATCTTGAGTTGGCCGCGGGATCGCCCCATCACGGCGGGCGGCCGAATGGCCGCAACACCGTCTCTGCAACTCGTGACTGGCTCCGCGCAGCCAGTCAGAGGTCGAACAAAGGAGATCGACGTGAATTTGAGACGCGCTACGACTGTATCGATCATGATCTCGTCGTTGCTGCTCGCCGCCGCGTGCGGCAACGGCTCCCAGAATTCGCAGCAGTCCGACAAGCTGGAAGGTCGAGGGCCGATCACCTTCGCCACCGGCAAGGACGACGGCTCCGGGCTCAACCCGAGGATCGTCGACGAGTGGAACCGAACTCACCCGCAGGAGCCGGTCCGCCTGATCGAGCTGCCTGCCTCGGGCGACGACCAGCGGCAGCAGATGATTCAGAACGCGCAGACGAAGTCGGACGCGTTCACGGTGCTGGACCTGGACAACGTGTGGATGTCGGAGTTCGCCGCCAACCGTTGGATTTCGCCACTGCCCAAGGAGCAGTTCGACACCTCGAATTTCTTGCGGCCGAACGTGGAGACCGCCGAGTATCGCGGCCGTCTGTTCGCCGTTCCCCACGGCTCGGACGGCGCGATGCTGTACTTCCGCAAGGACCTCCTCGCCAAGGCAGGCGTTGCTCCACCGAAAACCTGGTCGGAGATGCAGCAGACGTGCGCGAAGGTGCTCGCGCTGCCCGAGGCCGCCGGAATGTCCTGCTACACCGGTCAGTTCGAGAAGTACGAGGGCATGGTCGCCAACTTCGCCGAAGCGGTGCACAGCGCAGGCGGCGAGATCGTGGGAGACGACGGCAAGCCGCACGTCAACACGCCGGAAGCCAAGCGCGGTCTGGACTTCCTGGTCGAGGGATTCCGCTCGGGAATGATCCCCAAGGAAGCGATCGCCTTCAAGGAAGCCGAGTCGCGCAAGGCGTTCCAGGACGGCAAGCTCGTCTTCACGCGCTGGTGGCCCGCCCAGTGGGCGAGCTTGAGCAAGACCGACGGCTCTTCCTCGGTGGCCGGGAAGTTCGACGTCGCTCCGCTGCCGGGACTGTCGGGCCCGGGTGTGTCGAGCCTGGGCGGCCACAACCTGGCGATCTCGGCCTACGGCAAGAACAAGGCCACCGCGCTGGACTTCATCAAGTTCCGCACCGGTGAGCAGCAGCAGAAGTTCGCCTTGGACCTGGCTGCCTCGGCGCCCTCGCTGGCTTCTGTCTACGACGACCCGGCCCTGCAGGCGAAGTACCCCTACCTGCCGGTGCTGAAGGACTCGATCACCCGCGCCGAACCACGCCCGCGAGTCATCAACTACGGAGAGATGACTCAGGCGATCCAGGACGACGCGTACAGGGCGCTGACCGGCGACAAGAGCTCTCAGCAGGCGCTCGCCGACATGCAGAGCCGGCTGGAGCAGCTGAGCAAGCCGTGACGCACGAGCGCACGAATGCGAGGGATGTCATGACGATGGCCGCGGAGCGTCCCACCGACGAATTGAGTCAGGTGCGCACGCCGGGCGAAGACGGTAATCGGAGGAAAAACCCGTCCGGTAGAGCCGCGTCGACCGCGAGGCTCGCTGGTCTGCTGGTTTCACCGACGTTGCTGGTGCTGGGACTGGTCGTGGTGTACCCACTCCTGTCGGCGTTGCGGCAGTCCTTCTACACCGAAGGCGAGAACGTCGACCCCGAGGGGTTCGTCGTTGAAGGTGACCAGTTCGCCGGGCTCGCCAACTACACCAACGCGGTCGTGGGCGAGGGCGCGGGCCGATTCTGGAACGCGATGTTCAACACGACGTTCTTCACCGTCACCACGGTCACCTTGGAGGCGCTGCTGGGCGTGGCGATGGCGCTGATCATGCACCGGGCGTTCCGTGGCCGGGGCCTGGTGCGGGCGAGCGTGTTGGTGCCGTGGGCGATCCCGACCGCGGTCTCCGGTTTGCTGTGGCGGTGGATCTTCGCCCCAGACGGGGTCGCCAACACCATGCTGGGGCAACAGGTTCTGTGGAGCGCGGACGGCCCGCAGGCCCAGCTCGCGGTCATCATCGCCGAGGTGTGGAAGACCGCCCCGTTCGTCGGGTTGCTGACTCTCGCGGGCCTGCAGATCATCCCGAACGAGGTCTACGAGGCGGCCAAGGTCGACGGCGCCACCGCGTGGCGGCGCTTCTGGAACATCACGCTGCCACTGGTCAAGCCCGCGCTGCTGGTGGCGGTGCTGTTCCGGATGCTGGACGCGCTGCGCATGTTCGACCTGCCGTTCGTGCTGATCGGACAGCAGAAGCACTCGGTGGAAACGCTGTCCATGCTGGCCTGGCAGGAGGCCACCAACGTCCACTACGGCCCCGCAGCGGCCTACGCCACGATCATGTTCGGATACGTGGCCCTCGTCGCCTTCGCCTTCGTCAAGTTGCTCGGCGCGGACGTCATCGGCGAGGCCCGCAACCGGCGTCGCGAGGGACGGAAAGCCCGCTCCAAGCCGGGAAAGGCGGTGACGGCATGACCACCCACGCATCCGCACGCGGTTGCGGGCGGGAACCCGCTTGGAAGCGCTGGCTGCCGAACCTCGGGATCGTCGTCATCGTCGGGTTCTGCCTGGCGCCGTTCTACTGGATGGTGATCACCGCCTTCCGGCGCCCATCGGACCAGTACGACACCTTCCCGCTCCCGCGCATCTGGTCGGTGGACAACTTCCTCGCCGTCTTCGCACCGGACACCGGTTTCGGCCGCGCCTTGGCCAACAGCCTCGCCGTGGCGGGGGTGACCACGGCGCTCACCCTGGTCGTGGGGATATCCACGGCATACGCCCTGGCACGACTCGACTTCCGCGGAAAGAACCTCGTGCTGGCGCTGATCATCGCCTGCAGCATGTTCCCGGGCATCTCACTGGTGGTGCCGCTGCTGAAGCTGTTCACCAGCATCGGCTGGATCAACACCTACCAGGCCATGATCACGCCCAGCCTGTCGTTCGCGCTGCCGCTGGCGGTGTGGAACCTGACGACGTTCTTCCGGCAGATGCCGGTCGAACTCGAACAGGCGGCCATGATCGACGGTTGCACGCCAGGACAGGCGTTCCGGAAGGTGATCCTGCCGCTGGCCGCCCCGGGCGTGTTCACCACGGCGATCTTGACCTTCATCATGGCCTGGAACGAGTTCATCATCGCGCTGTCGATGGTCAACGAGAAGGAGATGCAGACGGTCACCGTCGCGATCTCCAAGTTCACCGGCTCGCAGGGGTTCGAGCAGCCCTTCGGCACGCAGATGGCCGCCGGTGTCGTCGTCACCGTCCCACTGGTGATCGCCGTGCTGATCTTCCAGCGCCGCATCGTCGCCGGCCTCACCGCCGGCGGCGTCAAGTAACCCGCAACTGCCCGCACACCATCCGAGGAGGACCTCACCGATGCACGACAACGACTTGATCGATTCGCACCAGGGATCCGCACCGTGGTGGCGAGACGCGGTGATCTACCAGGTCTACATCCGCAGCTTCGCCGACGGAAACGGCGACGGCATGGGCGACATCGCCGGAATCCGGTCGAAACTGCCCTACCTGCGCGACCTCGGTGTTGACGCCATCTGGATCAACCCCTGGTACCCGTCACCGCAGGCCGACGCCGGCTACGACGTCGCCGACTTCCGCGACATCGAGCCCCGGTTCGGCACCCTCGACGACGCCGACCAGCTCATCGCCGAGGCGCACGAGCACGGCATCCGCGTCATCCCGGACCTCGTGCCCAACCACACCTCCGACCAGCACGTCTGGTTCCAAGCCGCGCTGGCGGCCGGGCCCGGCAGTCCCGAACGCGCGCGCTACATCTTCCGACCGGGCCGCGGGCCGGACGGCTCGGAGCCGCCGAACAACTGGAACTCCTGCTTCGGCGGCCCGGCATGGACGCGGGTGAGCGAACCCGACGGCAGGCCGGGGGAGTGGTACCTGCACCTGTTCGCCCCGGAACAGCCCGACCTGAACTGGGCGCACCGCGAGGTCCGGGAGGAGTTCGAGTCGGTCCTGCGGTTCTGGTTCGACCGCGGCATCGACGGCTTCCGCATCGACGTCGCCCACGGCCTGATCAAGGACACCGATCTCCCCGACGTCGTCGCACCGCAGGGGTCCGGGTACGTCTACCCCGAGGGCGAGCACCCGCACTGGGACCGCGATGAGGTGCACGAGATCTACCGGGGCTGGCGGCGCATCGCCGACGAGTACCCCGGCCACCGGAAGTTCGTGGCGGAAGCCTGGGCCGATTCCCCGCAACGGCTGGCCAACTACGTCCGCGCAGACGGCCTGCACACCGCGTTCAACTTCGATTTCCTGCAGGCGACCTGGAACGCCGAGCGGCTGCGCGAGGTCATCGACACCACCACCTCGAGCCTGAACTCGGTGGGCGCCCCGGCGACCTGGGTCCTGTCCAACCACGACGTCCCTCGCCACGCAACTCGGTACGGACGCCCGCCCGTCGACTGGGTTCCGGGCCAGAACTACAGGGCGGCCGGAGAGGCGGACCCGGAGCTGGGCACTCGCCGCGCTCGCGCCGCAGCGCTGCTCATGCTGTCGCTACCCGGCGGCGCGTACATCTACCAGGGCGAAGAACTGGGCCTGCCCGAGGTCGAAGACCTCCCGGAGGAGCTGCTCCAGGACCCGGTGTGGGAGCGGTCCGGGCACACCGAACGCGGCCGGGATGGTTGCCGAGTGCCGATTCCGTGGTCCGGTGAGAAGCCGCCGTTCGGCTTCAGCCCCGCCCACGCCACGGCTGACCCGTGGCTGCCGCAGCCGGAATCCTGGAAGGACCGCACGGCCGAGGCGCAGACCGGCGATCCCGGTTCGATGCTCGAGCTCTACCGCTCGGCCCTGCGCATCCGCCGCGAGAACCCCGCGCTCGGCGAGGGAGACCTGGCCTGGAACGACGCAGGTGAAGGCGTCCTGTCGTTCACCCGCACGCCCCGCTTCGCCTGCGTCGTCAACCTCTCGGGGCAGCCCCACCGACTGCCCGTGCACGACCACGTGCTGCTGGCCAGCGGCGAGCTGGAAGACGACCTTCTCCCGCCCGACACGGCGGTCTGGCTGTCCCTGTGATCACCCGCGGTCGAGGAAAGAGGTAACTGATGACAACCATCACCTATGACAAGGCGACCCGGCAGTACCCGGGCGCCGACCGGCCCGCGGTGGACGACCTGGCTCTGGACATCGCCGACGGTGAGTTCCTCGTCCTGGTGGGTCCGTCCGGATGCGGGAAGTCGACCAGCCTGCGGATGCTGGCAGGGCTCGAGGACGTCGACTCCGGCGCGATCCACATCGGCGACCGCGAGGTCACCCACCTCTCGCCGAAGGACCGGGACATCGCGATGGTTTTTCAGAACTACGCGCTGTACCCGCACATGACCGTGGCGCAGAACATGGGCTTCGCCCTGAAGATCGCCGGATCACCGAAGGACGAGATCAACCGGCGGGTCGCCGAGGCCGCGACATTGCTCGACCTGGAGCCGTATCTGGATCGCAAGCCCAAAGCCCTCTCCGGCGGGCAGCGGCAGCGGGTGGCCATGGGCCGAGCCATCGTCCGCGAACCCCAGGTGTTCCTCATGGACGAGCCGCTGTCCAACTTGGACGCCAAGCTGCGCGTGTCAACGCGTGCGCAAATCGCCGCCCTGCAGCGCCGGCTCGGTGTCACGACGGTCTACGTCACCCACGACCAGGTCGAAGCCATGACCATGGGCGACCGGGTCGCGGTGCTCAACAACGGCGTGCTCCAGCAGTGCGCCTCCCCGCGCGCTCTCTACGAGCGGCCCGCGAACGTCTTCGTCGCCGGCTTCATCGGCTCGCCCGCGATGAACCTCGCCACCTGCGAGCTCGTCAACGAAGGGACGCAGCTGGGCGGACTGTTCCTCCCGCTGCCGCGAACGACCAGAGAAGCGGCCGGCGCCGACGGTTCCTCCACGGTCACACTCGGGTTCCGGCCGGAAGACCTCGACATCGTCGGTCCGGGCGCAGAGGGATTGACGGGCACGGTCACGCTCGTCGAGGAACTCGGCTCCGACGCCTACGCCTACTGCAGGCTCACCGAAGGCGACCGCACCCACGGCGAGGTGGACGTCATCGCCCGCGTCGACCCGCGCACCGGCGTCACCAAGGGCGAGCAGATCCACCTGCGCCCACGGCCGGAGGCACTCCACGCGTTCTCCGCGACCACCGGCGAACGCCTTCCCGCCTAACCAAGCCACCCCGGTGCGGGCGGACATACCGCCCGCACCGGTACCACCACGGCTCCAGTCGCCGCCGGGCAACGGCTCTGTCATCAGCAGCGGAGCGACTTCACGAAGGTGGATTGACTACCGATCAACGACCAGATCGTGCATCTGCACACCGACGACGTGAGCGTCTAGGCGGGTGGACAGGCGGGTGGGCTCTCGACTTCATGAACAGCGCGCACGTGCTTCTGGCTATGCGGTCCGCGAGGTGCTGGAGCGTTCGGCCGTGTGGGCGGCGATGTCGCGGCCGACCTGGTAGCCGAAGACCATCGCGGGGCCGATGTTGGCGCCGTAGCCTGGATATCCGCCGCCGAAGACGCTGACCGCTGCGGTGCCCACGGCGTAGAGGCCGGGGACTGATTCGCCGGTGGCGGTCCGGACCTCGTTGCGGTCGTTGACGGAGAGTCCGGCGTAGGTGCCCAGATCGCCCATCTGGATCCGCACCGCGTAGTAGGGCGCGGTGTCGATGGGGGCGAGGTTCGGGTTGGGCTCGTGCTCCACGTCGCCCTTGAAGTGGTGGAACCAGTTGGAGCCCCGGTGGAACCGCGTGTCGGTTCCCTCGGCTGCGTCGGCGTTGAACTCCGCCAGCGTGCGCTCGAGGTTGTCACCGGGGACGCCGATGCGGTCCGCCAGCTCCTTCACGGAACCGGCTTCGACGAGGTACCCGACCTTCTTGTAGTACCAGGTCGGCAGCGGCCACGGCTTGGCGTAGCCGATGCCGTACCGGCGCATGGCCTTGCGGTCGGCGATGATCCAGGCCGTCGTGTCCCGTTCGCCTGCGCTGTCCCGGAGCATCTCGACGCCGAAGTCGTGGTAGGAGTACGACTCGTTGGCGAAGCGGTGGCCGAGCCGGTTCACCGCGATCAGCCCCGGCAGTCCAAAAGCCCTGAGGTGTGGGAAGACCCGCTGCTGACCGCGCAGGTTCCGCCAGACCGTGACCGGGCCCCACGCAGCGGGCTGGTGGGGCGTGGAGTCGATGACGCCGCCGTGGTCCTTGGCGAGGAAGAAGCCGTCGCCCTGGTGACCGATGGTGGGGGTGACGTGGTCGTCACCGCGGCGATCGTGCCCGAAGTGCTGACTGCGGAGGACCTCGCTTCCCGAGAACCCGCCCGCGGCGATGACCACGCCGCACCGCGCGCGCACGGTGGTCGAGCGGGCCCCTGACAGCACCGCGCCGGTGACGGTGCCATTGTCGTCCTTGAGCACCTCGGTGACGCGAGTCCTGGTCCACATGGGAATGTTCAGATCGCCTGCGGTGGCGATCAGCCGGGTCATCAGCGCGTTGCCGTTGGTTCGAGTGAGCGCCCGCCGCAGCAGGAGGCGTTCCAGCCAGGTCTTGATCAGCCGCCGCTGGACGTAGCCGAACGCCCGCGGTGAGCGGTTTGCCTTGAGGAACGTGGCGATGTCCGGCCCGATCTCGGGCATGTAGCCGAAGACGGTGTAGGTGTGGAGGTACGGCTGCACCCGGAGACGGTGCTCCTTCAGCATCCGGGCGTCGGCCTTCTTCACCGTCAGCGCGCGACCGGACTTGCGCGCACCCGGTGTGTCCATCTGGTAGTCGGGTGCCATCTCGGGGTAGTGGAACTCCACGCGGGTGTTGTCCTCGAAGAACTCCAGCGCCTCCGGAACGAGGTCCAGGAAGCGGCTCACGGCCGCGGCGTCGTAGGACTCACCGGCGAGGGCCTTGATGTAGGTCTCGGCCTCCTCGCGGGTGTCTCCCTCGGACAGTCCTTGCCGGTTGCCGGGAACCCACAGCCAACCGCCCGAGATCGCGGTGGTCCCGCCGAGGTGGGGTTCCTTGTCCACTACGAGGACGTCGAGGCCCTGCCGCTTGGCCACCAGTGCGGCCGAGATCCCGGCGGCGCCGGAACCGACGATCAGGACGTCGCAGTCGATGGTGCTCATGTTCAGCCTTTCGTCGAGCGGGTTTCAGTGGGCGGTGTAGCCACCGTCGATGACGAGCTCGGTTCCGGTGGTGAACGAGGATTCGTCGGAAGCCAGGTACAGCACGCCGTAGGCGATCTCCTCGGGCTCGCCCTGGCGGGAGAGGGGGTTGCCCGCGACGAGCTGGCGGTAGTACTCCTCGGGGCCGAGCGGACTCCGCTCGGCGGACGAGCGGCTCATCCGGGTGCGCATCGAGCCGGGGTGGATCGAGTTCACCCGGATTCCGCGCGGCCCATAGGTGACGGCGTCGGCCTTGGACAGCAACCGGACGGCCCCCTTGGACGCGTGGTAGAGCGGGACGTTGGAGCCTCCGGTGAGGCCGTGGATCGACGAGAAGTTGATGATGCTGCCGCGTCCGTTCCGGATCATGTGCGGCACGACGTGCTTGGTCATCAACCACGTTCCCTTGACGTTGATGCCGAAGACCGCGTCGAACTCGTCCTCGGTGGACTCGTGCGACGGCGCGGGCCTGCCGAGGACCCCGGCGGCGTTGACCAGGACGTCCGGGCTGCCGAGCGCGGCGGCGACTTCGGCGACGACTCGTTCGACCTCGTCGGCGTTGGTGAGGTCGAGCTGCCAGTCGCTGACCGAGCCGGATTCCCACTGCTGCGCCGGTGGCGTCAGGTCGAGGTTGGCCACCGTGGCGCCGTGCGCGGCGAGCATGCGCACGACTGCCGCGCCGAGGTCGCCGCTGCCGCCGGTCACGATCGCGACCTTGCCCGCGACCCGGCGCGCGGGTTCTGTTGGCGAGTTCATTCGATGTGCTCCCGTTGTGTGCTGTGGTCGGTTCTCGCCGTCAGGGCCGACGGCTGTGGGTGAGGCTCAGGGCTTCGGCGACGACGGACTTCGGGTTGGTGCGCGCGATCGGCCAGCCCGTGTACCCCTCGGCCAGCAGCGTGCGCCCGGCCGCTGAACCGGTGATCTGGTCGAGCTCGGCGAGCTGGCGGTGGCGATCGAAGTCACCGCTGTCCGGAGCGAGGTGCAGCATCGAGGTCATCCACCAGGAGAAGTGCTGGGCTCGCCAGACCCGCTGCGCCGCGGTGCGGCCGTAGCTGTCCAGCAGGTCGGTGTCCCCGTCGTCGAAGAACCGCTCCAGCGCCTGCGCCAGGACCACGGCGTCCGAGATCGCCAGGTTGAGCCCCTTGGCCCCGGTCGGCGGCACCGTGTGCGCGGCGTCGCCGGCGAGGAAGAGGCGTCCGTGCTGCATCGGATCGCAGACGTAGCTGCGCATGGGGATGACGCTGCGCTGGAAGATGCGCCCCTCGTTGAGCGAGAAGCCGTTTCCGGCCACCCTGGACTGGAGCTCGTCCCAGATCCGGTTGTCGCTCCAGGCACCGGCGTCCTCTTCCGGATCGCACTGGAAGTACATCCGCTGCACGGTCGGAGTCCGCGAACTGATCAGCGCGAACCCGCGCTCGGAGTGGGCGTAGATCAGCTCTTTCGAACTCGGCGGGGCTTCGGCCAGGATCCCGAACCATCCGTGCCGGTAATCGCGGAAGTGGTCGGTCCGCCGGTTGTCCGGGATGGACCACTTGGTGGTTCCCTGCGCACCGTCGCAGCCCGCGAGGACATCGCAGCGCAGCTCGGTGGGACGGCCATCGGCGTCGGTGAAGTGGACGACCGGCTCGGTGCCGGTCAGTTCGTGCAGCGACACATCCGAGGCGCCGAAGCGGACGTCGCCGTCGTCGGCCAGCCGGGCGGTGATCAGGTCCTTGAGGACCTCGTGCTGCGGGTAGAGGTGGACGGACCTGCCCACCGTCGACGGGAAGTCCACGCGGTGCGACTGGCCACCGAAGCGGATCTCGATGCCGTCGTGGCGCGAACCCGTGTCCAGCAACCGGTCACCGATGCCGGTGGACACCATCACGTCGACGGTTCCCTGTTCCAGGATGCCCGCCCGGATGGTGGCTTCGATGTCCTCCCGCGCGCGGGTCTCGATCACCACGGATTCGATCCCCGCCAGCGAGAGCAGGTGCGAGAGCATCAGCCCGGCCGGACCGGCACCGACGATGCCGACCTGAGTTCGGGCGTGCGTGCGTTGTGCGGTCATGTTGTCCCGTTCTGCTTCAGGAGAGCTCGCACTGCACCGGAGTTGGTGCGGCGAGGCGGATTTCGACCGTCCGCTCTGAGCAAGAGCGTGCGGTGCGGGAGCGCCGGTGCGCAGCACCGGTGCCATTCAGCGGGAAGGTTTCGGTCCGCGGGTGCGGATCGTCTCCTCGGAAGGAAGCAGCGCACCGAGAGCGCGGGAGATCCCACGGGCAGTCGCCAGCAGCACCGGTGCGTGCGCCCGGGGGTTCGGGTCGCTCGCGGGGATGACGATGGACAGCGCGGCGACGACCTCGTCGTGGTCGTCGCGGATGGGGGCGGCGAGTCCCGTGGCACCCTGTGTGATCATCTGCCGGGCCACCACGAAACCCTCCTGCCGCACCTGCGCCAGCACCCGCCGGAGCTCGGCGGGATCGGTGACGGTCTGATCGGTGTAGCGCGGCAGGGACTGCGCCAGCACTTCCTCCTGCAGCTCGCGCGGGCTGAACGCGAGCAGCACCAGCCCGGCCGAGGTGGCGTGGATGGGCAGCCGCCCGGCGATCCGCGCGACGTTGGCGACCGCCTCGCCCCGGGCGGACAGGCGCTCCAGGTACAGCACGTCGGTGCCTTCCAGGATGCCGATCTGGGTGTGCTGCCGGACCACGGCCTGCAGGTCCTCCATGAAGGGCATGGCGACCTGGCGCAGGTCCTGCGCCCGGGAGGACCGGGAGGCGACCTCCCAGAGATGGTGGCCCATCCGCACCCGCCCGTCCTCGCCGCGGTCGAGGGCACCGAGCTCGACCAGCTCGGTGACCAGCCGGTGCGCAGTGGTGACGGGCAGGTCCGTGCGCCGCGCGATCTCCGAGACCGTCAGCGTCGGCGAACCCGCGGTGAACGACCGCAGGATCCGCATCGCTCGGGTGAGGACCGACTCACCGGCCGCTGACCTGGCCATGAGCACCATCATCGGTGGACGGTCGCAGCAGCAGCAGCGCAGGCACCCGGCTCACGCGAGTTCCCCGGCGAGCCGGCCCAGCATGGGGATCCACTCCCGGACGGTCACCTCGGCCACCAGACCGTGGCGCCGGAACGGGTCGTCCTCGGTGCACGCGACGGCCTCGTCCCGCGAGCTCGCGCTGATCAACAGCAACGCGCCTGGGGCGTCCTCCGGCCCGAACGGTCCCGAGCACATGTTGATGCCCCTGCCACCGAGCTCGGACAAGAACACCTTGTGGACCGGGCGATGCAGGTCCCGTCCTGCGCTGTCGTCGGTGTAGCGGTAGGTGACGGCGTAGAGGGCCATGATGCAGTGATTCCTTCCTCGGATGACGACGGTGGGGCCGCACTTGGGCTCAGCCGTGCTTCGGTGCCTTCCCGAGATCGTCGAGCGCGACGTCGTGGGTCTCGCGGGCGCTGAGCACCGCGAGTGCCGAGACGACGGCGCAGGCGCTGGCGAACGTGGCCACAGGGATCCACCCGGTTTCGCCGCTGCCCTTGATCGCGAAGCCGACCGTCGGCGCGAAGCCGGCGAGCAGCAGTCCCACCTGGCTGGAGATCGCGAAACCCGAGTAGCGCACCCGTGCGGCGAACGTCTCGGCGAAGAACGCGGGCCAGAGCCCGTTCATGCCGGAGTAGGCCAGACCGGCGAAGGCCAAGGCGGTCACGAAGATCAGCGGCACGCTGCCGGTCGATACGGCCCAGAAGTAGACCCACACGAGAACACCGCATCCCAGTGACGAAGCGATCCACACAGGACGGCGACCCACCCGGTCGGACAGCGCTGCCGCAGCTGGGACCGCGACCACGGCCAGTGCGTTGGCCGCCACCGACACCCACAGCATCGTGGGCTTGTCGAGGCCCACATCGCGGGAGGTGGCGTAGGCGAGGCCGAAGACCATGAAGATCGTCTGCAGCATCGCGAACAGCGACGCCACCGCGATCCGGACCACGTCGCGCCACTGGGTGCGGAACAGGGCTGCGAAGGGGAGCGGTGCCAGCTCGTCGTGGGCCGCTTCCGACTCGAAGACCGGCGTCTCGTCCAGATTCCGGCGCACCGCGTAGGCGATGAGGATCATCACGATGCTCAGCAGGAACGGAACCCGCCAACCCCAGCTCAGCAACTGCTCCTCCGGCAGCGCCGCCACCGGGATGAAAACGAGGTTGGCCAGCACGATCCCGGCCATCGTTCCCGACATGGTGAAGCTGGTGAAGAACCCGCGACGCCCTTCCGGGGAGTGCTCCAGCGTCAGCGTGCTCGCACCGGCCGCCTCCCCACCGGCGGAGAAGCCCTGCCCGAGCCGGACCAGCACGAGCAGGACAGGGGCCAGCAGGCCCGCCTGCTCGTAGGTCGGCAGCAGTCCCACCGCCAGGCTCGACGTCCCCATCAGCAACAGGGTGAAGATCATGATCTTCTTGCGGCCCACCCGGTCCCCGAAGTGCCCGAGCACCACGCCCCCGAGGGGGCGCGCCACGTAGCCCGCGCCGAAGGTGGCCAGCGCCGCGATCGTGCCGACCGCCGGATCGCCCGACGGGAAGAACAGCACCGGGAACACCAGTGCCGCCGCGGATCCGTAGATGAAGAAGTCGTAGTACTCGAGCATGCTGCCGAGAAACGCCGCGAGCGCCGCCTTGCGGCCGTCCCGCATTCCGCTCTTGCTCCCGGCCCGCCACCTCGTCGTGGTCAGGGTCATCGGTCCCTCCGGATGTCGCACCAACAGTTCGCCACACCGCGCGCTGTGCGGGATGAGTCTGCGATCCAGGTGCGCGGGCCGACACACGCATACCGCTGAATGGGAAAGATCTTCGAGCGCCACGTCTGGTGCGTGGTCCGCTGGCTCGTTGTCACCGGAACAGCAGGCCGCGACGACGTGGGCCTCACACCCCGAGGCCGTTTGATCGTCTCGGACGCCGCCCTGGCACTTTTCCGTCAGGGAGATCTCGGGCGCTGCGATATCGAGGAGTACGACCCCGACGTCCACCACGATCAGGGCCTGTGACCGGCTCATGGTGAGGAGAGGTTTTTCAGTGTCGGAGGAGAAGGGCCGCATCTTCCACGAGGCGTGGATTGTCGGGGTGAATGCGCATCACCCCGGTGAGCCGAAGCCCGGCTACGTCGCGCCGTGGGAAGACACGCCCGACTGGGAACGCGCGAGCGCGGCGGCGGTGTATCAGCAGGTGCAGGACTTCATCGAGTCCACTGCCGACAGCGCTTCTAAGCTCACCCGCGAGCAAAAGGGCAGGTTCGTGGCGCTGTGCTGGACCGGCCAGATCTACAAGCGCTTCGCCGACCCCAAGCCCGCTTGTATCGCTGACTGGGCGGACATGCCCGAATGGCAACGCGAAACCGATTCCGACACCTTCGAGCACACCGAAAATGAGGTCACGCCCCACATCGGGTGAATTGCGTTCCGGATCGCCCCCGCTCAACGGGCTGCTGACCTGGCCGCGACCAAAACGATGCCCCGTTCGTTGCAACCCCTGCTATCTCCGTGCCACCGCACTCTGGGGGTTTGTGCCCTGTCCGGGGCGAGGAACGGAAGCCGCGCTCATCGCGGCAGCATGGCATCAGGCGAGGTGGTTGTGGTGTGTGCGGTGGCTTTGTAGCGGATGGGTCGGGTGCTGTCGTCGCGTTCGGCTTGGCCGTCGTTGGCCATGCGGCGGAGGAGTTCGGAGGTGGCGTTGCGTTCGATGGTGTCGGAGGTTCCTTGCTTGGTGAGGTTGGTGATCTGGGTGACTGTCATCCAGGTCCGTGGTTTGGCCAGCAGGACCTGGCTGATGCGGTCCCTCCGGCTCGGTAGGGTCTGGTCCTGGGCGGTGTCGGTCGGCTCGGGTTCGGCCGCCGGTGCTGCGTTGGTTTTTGCCGCGGTGGCTGGGGTTTCGGCTGGGGATGGCGTGCTGTGCGGTGGTGTGTGGTGGCTCGGGTTGGTGGTTTCTTCGCGCCACTGGTCGATGACCGTGCGTTTGAACTGGTTGTTGACCGGTACTGGCAGTCCTTTTTCCTCGGCCCACTGGCGTAGTTGGGTGCGTTCCTGTGGGGACAGGTCGCTGCCTCGTTTGCCGCGTGGGCGGGTGGTTCGCCGGGGTGTGGTGGTGTGTTGTGGGAGGTCGGGCATGGAGGCTTCGATGCGCCCGGCGTCGAGGTAGGGCCGTAGGAGTTGCAGGAGTTTGCGGTATTCGTCGGCGGCGAGATCGATTTCCACGCGCATCTGGTCGATGTTGATCTCGTGGGTTTCGACGTCGTGTTCGGTTCCGCTGATGTCGCAGTATCGGATCTGGCGGGTGCCCATGGATCAGCGTGCCTTGCTCTTTTGGCGTGCGGGTTTGCCGGTTTTCGAGGTGCTGCGCGAGTTCTTGGTGGTGGTGCGGGTGGTGGCTTTGCGCAGGGCGGCGAGGCTTTGCCCGGCCAGTGCCTTGGAGGCGACGGAGTCGCCGATCTGGCGGGGGGTCATGCGGCCGCGTCCGGTGGGGGAGAGGTAGGTCTGCCCGTCTTGGCCGGTGCGGTATTCCAGTTGGGAGGCGACGCGGTGGAAGCGGGTGCGGCCACGCTGCCGGGTGCCTTCCCATTTCTCCACCTTGACGGCCAGTTCGCAGCACGTGCAGGTCAGCCGGCGGATGAACAGGCCGTCGGAGTCGATCTCGGAGAAGTGGATCCCGGCCTGTCGGATGGTCGGGAACAGGTGACGGCCGCGTTCGCGGCAGGCCAGCACCTCGTCGGTGACGCGGTCGACGTAGAGGTCGACGTCCTCGTCGGAGGCCTTGATGTAGCCGGTTTCCTGGTGTTGTTCACCTTGTGTCGACAGTACCTTCGGTAACTCGGTCACCTTGTCTGCCACCGCATGCTCCGTCCGTTTCTCGGTGTCCTGGTGATGCCCCACAGCCGTGTGGTTGGACCGCGGACTCCGGGCCGCTTAGGTGTTGTGGAATCACATTAGCGATTCCAACATTGATCATCCACGGGTGCGACCCATCGTTGCAAGCTAGTCCGCGAGCCGAGGTTCTAGTGACACGCTTCCCTGCTCAGGTGCCTGGTCTCGTGCAGCGAGGTTCGGCAGTTGCATCGAAATCAATGTTCTCCTGGCCGCACTAGTCTCGCGACTAACCGCATGCGACCCGTGGAGGCGGTGGGCGATGGGACGGTGGTGGCAGGATCCGCTGAGGCGGTACGGCAAGCCGGTGCAGCAGGCATTTTTGGCCGTGGACTGACTGATGCCCAGCTGTTCGGTCAAGTTCCGTTTATCGATCTAGGCGTTCACAGCAGGGGTGGGCCGGGCCTTGTCCGACGAGCAAGATTCCGGCCCACCGCGCGAACAGCTTCGCTGTCTGGCCGCGGTCTAGATCACTGGGCGGCGGCTTCGGGCGCTACTGGTGTCGAGCGGTGCGAGGCGGTGGGCGTTGTCGAAGAGTGCTCGTTCGGCTAGTCGGGTTGCGGTGAGGGCGGCGATGGTGGTGGCGGCGAGCAGCATGTACATGACGATGATCTGGTAGCGGATCGCAATCATCGGGTCGACTCCGGCGAGGATGAGGCCTGTCATGGCGCCAGGAAGGCTGATGAGTCCGACGACTTTGGTGGAGTCGAGGGTGGGCAGCAGTGCGGTGCGCAGGGCGGAGCGTTGGAATGGGAGGAACGCTTCGCGGCTGGAGAGTCCTAGTGCCAGGCGGGCTTCGATGGCCGGGCGGTCGGACTGCGCCTGTTGGCGTACGCGGTGCAGTGACACCGCGGTGGCTTGCATGGCGGTGGCGACGATCATGCCGCCGATGGGGACCAGCACGCGGGGTTGCGGGGAGATCGCTCCGAGCGCGACCAGTGAGCCCAGGGTGATGGCGGTGCCGGTGGCGATCGCGATGGTGGCGGTGGTTCGTGCCTGTGGCAGTGCGCGGCCTCGGTAGCCGGCGACTTGACCCCCGAGCACGACCATGAACGCCACCCAGCCGAGTGCGCCGGGGAGTCCGGCGTGCTGGAACAGCAGCACCAGCACGGCGCCCACGGCTGCGAGTTGGAGTCCGGCCCGGCCGGCGGCGATCACGAGCTCCTTGGTGAGGTGCAGGCGCTGTTGGCGTGCGATGAGCGCGATCAGGGCGACCAGCAGCAGCGAGGCGGCGACGGCGCCCCAGCTGGGCACGGTGAGCTCGGTCATGATCCGCTTCCCGGAATCCGGTCCTGGATGGCGGCGACATTCCCGCTGTCGTGGACGAACACGTCATCGGCGAGGTCCTCGACGAGCCGGTGGTCGTGGCTGACCATGACGGCACTGCCGCCGTCGGCGATGAAGCGTCGGACGGTCGTTGCGATCGCGTCGGCGCTGGTGTGGTCGAGGGCGGAGGTGGGCTCGTCGAGCAGGAGAGCTTCGGGTCGCAGGGCGAGTCCTCTGGCCAGGCAGAGACGTTGCGCTTCGCCGCCGGAGAGCCCTTGGGTGCTGCGGTGCAGGAAGATCTCGGGTGGCAGGGCTGCCTGGAGCAACAGCTCGGCGGCTTCGGCCTCGTTGAGCAGCGGGTTTGCGACTCGGAGTTCGTCGAGCACGGTGTCGGTCAGCAGCGTGGGCCGTTGGGCGATGAACTGCACGCGGCGTCGCAACGCCAGCACGTCGAGCTGGTCGAGGCGAGTGCCGCGGAAGGTGAGATGGCCGTCGTCGGGGTCTTCGAAGCGGGTCAGCAGGCGCAGCAGGGTGGTCTTCCCGCTACCGCTGGGGCCGAGCAGTGCCGTGCAGCGGTGTTCATCTATCCGCAGGGACACATCGTTGATCACCGTGGTGCCGTGGCGGTGCACGGTGACCGCGGAGAGGCTGAACAGCTCTGGTTGTCCCATGAAGTGGTCGTGCCTTCCCGTGCCTTGTTGTAACCGTGGTTGCAATGTAACCGCGGTTCATGACGTTGGACAGTGCCGGGGGCTCGCCGGGGGAGTGGGTGCTGCTGTCGTACCGCATGCCGCGGGAACCCTCCACGCCGCGGATCGCGGTGTGGCGCAAGCTCAAGCGCTTGGGCGTGGCACAGCTCGCCGATGGTGTCGTCGGCTCGCACGCGGGAGCACCTGGAGTGGCTCGCTGACGAGGTCATCGACGCCGGTGGGACGGCGGGCATCTGGACGGCTCGGCCCGCGACTTCGGCGCAGGAGCGGGAGCTGGCCGGCAGCATGGGCGGAGGCACGTGCCGCACTTGGTTTCTCCGCAGCGCTCGGACGAAGCGTCAGGCCATCGGAGTCAGCAACCCGGGCGCTATCAGCAGGACCACGCCCCCACCGATCAACACGGCACCGAGGGCGGAGCTGACGATCTCCGCGCGGGGGAGGACCTTCTCCATCGCGATCACCGCGGCGAGAACGGCCATCCACAGCAGGTTCATCGCACCGACGGCGAGCAGGACGATCATCAGCGCCCAGCAGCAGCCGAGGCAGTACGCGCCGTGGTGCACGCCGACCCGCAGCGCCCCCAGCCTGCTGCGGACCACCGTGTCGCCGTGCTTGACCACGAGTGCCAGCGGTGATCGGCAGCGGACCAAGCACCAGCGCTTCAACGGGCTGAATTCGTACGCTCCGGCCACCAGGAGGACGACCGCCCCGACCCGCACCGACGTCGCGCTGTAGTCGATCGCGTCGAATCCGCGCAGGATCGCCCACGCGGCAACGCCCGCGGCGGTCCAGATGAGCAGGTACCCGAGGGTCAGGGGCGGCAGGACTCCGCGTTTCCGCCGCGCTCGCACCAGCCTGGACACCCCGATCGTGAACGGTGTGATCGCCGGCAACATCATCGCGGCCATCATCACGACCCAGACGCCGAGGAACAGGGCGAAGGGCGCCGGCCCGCCCGACATCTCAGCTGGTTCCATGCCGGTGAGCAGGCCCATCCGCATCTCGGGCATGCCGAGGACTGCGCTGAGCAGCCAGGAAATCCCGGCCAGCGCCAGCAGGACCGCAGCTAGCGTCACCTCCACCCGGGACCAGGATCGCAGCGACGGGATGCCGCGCGCCTGCGCAGTGCGGGTCATCCTGCGTCCGGTCCGGTCCAGTCGAAGGGGATGTACTTGCTGGAGTAGCCAGAGCGGTCCCAGTTGAAGCCGAACGCGTCGGCCCGGTCGGCGGTGGCCTTGCCCCAGACGGCCGCTCCGTGCCCTGGCCCGACTTCCGAGCCCGGCAGGTTGTGCACCTGCACGCGGGCGCCTTCGGGGCTGGCGGGGCCGGTCAGCGCTTCGACGGTCGCCTCTGCCTTGCCTGGGATGCGGACGCTCCAGGTGGCCAGGTCATCGGCGATGGAGGCTTCGATCGGGCTGTACTCCACGCCGACGATCTCGGGGCCGAAGAGCTCGCCGAACTGCTTCGGCCAGCCCCCTGCCTCTCCGCCGAAGATCTTCTGCAGTGCGGCGCGTTGCGATTCGTCCGCTCGCTCGTCGAGGAAGAGGGCGGCACGGGCGTCGCTGTGCTCACCGCTCCACACGTTGCCGACGAACGAGGCGAGCATCGCGACGTTGAGACCGTCCAGGGCAGTGTCTCCGTAGTTGCCCTCGCGGATGTGCCACAGCAGAACGCCGTTGCAGTCGCCGTAGGTCGGCGGCTGCGCGAAGGAGCACGGGCACGGAATCGCACACTTGCACGCGTCGAACCAGCCCCCGGCGAGGTGCCACTGCGGAGTGCTCGGAGTGGTCATGTCGACCTCCACACCATCGCGGACACAGACCTCACAATCCAGTGTCGGCGCGCTTCGCGGCAGGAAACACGGTCGAAAGACCCGATGCATCTGCATCCTGCGGTGCCCCGGAGGAGGGTCCGCGACGTCGCGACGATGGGGACGGTGGCCGGGAGTGCGTCCAGGAGTCGGCCGACGACCGCGCCCACCTGGGCAAGGCCATCTACCTCGCGAAGAGCACCGGATGGCCATCGGGACCGCAGTTCCGGAAGGTTTGACGGGCTCAACGTGCCCGGGTGTGGGGGGCGTGGCGCTGCGGAACCCAACGCTTCCCGCACCCACCCGCGCCGGGACTAGGACGCGACCGGTTCGGCTAGCGGGACAGGTTCGGGGGAGCGCCACGGCCGCAGCCACGCCAGGTCCTGGCGGTCAACCGTTCGACCACAATGGACGCATTTATCACCGGGATTGGTTTCGTGGCCGCATTCCCGGTGGATCAGCGTCATCGGCTCAGCGGGTTCGGCTGGTTCGGTGTACCGCTGCCCCCACGCTGCGAGTGCGTGCATGACCGGAAGCAGATCCGCACCCGCGGCGGTGAGCCGGTATTCGTGGCGGGTGCGGCCGCCGTCCCGGTAGGGGACGCGGACCAGCAGCCGGGCGTCGACGAGGCGGGACAGCCTGGTCGAGAGCACGTTGTCGGCGATTCCGAGATCCGCTCGGAACTCGTCGAAGCGCTTCATGCCCACCGTGGCGTTGCGCAGGATCAGCAGTGCCCACTTCTCGCCGAGGACGTCGATCGCGCGCCCGATGGGGCAGGGCACGTCAGCCCACTCTGTCCGTTTGGTGCTCATCGCGCACATCCTCCACTGGCTTGCAATTAGAAAGTCTGCGTCCTACCGTACCCGCATGCCCTCTGACGTTCACAACGCAAGTCAGCTCGTGGCGGATCCGCCGAAATCCGGTATCAAGGTCTTCGCGGCGGGCGCGCTGGCGCTGGCGGCGTTGTACGTGGGCAACAACCTACCTAGCGCGCTGTACGGCGTCTTCCGGGAGGACTTCGGCTTCTCCCCGCTGACTCAAACTCTGTTGTACGCCACTGCGGTCGCGGTGATCCTGCCCGGCCTGCTGGTGTTCGGTCCGTTGTCCGATGTCGTCGGCAGGCGGTTGCCGATGGTGCTGGGGCTCCTGGTTTTCGCCGCCGGGGACGCGTTGTTCGTCGTCGCTGACGATGTTGGGTGGTTGTTCGCCGCGCGGGTCGCGCAGGGGCTCGGGATGGGCACGGCCACCGCTGCCGCCCAGGCAACGCTCAGCGACAGCGTCGGCGGCTTCGTCCGGGATCCTGTCCAGGCACAGCGGCTGGCGGCCGCCGTGGCGACAGCGTGCATCACGTTCGGGCTGGCGCTCGGCCCGCTGCTCGGCGGGGTTCTGGGTGCGTATGGGCCGGCGCCGCGGCAGCTCGCGTTCATCGTGCACCTGGGTCTGGTCGTCCTGGCGGCAGCACTGGCGTTGCGTGCGCCAGGTCGAGCTCAGGCGGAGGGAGGGCGATGGCACCCGGCACGCATCGCGATTCCGCCTGTGGTGCGTCGGACGTTCACGATCGCTGCTTCTTCATCGTTCCTGGCATGGGCGGTGCTCGGGATGTTCTCCGCGGTGCTGCCTTCGCTGGTCGGTGACCTGCTGGGCACGCGAAACCTCGCGCTCACGGCCAGCGCGCTGACCTTGATGATCGGCACCTCCGGTGTGGTTCAGCTCGTGGCTCGCCGTCTCGCTCCGCTCGCCGCTCAGGCATGGGGACTGGGCGCTCTCACGTTGGGGCTCGCGTTGCTCGTGGCCGCAGGCAGCGCCGGGAGTGAACTGCTGACCGTGCTCGCCATGTTGAGCACCGGCGCCGGGCATGGCCTGGTCTACTCGGGCGCGTTGCACGAGATCATGGTGGCGACCCCCTCCGCGGATCGCGGCTCGGTCGTCGGCGCCTACTTCATCGTGAGCTACACCGGCCTGGGTGGACCCGTCGTCGGCGTCGGCCTGCTCGCCGTGAGCCTCGGCTTGGAGTCCGCGACGCGGGTGGTGGCCTTGGTGATCATGGCTCTGTGCGTCGTTCTCATTCCTTCGGTATTGAACGAAATCCGGCGCCGTGCTCGTTCTGCGGTGACGGAGTCATGGGTCTGAGATCGGTCGGAACGGAGCCGGTTGAGGCGTTGGAAGGCAATGGCACCACGGGGTAGCGGTGAATCCCTGGCGGCTCAATAGTCGCGCAGCGGCGCTGAGGATCCGGTGCCGAGTGCCGCCTGAGTCGCACACGGATCCAGAGTCTCTGGCTCCTCGCAGTGTTGCGGGACCGGAACGACGCTGACTATAGTTCACTATAGTCAGTGATCAGTCTGACTCTCTGTGTTCGCATAGGCAGCGCCGTTGGAGCCAAGGAGATCGGTGTGTCCGATGAGGATGGTCTTGACCTCGGGGATCTGATGAGCATCCTGGCTGAGGATCTCCAGGTGGTCATCGCGCGGACGCTGGCTGACCGATCTCCCGAACCGGCAAGGCTCTTCGGTGCCCGCGTGGCGGCGACCGACCGGCGCGTCGCCGCGGAGGCGAGGCTGCCCGAAGACCGGCACGAAACGCTCGGTGCAACGGTGGGATGTCTGATACTGACCGAATGGCTCGCCGGGGCGCGCGTTCACGACGACCTGGACCTCGCTGGGGTGCTGGGCTCCGTCCACGCGGATCTCGGTCCGGACTGCGCTGACCTCGCCCGCGATGCCACCGCTCTGCTGGACGGCCCAGCGCCGCCCCCGGACGAGGATCTGCTGGTCGCGTTGATCTGGCTCGCCGCGGCGGTGGTGCGGCACTATGGCAACGACGATGTCGCCTGGTTGTGCGGAAGCCCCGTTGACTCCTGCTGACTCCCGGTGATTGCCCGTGACAAGGACGGATTTGTCGACGCGCCAACGGGTTCCAGCCACGCGGGTCAGAACGGGCAACGAGGTGAGGGGTGGGCGCGGAGCAGCGGTGGAAGGCCTGCGCTGCTGGAATGGCGTCCGGCGGGTACGAACGTTGATCGTCCGACCCCAAGCAGCGTGAACCCGGACCACGGTGCTGGTGCCGATACCCCCTGGTCCCCGGCGTGTGACCGGAGCCCTTCTCAGCGGCGTCACTGGAAGTTCTTCAACACCTCCTGGGCTTGTTGGACTCCGGTCTGCATGTCGTTGAAGTCCATGGCCGGCGCGAGTTCGATGTGGGCTCCGACGGCTTCGAAGAAGGGTTCGGCGATCGCTGGCAGTCGTGAGGCGTCCTGCATGTCGAACACGAAATACGCAGTTCGCTTGCCGTTCGACGGGCTGAAGAACGCCGCCTCCGGCTTCAACTCGTCTCGGGCCCATTGCATGACTTTCTGCAACGTGCCGTCGCGGAATGCCTGGTTGCCCTTCTCCGTGTCGATTGAGACCTTCAAGAGCATTCGCATGCTTGTGCCCCCATCGCCGCACCGGTCCGGTGCGCGGCGCACCGATTCCGCACCGGGCAGCGCTGCCACCACGGTGTCGAACGGCGCGCTTGCTCGCCAGTCGATCAGCGCCCCGCGTCGGGTGGCCCAGCAGTCAGGATTCAGCCGACATGAACCGTGGCCAGCCGATCGGCCAGGCGAGCTGCATCCTTGGCTGCAGTGCGTGTTGACGTTTTTGAGGTCCGTGGGCCGGTGGCCCCTTGGTGATGTGCGATGGTGGCGCCGCAGCGGGACGCCCGGCGCGGCGCCACCGGGTGGCTACCCCGTGACGCCGGGAGCGCCGTTCTCGACGCGGCCGGTCACGCGGCGGCGGAAGGACGGATCCTGCGCGGTGGTGACCTCGACGTCGTACCAGCCCTGGTCCGTCGGCCAGTCGAGGCCGGCCACCCCACCGGCGGGGACCCGGACGTCCTCGCTCTCGTCCGGCGCGTAACCCAGTGCTCGCGCCCGCAGCACGACGTCCTCGGTTCCGGCGTTGCGGAACTCCAGACGCAGCTCGCGGGTGCGTCCGTTCGGCACGCTGCGCACGTCCACGCCCGCTGCGCGTCCGTCGCGGGAACCGGCGAGTTCGAACCAGAAGCGGTTCGGCCCCTGGACGGCGAGCTGGTAGTCGTCGCCGGCCTTCACCGTCGCCACGTGTTCGTCGCGCACGTCGACGTGCAGCGGCTCCTTGAACTCACCGGTGTACGGGTAGACCGCGAAGTGCGCGGAAGCGGTGCCCCGGTTGGCCAGCCGCAGCGTCAGATCCCCTTGTGGTGTGAGGGTTCCCGAGACCTCCGGCTGGTACGGCAGCGCCCGCGCGGGACGCCTTCCCTGTTCCTGCATCGGCAGCTGCTGGTCCTGCGGTGCTTCCGGGCGCCAGCGTTCGACCGGGGCGGGCACCGGGCCCGGCTGGGTCAGCGCCGGCGGGCTTCCGGCCTGCTGGAAGTCGAACACCGAGACCAGGTCGCCGCACACGGTCCGGCGCCACTGGCTGATGTTCGGCTCGGCGACGCCGGTCCAGCGTTCCAGCAGCCGCAGCACCGAGGTGTGGTCGAAGGTCTCCGAGTTGATGTGACCGCCGACCGTCCACGGCGAGACGACCGTCATCGGCACTCGCGGGCCGAGACCGATCGGCTGACCGTCGAACCAGTCATCGCTGTCGCCGGAATCCGGTCTCGGGGGCACCGGCGGGGCGACGTGGTCGAAGAACCCGTCGTTCTCGTCGAAGTTCAGCAACAGCACCGTGCGTGACCAGACATCGGGGTGTGAAGCGATCGCGTCCAGCACGTCGTAGATCAGGTTCGCGCTTCCCACCGGGGTGGAACTGCCCGGGTGCTCGGAGTCCACAGCGGATGGGACGAGCCAGGACACCTTCGGCAGCCGCCCGGCGGAGATGTCCGCGCGCAGTCGGCTGACGAGGCTTTCCGGTTCGCTGCGGTGCATCGCGCGGTCGAACAGGCTTCGCTCCGCGTCGCTGAGCGAAGCGCGCCCCGCATCCAGCTGCGAGAGCAGCCGCTGCCGTTCCTCGTCGGGTTTGTCGAACAGCGCGGTGTAGAACTCCTCCGTGGTCCGCCAGTCTCCGTCCACTGGAGACAGAACCTTGTCGCCGATTGTCTTGAACGGCGTGAAGTACTCGACGGAGTTGTCGGTGAAGTTGTCCCACTCCTGGTAGATCTGCCAGGAAACGCCCGCCGACTCCAGACGCTCTGGGTAGGTCGTCCAGTCGTAGCCGGGGTGAGCGTAGTCGTAGGCCGCGTTGGTGACGGCGCGGTTCTTCGTCCCCGGCTCGTAGCCGGTCGTGCCCGTCCACAGGTAGTTGCGGTTCGGGTTGGTCGAACCGAACACCGAGCAGTGGTAGGCGTCGCACAGGGTGAAGGTGTCGGCCAGTTCGTACTGCAGCGGGATGTCCCGTCGCTCGTAGTACGTCATCGTCGCCGGGGTCTTGGCGGCGATCCAGTCGTCGTTCCAGCCGCGTGCCCATGCCCGGCCCGATCCGTCCCAGCTGTGGTCGAGATCGCCCAGGTACTGGATGTCGGAGGCAGGCCGGTTCTGCTGCTCGGCGGCCTGCCGCAGCGAGAAGGGCAGCACGGTGCCACCGGGCGCGGGCTGTTCTAACACCGACGTGCCGCCGGGCAGTCGCAGGGGCAGGCGGTCGCCGTAGCCGCGAACACCGCGCAGCGAGCCGAAGTAGTGGTCGAAGGAGCGGTTCTCCTGCATCAGCACGATCACGTGCTCGACAGCGTCGAGGCCACCGGTGGGCATCGGATTGGCCATGGCCCGGTGCAGTGACGGGGGCAGGAGTGATGCGGCAGCGGCGCTACCGAGGGCGCCGGCGAGCACGCGGCGTCGGGAAACTTCAGGCATGGCAGGGGACGATAGGCAGTTCGCCTCACATGTGGAGGTTGCGTTCGTGGCCCTCAGATGAACTGGCGGCGCCGAAATGGTTCCGGATTTCGATGAAGGCTTCGGCGCCGTCCATTAGGCAGCTGATCATCAACCGGATGACCTCGGTCTGTGCCGCGAACCACTGCACGCCTTCGGGCTCGTGCTATCGACGGTTGCCTGTCCATCTCCGAGGTGACCAAATGGCCGAGGTCGTGTGGCAGCGGCCACTCAGCAACTGGAACCCTTTTCGGCGCTCGCCGCATCATCCCCGACCAGGGTGGGAGGGTCGGTGAAGCTTCGCGATCGACTGTGCAGTGAGCGCGGTTTCTGGCGTGACACAGGGCCCCGGAGAAGGCTTGTCGTCAGAGGGGCGACAGGCGAGGCAGTTGGGTTCGGCTCTCTGAGGATGTGTGAGCGGGTCAGCGGGGGAAAGGGCCGTCGACCGGACCGGGACTCTGCTGGCCCGGTCGACACCCCCGATTGAATCAACGAAGCACTGCGTGTTCACAGGCCTTGATGCCCGCGGCCGCCACTGGACAGCTTTGTCAGAGAGTGGTGCGGAAGGGGCCGGTGACTTCGTAGGTGATGCCGCCGCTGCTGGAACCGCTGGTGCCGCGTTGGGAGGAGAAGTACATGCGGTTGCCTGCTGGGTTGAAGGCCACGCCGCACAGTTCGGAGGCTGATTGCCCGGTGACGTGCAGGAATGGGGCGATGATGTCGTCGGGGGTGATGATGCAGATCTCCATGTTGCCGCCGTCTTCGGCGACGTAGAGGTCGCCGACGGTGGCGCCGGTGATGTTGTCGACGCCGGTCAGCGGCGGGTTGCTGGTGAGGTTGTCGTCGTAGGCGATGTGCAGTTGGTTGGTGGCCGCGTCGTAGGCCCACACGCGGTTGTCGCCCTTGGTGGTGAAGTAGCAGATGTTGTTGCGGTAGAAGGCTCCTTCGCCGCCGTTGAAGAGCTTGGCGCCGGCGACCTGGTCACGGGTGGGGGTGGGGCTGCCGTCGGGGTCGGGAACGGTCACCCAGGACAGGGTGGTGCCGTTTTCGACCAGGACCTGCAGGGTTCCGCCGGCCGCAAGGTCGCCCCAGGTGGTGGGGATGAACCGGTAGAAGCAGCCGTCGGTGGTGTCCTCGGTCTGGTAGATCACCTTGCGGTCGGGGTCGCAGGCGGCGGCTTCGTGCTTGAACCGGCCCATGGCGTCCCGTCGGACGGCGGCTTTGGTGCCCCAGGGGTCGGTTTCCCAGGTGTATCCGAAGTCGGTCTCCTCGCACGACAACCAGGTGTTCCACGGGGTCGGGCCACCGGCGCAGTTGCGGGTGGTGCCCGACAGGATGCGGTAGGCGCTGGTGGTGTTGCCGTTGGCGTCGAAGCGGATGGCGCTGACGCCCCCTGCGCCGGTGCTCATCTCGGAGTTGGAGACGTAGATCCACCCGTTGCCGTCGGCGAAGCAGGCGCCGCCATCCGGGGCGCTGTGCCAGGTGTAGCCGGTGCCGGCCACGGTTTGGGTGGAGCGGGCGATCACGCGGCTGGAAAAGCCCGCCGGCAGCTGGATGCCGTTGGCGTCAGCGGCCTGCAGGGTTCCGTAGGGGCTGGGGCCGGTCTTGGCCGGGTAGGCGATGGATTCGCGGGTGACGCTGAATCCCAGCGTCACCACGGTGCCACCGACCACGGCGGCGCGGAGGAAATCCCGACGTTCCAAGGCGTTCTCCTTCAGTCAGAAGCCGGAACAGGTTGTGCCGCAGCAAAAACGACGCGGCAATCGGGAATCTATGGCGCGTACGGTGTCCGATGAGTGCCCGCATCATGAACACTTCCAGGACGGTGGGTGATCGCAGACGTCAGCGCCGAACTGGAGTTCTTCCTTCCGGGGCGGGCGTCAAGATACGGCCCATTGCCGCCCGTTGCCCATGGGTCGTTTGGTTCAGGAAACGGAAAGTGGAGATCATCGATTCGGTTTTCCCGCATGGGCGGGAACGGATGTCGCCCCGCAGAGCCCACTCAGCGATGCGAGGGAGACAACGACGGAGGACAAGAAAAGGACGATGCCGGGCACCGTCGCTGGACTGGACGGCGGGTCGTCACTGCGATGGCTGACCCCGGAGGCGATCTACTGTGTCGACGCGTCTGAACATCGCCACCACCGCTCTCTACGTTGCCGACCTCGAGCTCGGGGGCGCTGGCCAGTGCTCGGGTCGAACCGGCCGCTCGGTAGCGCCGCCGCGCCGACAGGTGGCTGTGGCCGGCAACGGATCCGGCCGGGTCACTTGAAGGTGGCGATGTTGCGTGCCGTCCACTCGGCGAAGGTGCGGGGCGGGCGTCCGAGGATCCGCTCGACGTCGAGGCTGAGCTGCTGCTCAACGGCTTTCGGCCTGCCGAGGATGTCCAGGGTGGCCTCTGCTACCGGCTCGGGCATGAACTGCAGTAGTTGTGTCCGGGCCTCCTCGCGGGTCTGCTCGGTGAAACGCACCGGCTCGCCCAGGGCGTCGGCGATCACCATCGCCTGCTGCCGGGGTGAGATCGGCGTGGGCCCGGTCAACACGTAAGCGTTGCCGCTGTGGCCGTCTTGCCGCATCGCCGCGGCGGCAACCTCGGCGATGTCGGTCGGGTCGATGGTGGGGAGCGCAACATCGCCGAACGGCGCTGCGATCGACCTTCGGCTGCGGACCGCCTCGGCCCACATGAGGGTGTTGGAGTGAAAACCGCCTGGCCGCAACAGTGTCCACTCCAGCCCTGACCGCCGGACGACGTCTTCCAGGGCCGAGGGGTGACGTCCCGTGGCGACGCCCTGGGAGGACAGCAAGACGACTCGCCGAACGCCGGCGGCTTGCACGGTTTCGAGGACGTCGCCCAGGTTGCCGCCGGCCGCCACGAATTCGTCGGGGGCCAGCAGGAACAGCGCCTCAGCCCCGTCGAGCGCAGGTTTGAGGCTCTCCGGCTCGAGCAGGTCGGCCTGCTGATGCTCCACCCCAGGGGGAACATCCTGAGCAGAGATCCGTCGAGCAACGGCTGTCACCACCTCGCCTGCGGCGACGAGGGCGTCGACCAGGGGACGCCCCACGTTGCCCGTAGCTCCGGTCACCACGATCATGTTCACTCCCAATTTCCGATTCGTCTCTCTTCGGACCTGGTCAAGCTACTATCGTCAAGCTCGTAGGTACCTAGAAGAAAGTACTGAGAAATGGGAGGGTAAGTGTCCGAGCTCACAGATGTTGATCCGGAGCAGGCGTGCCCGATCTCGCCCGTGGTCGACATCGTGTTCAGCCGCTGGACCACCCCGATCCTGTGGGCGCTCAACGAATACGGGCGGCAGCGGTTCGTGGAACTGGAACGCCGCATCGCCACGATCACGCCTAAGGTGCTGACCCAGCGGCTACGGCAACTGGAACGTGATGGGCTCGTCGTGCGCACCTACCATCCCGAAGTCCCGCCGCGGGTGGAGTACGAGATCAGCGAACTGGGCCGCAGCCTGGCACCGCTGTTCGCGACGCTCGTCGAGTGGTCGGTCAACTTGGACAAGGTCGAGCAGGCTCGACACGATTACGACGCCCGCATGACCCTTCGCCGAACCTGATCCGGCTGGTGGCCTCGCGCTTTGTGAGGGCGTCATCAAGCCTCGTAGAACGCGAACATCGCCAGCGGCCTGTCGGCCGACGCGGCCGTCGTTACCCGGCTGCCGTTCAAGACGGTACCGGCTGGCCAGCAGCGTGCCGATCTCGCTCATTCAGAGTGCGTGCTTGACCATGCCCGAAACCCGCCTGTGGCAGCCGGTTCGGGGCATGAAGACTGGCGCCGACGCCCGCGCTGAGATGGGTGTGACCGCCATCCGCGAGCGGGCGTCGGCCCGGCCGATACTACGTAGCCCGGTCGGATTAGTGAAGATGGTCCTTAATGGCCGATCTCGCTCGGGTTCGCGGGTGGTTCGTGCGGGAGCTGGAGGCTGGGTGCGACGGTCATGCCGGTGCCTCTGCACCGCGGGCATAGCCGTTTGCGGGTGACGAACTGCGGTGCTTGCCCGGCTTCGGTGAGGACTTGCACCGCGGAGACCTCGCGCTGACCCTGGCAGTGCTCGCACTTGGGCCGTGGCCAGCAGATGCTTGGCAATGCCTCGGCTCGTGTGATGACCTGTATCCGCAGCTTTTCCAGGTGCGGGGAGCGTTCGTCGGGGTCAGCGTGGCGTCCGGCAGTCTCAGTTTCGGCCAGTGCGACCTCATAATCGCGCACCGCCTCTTCCACGTCTTCGCCGATACCACCCTGGCGCGTTTTCCGCATGCCCTCGTGCCCCTCTTCGCTCAGCCGCCCATGGACTCCGCGGTGGTGATGACCTCGGGCGGTACCGGGGAGTCGGATGCCAGCGCTTCGAAGAGGGTTTGGGACTTCTGCTTGTCCCACTTGACCACTGAGCCGCCAGCGTCGGTCTCGCCGAAGCCGCCGAAGGGCACGGTCGTGGTGATGCCGTCGCCGGAGGCGATCCCGTTCATGGCGAAGGCGAGGCTGCCCAGGTGCCACACGTGGTCGTCGCGGTTGACCAGGAACGTGCTGGAGGTGTTGAGGATCAGCGGGAACAGCCGCAGGGGGTTGAGGAACACCTCGGGGCTGGAGGCCTTTTCGGACAGCGCGCTGAGGAACTCGCGCTGCCGTTCCACGCGGTCGAGGTCACCGCGAGCGGTGGCGCGGGTGCGCACGTAGCCCAGCGCCTGCGGGCCGGTCAGGGTCTGGCAGCCCGGCTGCAGGTCCAGGTTGGCCTTGGGGTCCTGCATCGGTTCCTTCACGCACAGGTCCACGCCACCGACCGCGTC
>NZ_JBFAQJ010000006.1:0-223805 GCF_040677225.1 Saccharopolyspora sp. NPDC049357 | reverse complement strand
CGTCTGGTCCCCCGCCCACCCCCCCCCCCCGGCGGCCCCCCGCGCCCCCCCGCGCCCCCCCCCGCCGACGCGCCCGCGCCCCCCGCCCGGGGCCGTCGTTCGGCCGAACCGATTCTCGTCGGGCGAACCGAACGCGACCCGTGCCACGTGTTGAGAACAACCCGACATCACAACGAAAGAGCCCCCATGCCGATCCCCGCCCCCGACTTCGACCAGATCTTCACAGACGGATCCCGCCACTCGGTTCCCAAGCTCGGCGATGCCACCGTTTGGCTGCGCCGGGACAACTCGCTGTGGATGCCCTCCGGGAAGGTCTGCGCCGGTGAGCCCTTCATGTTCGGTTCGTCCGACGACGCAGCGTTCGTGCAGGAGGTCCCGCCGGGCACCTACCCGGTCGTGCTCGCCGAGGCCCGGTTCGGAGAGCCCGATCAGTTCAGCTGGTACCAGGCGGTGGCCGCGATCAAGATCCAGGTTCGCGACGAGCCGGCGACCTCGTGGGAGATGGCGCTATTGGGTGAGCAGGACGCGTCGACCCTGGACGGCGACTCCTTCTTCGGCTACCCCGTCGACGGGGGCACCGGTGGTTTCATCGACGCCGCGAACCTCTCCTGCTGCGACGACGAGGAGTACGTCGACCGCGTGCTGGAGGCCCTGGAAGAACGGGACCACACCGGCACGGGACGGCTCGCCGACGACGAGGACCGCACGGTGGTCGTCGTGTGCTCCTCCGGTGGCGGTGACGGTCACTACCCGACCTGGGTGGGGCGCAACGCCGACGGCGAGATCACCTGCTTCGTGACGGACTTCTTCATCCTGACCGGCGACGATGACGAGGAGGACGACGAAGGCGACGGCGGTCCGCTCGACGCGCCCGACCACGTGCCGGGCGATTACGCCACCGGCCACGCGATGCGCGCCGGGCAGACGCTGCGTCGCGAATCGCTCACCTCGGAGAACGGCCGGTTCTCGTTGGTCCACCAGGACGACGGCAACATCGTGCTCTACGAGAACGAGTCGATGCGGGCGTGGTGGGCCTCGAACACCTGCGGCGCGGACACCGCCTTCTGCGCGTTGCGCGAGACCGACGGCCTCGCGCTCTTCTCGCCCAGCGGCAGGCGGATCTGGTCCACCGGCGCGGTCCGACCGGCCGCCGAGCTCGTGGTGCACGACGACGGCGAGGTCACCATCACCGACGTCGACGGCGAGATCGTCTGGACCTCCGACAGCACTCCGGCGGTGCCGGGCGGGCCGGCGGCGATCGGTGACCGGATGCTTCCCGGCCAGACCCTGGGACGCCAGTCGCTGACCTCTCCGTCCGGCCGTCACACGCTGACCCACCAGGACGACGGGAACCTGGTCCTGTACAGCAACGAGGGCCGCGGCGCGCTCTGGGCGTCGGACACCCAGTTCCGCGGGACCGGCCGCTGCAAGCTCCTCGACGACGGCGATCTCGTCCTCTACGACCGGCGCGGCGGCGCCGTGTGGTCCACCGGCACGGCGGGCCATCCGGGAGCGCACCTGGCAGTCGGCGACGACGGCCTTGAACTCCGCAACACCGACGACGTCGTCATCTGGAGCGTCCGCACCACCCCGGGTGCGCAGGTCACCGACGCGCACTCCCCGCTGTCAGCCGCCATGTCGGCGATCGCCCCGGCCGCCCTGACGATGGCCGAGCCGCTGCAACCGGTCGTGGGCGCCGAGCTGACCGCCGCCACACCGGCAATCCCCGTGGGACAGTCGGTTCCGGCCGAGGAGTGCGTTCCGGCGGAGCCGTCGGAGAGCTGAGCTCGGCCCTCTCGGTCACGACCGGAAGGCGGTCACTCCGCTGCGGCGATCGGCTGCGGCTTCGCGGGCTCTTCGTCGTCGACCTTGTCCTCGCCCCGACGGCGGAAGAACTGGAACCCGGGAATGCCGGCGATCGCCCGGCGGACGTCGTAGGTGACTTCGAGGAGCTCGTGGATCTCGGGACCGACTCGGTCCAGGGTCCGCAGGATCGGCAGGATGTCGGTGAGGATGTGCTCGGTGAGCTGCGGAAGCTCGTCGACCAGGCGGATCGCCGCATCGACCTCGGCGTCGGAGAGCTCCTCGACGAACCTGTCCACCAGCGGTGCGGCCTTCTTGGCCGTGGGCGAGTACAGCGAGAGGAGCTCGTCGGCGTTCGCCGAGGTGCGCTGGGCCTCGGCGACGGTCTTGGCCGCGTCGTCGCAGATCCCGTTCGCCCGCCCCACGACCGATTCCGCCATCGTTGAGACCTGACCGGCTGCGGCCACGATCGGAGCGGCGGCGACGGCGACCGCGCGGGCGTCCTGGATCGTCTCCTCCGCGTCGGCGACGGTTCCTCCGGCGCGCTGGACCAGGTCTTCGACCTGGTCCACCACCGTGGAGATGCGGCCGACCAGCTTCTCGGTCTCACCGAGAAGACCCAGCACCCGGACCGGAGCGGTTGCAGCGGCCGTGGCCGTTTCGGCTGCCCAGCCCACCGTGGACTTCGCCAAGCCGAGGACGTCAGAGGGCGTCGGTACGCGGAACACCATGGCCTCCACTGTGCACACCGGTAGGGATCGACGCCACCATCTCACGGCGCGTCGGCGGTCAGGAAACGGGCCAGGACAGCACGCGACCAGCGGAAGAGCGTTGCGTCATCCACGTCGACCGGCGCTGGCGCGGGGTGCTCCGCTGCTGGACCGGCTAGGTCACGCGGGCCCGATCGCTCTCACCGTCGGAGAGGAACAGCGCCAGCGCACTCCCCTGCTCGACCAGCTCCGCACGCTGCGCGCGCGAGAACGAGTGCAGCGGAGCGATGTTCACCGTTCCCTCGGTGACCCTCCACGTCCCGGCGACGCGGCCGTCCACCAGCACGACGCGTTCGCCTGCCACCGACAGACCTCGGTGTTCGTCGTCGATGATCCGGCGGCGGTCGTCGTAACCGAGGATGGCGTTGTCGAACGCGGGCAGGAACCGCACGGGCGCGGGCACGTCCGGGTCGGGCCGTGGCGCGTCGGGCAGATCCAGCAGTTCGCGCCCGCGTTCGTCCCGGAAGGTGACGAGCTGATCGCGCACCGCCTTCACCGCGCCCGGCAGGCCGGCCAGCCCCGACCAGGCGCGGATGTCGGCGGTGGCGGCCGGGCCGAACGCGGCGAGGTAGCGGCGCACCAGGACCCGGCCGACCTGGTCATCGGGTGCCTCCTGGTCGACTTCGCGGCCCAGCCAGGAGGAAACCGGCAGGTAGCGGGCCGCCCCGCTGGTGCGCCACAGACCTCGCGGCGGCAGCTGGACCACGGGAACAAGGGCTCCGACCAGCGCCTCTCCCAGCGCCCGGAGGCTCTGGTCGGGCCAGCGGTGGGCGATCGCTCGCGCCAGCTCGGACTGCGAATGCGGTTCGCCCTCCGCCAGCACTTCCCGGCCCGCCGCCGCGAGCTCGTCGAGGTCGACCTCCGCGAGCTCGCGCCGGTAGACGCCGAGGACCCGCTGCAACAGCATCGCGTCGTGCCGGGACCGCCAGGACAGGACGTCCTCGGCGGCCAGCAGGTGCACGGTGCGGCGCATCAGGTGAGTCCGCACCACTCCCCGACGGGTCAGCAGCTCCGAGAGCTCCGCCGGATCGAAGACGCGCAGCCGGGACCAGAGACCGACGAACGGTTCCTGCGGTTCCTGGGCCTGCACGCCGCACAGGTGCGCCACGGCATCGCGGGGTGCGAGCTCGGAGGGTTGGAGCAGGAGCTGCCGGGCCAGCGCTGCGCGGTTGAGCGCGCGGGTGCCGAGAACGGCCATGCGCTCAGGTGGCCGTCTGGCCGTCGATGGTCTCGCGGATGATGTCCGCGTGTCCGGTGTGCTGCGCCGTCTCGGAGATCACGTGCAGCAGCACGCGGCGGGCGCTGAGCTCGGTACCGGGTTCGTTCCAGGGCGCGTCGGGCACCGGGTGCGTGATCAGCAGATCGGGCAGCGCGGTCACGATCTCCTCGGTGCGGGCGGCGACCTCCTCGTAGCGCCGCACGATCCCTTCGAGGCTGTCACCCGGCAGCATCTGGAACTCGTTGATCCGGTCGGTCATCCACTGCGGGTATTCCCGCGCGGTGCCGGCCTCGATGTCGCCCCAGGTCACTCCGTCGGGCAGCGCGAAGCTCATCGCCGACGACCCGTCGGTGATGAACCGCAGCCACGATTCCTCGGTGCTCGCGACGTGCTTGACGATCCCGCCGAGGCACAGCTCGCTCTTGGTCGGACGCTCGCCCAGCTGCGCGTCCGTCAGTCCCCGGACGGTGTTGAGCAACTGGCCGCGCAGGGTGGCGAGCTCGGCGAGCAGGTCGCCCTTTTCAACGTCGAGTGCGGTGTTGGAAGCAGTCATGAGAGCAGCTTGGCACCGGTAGCGGTCAGTTTCTGTCCGCTACTGCGGGCACGATGGGGTGCATGCGGAAAACTTCGACGCGGCTGCTGTCGTTGCTGTCGCTGCTCCAGGCGCGACGCGACTGGCCCGGTTCGGTGCTCGCCGAGCGACTGGAGGTCAGCGACCGCACGGTTCGGCGCGATGTCGACCGGCTGCGGGAGCTGGGATACCCGATCGCGACGGTCAAAGGACCGGACGGCGGGTACCGGTTGGAAGCGGGCAGCAACCTGCCGCCGCTGCTGTTCGACGACGACCAGGCGGTCGCGCTGGCGATCGCGCTGCGCATCGCGACCACGGCGGGCGCGGGCATCGAGGAGGCAGCCGCTCGCGCGCTGATCACCCTCCGCCAGGTGATGCCCTCGCGGCTCCGCCACCGGATCGATTCGTTGCAGATCACCGCGGTCGAGCGCAGCACGGCTCAGCGCGTGGACAGCGAGGTCCTGATGGCGCTGAGCGTCGCGGTGCACGCTCGGGAGGAGCTCCGGTTCGACTACACCGGCTCGTCCGCGCCTCGCAGGACGCAGCCGCACCACCTGATCACCTGGGGCGGGCGCTGGTACCTCATCGCCTGGGACCTGGACCGCGACGACTGGCGCACCTTCCGCGCCGATCGGATCACCCCGCGCGTCCCCGCAGGTCCGCGCTTCACCCGGCGCGAACTCCCCGGCGGCGAGGTGGCCGCGTTCGTCAGGAGCAGGTTCCAGGGGGCGGAAACATGGCCGTGCCAAGGAGAAGTCGTCCTCGACCTGCCCGCCGCGACGGTCTCCCGCTACACCCACGACGGCGTGGTGGAAGAGCTGACCGACGACCGGTGCAAGCTCGCGCTGGGATCGTGGTCCTGGAAGGCGTTGGCCGCAGAGCTCGGGAAGTACGACGCGGACGTGGAGGTCATCGGTCCGCCGGAGCTGAAATCCGCTTTCTCCCAACTCGCCGACCGCTACACCCGAGCAGCGGCGGGCGCACCGAGCCCCTAGGTGCTGCGTGAATTCTCGGTCGAGTCGTGCGCGAAAGTCATTTCGTCGTCGAGGATCTCGTGGCAGCGGTGTTGAGCTCACGGTTCGATGAGACCAGCCCTGATCGCGTAGCGGGTGAGTTCCAACCGGTCCTTCATGCCCAGCTTCGCCATGAGGTTGGAGCGGTGGCGCTCCACCGTCTTGATGCTGATGACGAGCAGGTCGGCGATCTCCTTGGAGGAGTGGCCTTCGGCGACGAGCTTGAGGATCTCCTCCTCCCGGTCGGTGATGGCCCGCTCGGGAACGGCCTCCCCCTGACCCGCGCGGTCGAGGTAGCTGCGGATCAGCGAGGTCACCGCACCCGGGTACAGGAAAGGTTCGCCGCGCATGGCCGCGCGGCACGCCTCCACCAGGTCGCGGTCGGCGACGGACTTGAGCACGTACCCGGACGCACCGGACTTGAGCGCCTCGAACAGGTACTGCTCGTTGTCGTACATCGTCAGGATCAGGATGCGCAGGTCCGACTGCAGCCGGGTGAGCTGCCGGGCGGCCTGCAGCCCGGTCAGCCTGGGCATGGCGATGTCGAGGATCGCCAGGTCCAGCTCCTCGGTCTGCGCGAGCTCGACGGCCTCGGCCCCGTCGCCGGCCTCGGCCACGACGGCGAGGTCGGGTTCGTTGTCGAGGATCAGCCGGACTCCGCGACGGACCAGCACGTGATCGTCGGCCAGCAGGATGCGGGTCGTGTCGGTCATCGCGCGCCCCCGGTGTTGATCGGCACGTCGAGCCGGACTTCCGTGCCGCCCTCCTCGACCGGTTCGACGGCCAGCGTCGCCCCGGCCAGCAGCGCGCGCTCCCGCATCCCCCGGATGCCGGCGCCTTCCGGGGAGTCCCCGGTCCCCGCGCCGTTGTCCCGCACCCGCAGCCGGACCTCCGAGGGCTCCACGTGCACCAGCAGGTGGACGCGGGTCGCACCCGAGTGCCGGACCGCGTTGGTGATGCTCTCCTGCGCCACCCGGTAGATGACCAGCTCGACCTCCTCGCCCAGCTCTGGCAGCTCGCCGTCGATCCGGCACCGCGCGGCGACGCCGTGCACCTCGCCGGTGAGCGACTTCAGCGCGCTGGCCAGGCCGAGATCCTCCAGCACCCCGGGGCGCAGCCGCCGGGCGATGCGGCGGATCTCGTCGAGGCTGTCGCGGGTGGTCTCCTGCACCTGGTGCAGCGCGGCGGAGACGGGCTCGGGCGCCTCGTCCGCGACCCGCCGGAGCTCCAGCAGCACCGCGGTCAGGCTCTGCCCGACCTCGTCGTGGAGTTCGCGGGCGATGCGGCGGCGCTCGGCCTCCTGCGCGGAGAGCGCGCGGGCGTTGCTGGTGGCGCGCTCGAACTCCAGCCGGTCCAGCATCGCGTTGAACGCCATGATCAGGTCCGCGATGCCCCCGTGCCCGGACACCGGCGGCCGCGATCCCGGCCGCAGCAGGTCGATGGTGGTCATCGCGCGGGTCAGCCGCCGCAGCGGGAGGAACCCGATGCGCAGCAGCACCGCGTTGGCCACCAGCATCGCGACCAGCCCGGCGACCAGGATCAGGCCTTCGGCGGGCAGCACCGGCGTGGACACCGTGGCAGGGCTGAGCACCAGCAGCACCGTCGCTCCGGTGAGCACGGCGGCGTTGAGCAGGAACACCCGCCAGAACAAGGACACGTCCCGCACCTCCTGAACGACAATTCGACCACCGGTCGCCCTTCGAACACCCATACGGGTCGTGCGCACCAAAAATGGGTGTCAGCCCCGATGGCCAACGGTCGCTCTCCTGGGTGAAGCTGGCTGAAGGACTAGCCCAGAGGAAGAGCGACAAGCGTGACGACAGCCGGATCCGGCGGTGGGCAGAGCCGCCGGAAGATCAGCTGGGATCTTGTTCGAGCCGGTTGCGTGGTGCTGGTGATGCTCTACCACTCCACGAGCCTGAGCGTCTTCCTGCACCCCGAGCTGGAGCCGAGGACCTTCGAGTTCCCGTATCAGGTCGGCGCCAGCCTGCTGCTGGTCGTCTCCGCGTACTTCGCGTGCGTGACGATCCGCCGCGGTTCCCTGTTCCGCTACTGGTGGGGCCGCGTGGCCAGGCTGCTGCCGTCGTTCCTGGCGGCCGTGGTGGTCAGCTACTCCGTGCTGCGGGCGTTCCCGATCGAGGGCTGGTTCTTCCCGCTGCCCGAGGACCTGCGCGCGAACCTGCTGATGCTGTGGCACTGGAAACCGCAGTTCTACCCTTTCATCGACGGCTCGCACTGGACGGTTCCGCTGCAGCTGATGGGTTTCACGGTCGCCGCCCTGCTCTACCGGAGCTGGTGGGGCCACGGCAGCAGGATCCTGATCGTGCTGTGGGTGGCGGTGCTCGTGCCGCTGGCGCAGTGGCCGATCCGGATCGCCGAGCCGATCGACGAGACCTACCGGACCGTGGTCGACGGGGTCGGCATGCACCGCTGGCACCTGTTCGTCGCGGGGGTGGCGATCTGGATGTGGTCGGTCAAGCGCCTGAGCACCCCGCACTTCGCGGCCCTGCTGGCGCTCTGCATGGCCGCGCAGGAGGTGCACAACTACACGCGCACGCCCGAAGGTCTGCTGGCCGACACCGGCTCGTCGGTGGCCGTGGCCATCGGCATGTGCGTGATCGCGCTGGTCGCGCGCTCTCCCGACATGGCGGTGCCGCAGCCCGCGCGACGCGCGATCAGCTGGTTCGCCGGCATCTCCTACGGCACGTTCCTGATGCACCAGGCCATCGGCTACATCGTGCTGCGCAAGCTGCAGGACGTGGGAGTCGACACGACCACGCAGACCTTGGCGATGCTGGTGACGGGCACGCTCCTAGGGTGGATGCTCACCCGCGCGGTCGAACAGCCGACCCACAAGCTGCTCATGAAGCCCTTCAAGCAGGGTGGTGGCGCGGCTCGCACCCGGGAAACAAAAACGGCCGGTCCGCGTTGAACCCGGTGTGAAAAAGATCGGGTTCCTGTCCTTCGGGCACTGGTCGGCCTCGCCGCACTCGCAGACGCGCACGGCGTCGGACGCGCTGCACCAGGCCGTCGACCTCTCCGTCGCAGCGGAAGAGCTCGGCGCCGACGGCGCCTACTTCCGCGTGCACCACTTCGCGCGGCAGTACGGGTCGCCGTTCCCGCTGCTGGCGGCGATCGGCGCTCGGACCAGCCGCATCGAGATCGGCACCGGCGTGATCGACATGCGCTATGAGAACCCGCTCTACATGGCCGAGGACGCGGGCTCGGCCGACCTCCTCTCCGACGGCAGGCTGCAGCTCGGCATCAGCCGGGGATCGCCGGAGCAGGTCATCGAGGGCTGGCGCTACTTCGGCTACCAGCCGCCGGAGGGCCAGACCGACGCGGACATGGCGCGCACCCACACCGAGGTGCTGCTGGAGGTCCTCAAGGGCGAGGGGTTCGCTCAGCCCAACCCGCGGCCGATGTTCCCCAACCCGCCGGGTCTGCTGCGCGTCGAGCCGCACTCCCCCGGCCTGCGGGACCGCATCTGGTGGGGGTCGAGCTCGAACGCGACGGCGCGGTGGGCGGCGAAGCTGGAGATGAACCTGCAGAGCTCCACGCTCAAGGACGACGAGAGCGGCGAGCCGCTGCACGTCCAGCAGCGCAAGCAGATCGAGGCGTTCCGCGACGCGTGGCGCGCCGAGGGGCACGAGCGCGAGCCGCGGGTGTCGGTCAGCCGCAGCATCTTCGCCATCGTCAACGACCTCGACGACATGTACTTCGGCGGCGATGACAACACCGAGGACAAGATCGGCAACATCGACGCCAACACCCGCGCGATCTTCGGTCGTTCCTACGCCGCGGCGCCGGACGTGCTGGTCAAGCAGCTGGCTGAGGACGAGGCGATCGCCGCGGCGGACACCCTCCTGCTCACGGTGCCCAACCAGCTGGGCGTGGACTACAACGCCCACGTCATCGACAGCATCCTCCGCCACGTGGCCCCGGAGCTCGGCTGGCGCTGATCGCGCGGCAGGGCGGTCGGGAGGCGGGCAAGGCCTGAAACTGGATGAGCCAGTTGGCCAGTTCGGTATTGACTTCAGCCTGCGTTTCACGGAAAGTGGCTGAGCCAGTGAGCCACTGTGCCGCGCACCACACCCCTTCGTGGTGCGCGTGCCGCGCAGGCAAGGAGGCAAAGGTGCCGCCCGAAGTCATATCCATCCTGGTGCTGGTCGCCGCGTTCGTCATCGCCACGACGCTGTCGGTGAACATGGGAGTGCTGTGCTTCGCCGCCGCGTTCCTGGTCGCCACGGTGTTCGGCGGGCTGTCCGAAGACGACATCTTCGACGGCTTCCCCGGGGACCTGTTCGTGGTCCTGGTCGGCGTGACGTTCCTGTTCGCGATAGCCCGGGCGAACGGCACCACCGACTGGGTGGTGCAACGCGCCGTCCGGCTGGTGGGTGGCCGGATCGCGCTGATCCCGTGGGTGATGTTCGCGATCGGCGCGCTGCTCACCGCGATCGGTGCGGTCAGTCCCGCGGCGGTGGCCATCGTGGCTCCGATCGCGCTGAACCTGGCCGCGCAGTACCGGATCAACCCGCTGCTGATGGGCGCGATGGTCGTGCACGGCACGCAGGCGGGCGGCTTCTCCCCGATCAGCATCTACGGCAGCATCGTCAACGAGGTCGTGGCCAACAGCGGGTTGCCGGGCAGTCCGCTCGTGCTGTTCCTGGGCAGCTTCGCGGCCAACGCGGTGATCGCCGGGATCGTGTTCGTGGTCTTCGGGGGCCTGCGGCTGCGCAGCGGCGCCGAGGCCCGACGGCTCATCGCGACGGGATCGGGCGGCGGCGGGGAGGTCTCCGACAGCGAGCCGGTCGAGGAGCTGCGGCTCAACCGCGATCGCGCGCTGACGCTGACCGGCCTCGTGGTCCTCGTGGTCACCACGCTCGGGTTCGGGCTCGACGTCGGCCTGATGGCGATGAGCGTCGCCGTGGTGCTCAGCGTCCTGTCGCCGAAGACGGGCAAGGCCGCGCCGAGCGAGGTCGCATGGCCCACCGTGCTGCTGATCTGCGGTGTCCTCACCTACGTCGGCGTGCTGGAGAAGATGGGCACGATCGACTACGTGGGTCACTCGGTGGCCGGCATCGGCGTTCCGCTGCTCGCGGCGCTCCTGCTGTGCTACATCGGCGCGCTCGTCTCGGCGTTCGCCTCGTCGGTCGGCATCATGGGCGCCCTCATCCCGCTGGCGGTGCCGTTCCTGCAGACCGGCAGCGTCGGGCCGATCGGCATGATCACGGCCTTCGCGGTGGCGGCCACGGTCGTCGACGTGAGCCCGTTCTCCACCAACGGTGCGATCGTGCTGGCCAACGCCAAGGACGTCGACAAGGACGCCTTCTTCCGGAAGCTCCTCGTCTACGGAGGCGTCATCGTCGCCGCCACCCCGCTGGCGCTCTGGATCCTGCTGGTGCTGCCGGGATTCGGCTGAGCAGGGTCAGTCCGCCAGGTACCACAGGAGCCGGTAGTGGGCCGTGCGGTCCGGGTCGGGAGCGACGCCGTAGGCGTCCAGGAGCACTTCCTCCCAACCCGGGCCGTAGTTCCACAGGGTGGCCCACGTGGCGACGGCGAGGTCGGCCCAGCGGTCGGCCACGCCGAGGCGGCCGAGGTCGACGTGGCCGGTGCACCGGCCGCCGTCTCCGATGAGGGTGTTGGGGGCGCAGGCGTCGCCGTGGCAGACCACCAGGCGGTCGACCGGAGGCGGTCCGGCGAGGAGGTCCAGGGCCTCGCCGACGCCGCCGATGCGGGCGAGCTCAGGAGGCCATTCCGCCGGGTCGATCAGGCCCGCGGCGGCGCGTTGCCGAGCACTGGCCAGCCGGGATTCGGCTGACCAGTCGAACGGGCAGTCCGCGACCGGTAGCGCCTCGTGCAGTGCGCGCAGTCCGGAACCGATGGCGCGCACCGCCTTCTCGGGCTGGACGATCCAGCGGTCGTCGACGGCTGAGAGACCGGGCAGCCCCGCGGTGATCATCCAGTCCCCCGTGCCGTCGGAACCGTGATCGAGCACGCGGGGAACCACGGCGTGCTGGACGGCCCAGCGCAACCGCTCCACCTCGGGAGTCAGCGGCGCGCCGCTGGGCGACCACTTCACGAACTGCGCGCGGTGTTCTGGTCCGATCCGGAAGGTCATACCTCCCAGCTCGTTTCGCCACACCGCCCGAACCGTCCTGCCGCCCGCGATGGCGCGGACGACGGGCGGCGTCTCCACCGGATCCCGAGGTGCTGAAGCGATCACACCACCATTCTTCCCGCTCTCAGACGAGTTGACCTCCCTGGACGACGTGCGCGATGTGCTTGGGCTCGGCGAGGACCGCGACGTCCTCGAGCGGATCGCCATCGAGGACGACCAGGTCGGCCACCGCCCCTTCGCGGAGGGTGCCGATCTCGCCGCTCATGCCGAGCAGGTCGGCCGCGGTGGTCGTCGCCGAGCGGATCACGTCCAGCGGCGGCTGGACCTCGCTGCGGATCCGGAACTCCTCGTTCTGGTGGCGGTGCATGCCGCCGAGCAGGTCGGTGCCGTAGGCGATCTTCACGCCGCCTCGGTGCGCGGTCTCCAGCGCGGCCAGTCCGGCGTCGAGCACCTCGTCGACCTTGCGCCAGCTGTCCTCGGGCAGGCCGAACTCCCGGCCTTCGGTCTTGAGCGCCCAGTAGGTGACCAGCGTGGGCACCAGGAACGCGTCGTGTTCGAGGAACTCGTCCACGTTGGACTCGTCGATGAGGTTCCCGTGCTCGATGGAGCGGATTCCGGCGCGCAACGAGCGGCTGACCGATCGCGCGGTGTAGGCGTGGGCGGCCACGTAGCGGTTGGCCGCCTCGGCTTCCTGCACGATGGCGTGCAGCTCGTCCATCGAGTACTGGGTGGAGTCGATGCGGTCGGTCGGCGAGGCGACTCCTCCCCCGGCCATCACCTTGATGTGGTGGGCGCCCTTGCGCAGTTCGTCGCGGGCGGCGGCGCGCACCGCGTCCACCCCGTCGGCGATGCGCCCCAGCCCCGCGCAGCACTGGTGCCCGTCGTGCACGCGGGTGCCGCGCGGGCGGCTGTCGCCGTGACCTCCGGTCTGGCTCAGCGCCTTTCCGCAGAAGGCGAGCCGTGGCCCGCGAACGAGCCCCTCGGCCTGCGCGTCGGCGAGCCCGAAGTCCGCGCCGGAGGCGTCGCGCACGGTGGTGAAGCCGCGGTCGAGCATCCCGCCCATGATCCGCGCGGAGTGCGCGGCGGCGTAGGACGGGGACCAGGTGGTCAGCGACCCGAGGTCGGCGGTGGCGGCGGTGACGTGCACGTGGGCGTCGATGAGCCCGGGGAGCACCGTGGCACCGGCCAGGTCCACCGTCCGGGCGCCGTCCGGTGCTCTCAGGCCGCGGCCGGCCTCGACGATGCGGCCGTCGGCGCACAGCAGGTCGCCTTCGGCGTACTCGCCGGTGTCGACGTCGAGCAACTTGCCGGAGCGCAGCAGCAGGGTGGTCACGGTGTCGATTCCTCCTCGGGTACGTCGATGCGCTGCACGAGCTCGCTCAGCGCGGGCGCGGCCAGCACCGCCAGCTCCGCGGCCCGCGCCACCTGGGACTGCTCGTAGGCGCCGGGCGCGTCGAGCAGGTTGAGCACGCCCCACGTTCCGGATCCGCCCAGGACCGGGACGTTGATCACCGATCCGCAGCCGAGTCCGGCGATGAGCCGGTGGTCGGCGAAGACCTCGCGCACCGCGGCCTCGTCGGGGCCGAAGTAGGGCAGCTGCGCGGTGATGCACCGGTCCAGCCATCCCGCGGCGACCTCGACGGACTTCTCGCCACCCACCGGGTACTGCTCGGGGTGGCTGCTGTGCGCGCGGTGCAGCACGCGGCGGCCGGGCAGCCACGCGAGCACGGTGAACAGCCGGACCCCGACGTCCTCGCGGACGCGTTCCTCCACTTCGGACAGGTTCATCGCGATACCGCCTTCGCGCCGTCGGTTTCGGTGAGGTCCTCCAGCGACCGGCCGGCGGTGGACAGCCCGAACAGCAGGGTGCACACCACGCCGACCGCCAGCACCGCGGTGGTGAGGCCGAAGACCCCGGCGAATCCCAGGGATGCGGCGGAGATGCCGATCACCGAGGGCGCGATGATGCTGCCGACGCGGCCGAACGCGCTGGACAGGCCGGTTCCCGAGGCCCGGATCCAGGTCGGGAAGACCTCCGGGGTGTAGGAGTAGACCGCCGCGTAGGTGCCGTTGAGGAAGAACGACAGCACCGCAGCCGAGGTCGTGATCAGCACCGGGTCGGTCATCTGGCTCATCCAGAACGCGCTGGCCGCCGCCCCGGCGAGGTAGAGGGCGATGGTGTTCTTGCGGTCCAGGTACTCGCCCAGCCAGGCCGCCGAGAAGTACCCGGGCACCTGCGCGAGGTAGATGATGATCGAGAACTCGAAGCTCTTGGTGACCGTGATCCCCTGCTGCACCAGCAGGGTCGGGATCCAGGTGAAGAAGCCGTAGTAGGAGAAGGTGATCACGAACCAGATAAGCCAGGTGATCGCGGTGCGCCGGGCCATCGAGCCGCTCCACAAGTACTTCAGCGCGGAGACCAGCCCGATCTTGCGCGCCTCCACCGGCTTCTCGACCACGACCTCGGGGATCGGCGGCAGCGGGGCGCGGGTGGCGGCCCGCACCTTCTCCTCCAGGTCGACCACGACCTTCTCGGCCTCGGCCGTCCGCCCGTTGGCCAGCAGGTATCGGGGTGATTCGGGGAGCGATCGGCGCCACCAGAGCAGCATCACGATCGGCAGCGCGGTGATGATCTGGGCCCAGCGCCAGCCCTCGGGCACCGGCTGCACCACGAACCGGCCGAGCAATGCCGCGGCGACGAAGCCGAAGGAGAAGAACCCGGCGAGCGCCCCGACGAACCACCCGCGCCGGGCAGCGGGGACGAACTCGGACAGGAAGGGCGCGATGATCGCGCTCTCGGCTCCCGCGCCGAATCCGGCGAGCACGCGGGCGCCGAGGAAGATCTCGTAGTTGGGCGACAGGGCTCCGATGACGGAGAACAGCGCGTAGACCGCCAGCGCCCACATCATGACCTTGCGGCGGCCGATGCGGTCGCCGAGCAGTCCGGCGCAGGTGGCGCCGAAGAGGAAGCCGAAGGGCGTGGCCGAGCCGATCAGGCCGAGCTGGGCGTTGGTCAGCCCCCACTCGTCCTGGACGCTCGGCAGAAGGAAGGCCACCACCGCCGAGTCCATGCCGTCGAAGGTGTAGCCGAGTCCGCCGAGCAACAGCAGGAGGTAGTGCGGCCGGCTCAGCGGGAGCCGGTCGAGTCTGGCCAGCAGGGACACGGTTGCCTCCAGTTGAGGGGTGCGTCCGGGTGAGTCGCAGCACCGAGCGAAGTGTCCAGCAACATATAGTGCAGTAATTGCAAACTGCAATAGCTGTTGCGTTTTGAGCTCGTTAAGCTGTGTGTCGACGAGGGGAGCCCGATTGACCACCGATGCCGAGCCCGACGGGTTCGAGAGCTGGTTGCGCGGGCGCGTTCCCGAACGCGGGTTGCGCAGCAAGGGCGCGTCGGTTCTGCAGGTGCTGCTCACCCAGCCCCGGCGGGTGTCCTACAGCTCGGCAGCGGAGGCCGCAGAACTCGCCGGCGTCAACGTCGCCACGGTCAGCAGGACCGCCCAGACCCTGGGCTTCAGCGGCTGGTCCGACCTGCAGCAAGAGCTGCGGGCCCGCTACCTGTCCTCGCTCAGCGCTCCGGAAGTGGCCGCCGCGCAGCAGACCGAGGGCGAGCTCGGCGGGGCCTCGTTGCGCCGCGACCTGGACTCGCTGGCGGTGCTCAACCGCCGCCTGGACGAGCAGCTGCTGCGCACCATCGCCGAGGCGATCGCGCAGTCCCGGCGAACCGTGGTCGTGGCCAACGGGAGCTACTTCTCGGTGGGTTCCGCGCTCGGCCACAACGTGCAGCTGGCCGGCTACGAGGCGACCGTCGTGCACGACGACGCCGAGCTGGCCAACGCGATCTCCCGGATCGAACCGGGCGACGTGCTCATCGCGATCAGCTTCTGGCGGCTCTACCAGAGCACGGTGACCGCGGCCGAGGAAGCCCACGACCGAGGCGCGCGGGTCTTCGCCCTCACCGACGCGGCCAGTCCCGCCCTGGCCGCGGCCTCCGAGCGGATCGTGCTGATCCCCGCCGAGGGCGTCGCCTTCTTCCCGTCCCTGGCCCCAGGACTCGCGGTCGCGCAGGCGATCGCCGCCCAGCTCTCCACAGTGGATCCGGAGCGCACCCGGCGCTCCATCGAGGCGGCCGAGGCGCAGTGGTCGCGGTTCAGGCTCCTGCACCGACAGCCGCGCCGCGACTGACCACCGATGAGTTTCCCGGCCGCGAGCAGTCCACTCCGGTGACGACCACTGGAAAGGACCAGGACGATGAAGCTGACGGTGAGCACGTTCCTCTCGGTCGACGGCGTGATGCAGGGCCCCGGCGGCCCGGACGAGGACCGCAGCGGCGGTTTCGAACGCGGCGGCTGGCTCGCGCCGCTGTTCGACGACGAGGTCGGGCAGTTCATGGACGCGATGTTCGGGCGGGTCGACGCCTTCCTGCTCGGGCGGCGGACCTACGACATCTTCGCCGCCTACTGGCCGAAGGTCGACGACCCCGACAACCCGATCGCGAACCCGCTCAACGCCCTGCCGAAGTACGTCGCCTCCACGACCCTGACGGACCCGAGCTGGGCCCGCACGACGGTGCTCAGCGGAGACGTCGCGGCGGCGGTGCGCGAGCTCAAGGCCCGGCCCGGCGAGGAGCTGCAGGTCCACGGCAGTGCCACCCTGGTGCGCTTCCTGCTGGACAACGACCTGGTCGACGAGCTCAACCTGATCACCTTCCCGGTGATCGTCGGCCAGGGGATGCGGCTGTTCGCCGACCGGGGGCTCGACACCGCGCTCGAACTCGCGGCGAACCGGACCACGCCGCAGGGCGTGGTGATCCAGACCTACCGGACCGCGGGCCGCCCCCGGTACGGGACGGTCGAGGACTAGGAGCCGAGTTCCGCACCTAACCGAGCACGAAGGGAACGGAGAGGCCGAGCAGGCCGAGTTCGGCCTGCTCGGCCTCCGTCGGACTGCGCCTGCCGGTGCCCACCAGCAGCGCGTCGACGTCGGAGAACGAATCGGGAAACGACGCTCCTGCGATCCGCTCCAGCACCGCCCTCGACGCAGCCGCCGAATCCGGCGCCGGTCCGGGCACGTGCGGGAGGCGGGCGACCAGGTCCAGGTGGTGCAGGGTCCACTCCACGACGTAGGCGTCGAGGTAGTCGGCGACGGTGAGGACCTGGCCCTTCGTGGCGACCCTGGCCAGCGGGTCGGCGATCCGCGCGGCCCGCCCTGCCGCCGAGCCGAGGTCGTCGAGGTGGAACTTGAGCAGCCGCGGCTCCTCGTAGGCGGCGGCCAGCCGGACCGTGAGCGCGTCCAGCGGATCGTCGCCGATCGGCGGCTCGCTCGCGATCTCCCAGTAGGTGATCGCATCGCGGGTCGGCTCGGCCTCCGCCGGTGTCGCGAGCGTGATCAGGACGTCCTGCGCGTCGATGATCAGGTGGCACACCAGGTCTCGCACCAGCCAGCCCCGGCACCCTGAGGGCTGCAGCAGGTCGTCGTCGGCGAGATCCGCCACGGCCGAGCGCAACGACGCCCACGAGGTGGTGAAGAGCTCCATCCCGCCACCGTAGCGGCCTGACCTGGATCAGCCCGCCGAAACCCGGGCGCGGAGCCCGTCGAGCAGCAGCTGCAGGCCCTGCTCGAAATCAGCTGCGCCATCGGGGTGCCGGTCGATGGCGCCGGCGCTGGCCGCCTGCATCGCGGTCTGCTCCTCGACCGTGTGGCCGAATACCAGGTGCAGGATCGCGCGGGTGCCCACGTCCACCAGATCGCCGGGCAGCCCTCCGTCGCCGAGCGCCGAGCGCAGCGCGGTCGCGGGCTCGCGGGCGCCGAGCCCGAAGGTGTGCGCGGTGACGACGACCTCGGCCCCGTCCCGGTAGGCGAGCATCGCGTCGCGCAGTTCGGCGCAGATCTCGATCGCCCGCCGGTCCCAGCGCTCGGCGCGGCGGGGCCTGCCGCCGCGCTGGAGGATCTCGTCGGCGACGGCCGCCAGCAGGGACTGCTTGTTGGGGACGTGGTGGTAGAGCGCGCTGGGCTGCACGCCGAGCTCGGAGGCGAGCCGGCGCATGGTGAGCGATTCCAGCCCGTACTCGTCGAGGACCTCGATGGCCCGAGCCACGACATCGCTGCGGTGGTAGCGCACTCGAAACCTCCAGTTGACCGGTCGGTTCCCCCAGTCTAGCCTGAACGCCGTTCAGGTGAACACTGTTCAGGTCGACTCCCGGAGAGGACCCCATGGGCACCACCTTCGATCAGCTCGCCGACGCGGTCCTGGCCGGAACTCCGGCCACCGCCGACGACGCGCTCGCCGTCCTGCGCGCCGACGACGCCGACCTGATGTCCGTCGTGGCGGCGGCAGGCAGGCTGCGCCGGGCGCACTTCGGCAACACCGTGAAGGTCAACTACCTGGTGAACCTGAAGTCGGGTCTGTGCCCGGAGAACTGCAACTACTGCTCGCAGGCGCTCGGCTCGAACGCACCGATCCTGAAGTACTCGTGGCTGTCCAAGGACGAAACGCTGCGGCAGGCGGGAGCCGGTCTCCAGGGCGGGGCCAGCCGGGTGTGCATGGTCTCCTCCGGCCGCGGCCCGTCGAACCGCGACATCGACAAGGTCACCGACATGGTCGGCGCGCTCAAGTCCGAGCACCCGGACGTCGAGGTGTGCGCCTGCCTGGGGCTGCTGTCCGACGGCCAGGCCGAGCGGCTCAAGGACGCCGGGGTGGACGCCTACAACCACAACATCAACACGGCCGAGAGCCACCACGACACCATCGTCCAGACCCACACCTACGCCGACCGCATCGACACCGTGGGCAAGGCGAAGGCCGCGGGCCTGTCGCCGTGCTCGGGTCTGATCGCGGGACTGGGCGAAACCGATGAGCAGCTGGTCGAGGCGCTGTTCGCGCTCAAGGAGCTCGAATCCGACTCGATCCCGGTGAACTTCCTGATGCCCTTCGACGGCACCCCGTTCGAGAACACCTGGGAGCTCTCCCCCACCCGCTGCGTGAAGATCCTGGCGATGGCGCGGTTCGTGTGCCCGGACCGGGAGGTCCGGATCGCCGGTGGCCGCGAGATGCACCTGCGCTCGGTTCAGCCGCTCGCGCTGCACGTCGCGAACTCGATCTTCCTCGGCGACTACCTCACCTCCGAGGGCCAGGAGGCCGATGCGGACATCGCGATGATCCGCGACAACGGCTTCGTCGTGCTGGGCTCCGACGAGGAGATCGCGCAGCGGCCCGTCGATCCGGCGATCCGGCGCCGGGGCGCGGGCACCGACGTCCTGCCCAACGCGTGATGGGCGCGGCGGACCTGCTCGCCTTCGACCGCGAGCACCTGTGGCACCCCTACACCTCGATGCTCGATCCCGCGCCGACGCGGCTGGTGACCGGTGCTTCGGGCAGCCGGATCACCCTCGACGGCGTCGGCGAGGTGGTCGACGGGATGGCGTCGTGGTGGTCGGCGATCCACGGCTACCGGCACCCGGTGCTCGACGAGGCGCTGCGGGAGCAGGCGGAACGGTTCTCGCACGTGATGTTCGGCGGCCTCACCCACGAGCCGGCGGTCGAACTGGCCAGGCGCCTGGTCGAGCTCACACCCGACGGGCTCGACCGGGTCTTCCTCGCCGACTCCGGATCGGTGAGCGTCGAGGTCGCGATGAAGATGGCGCTGCAGCACCAGCGCGGCGTCGGGCGGCCCGAGCGGACGCGGTTCCTCACCGTGCGCGGCGGGTACCACGGCGACACGTTCGACTGCATGAGCGTGTGCGATCCCGACGGCGGCATGCACTCGATGTGGTCGACGGTGCTGCCCGAGCAGGTCTTCGGCGAACGACCGCCGGGGATCGGCGGTGACGTCGCCGAGTGGGCGTCGGGTCTCCGCGCGCTCGCAGCCGAGCACGCGGGCACCCTGGCCGGGCTGATCGTGGAGCCGCTGCTGCAGGGCGCGGGCGGGATGCACCCCTACCCCGCCGAATGCCTGCGGGTGTTCCGGGAGGTCGCCGACGAGCACGGGCTGGTGCTGGTCTTCGACGAGATCGCCACCGGTTTCGGGCGCACCGGAACGCTTTTCGCGTCCGAAGCGGGCGGTGTCAGCCCGGACGTGCTGTGCCTGGGCAAGGCGCTGACCGGCGGATACCTGACGCTGGCGGCGACGCTGTGCACCAGCGAGGTGGCTCGCGGCATCTCCGGCAGCGATTCGGGTGTGCTCATGCACGGTCCGACGTTCATGGGCAATCCCCTGGCCTGCGCGGTCGCCTCCGCCAGCCTCGACCTGCTCGCCACCGGCCGGTGGCGACACGACGTGCGGCGGATCAACCGCGGTTTGCAGGCGCTGCACAACATCGACGCCGCCGAGGTGCGGGTGCTCGGTGCCGTCGGCGTGGTGCGGCTCGACCACCCCGTCGACGTGGCCGCGGCGACCGAGGCCGCGCTCTCCGAGGGCGCGTGGCTGCGCCCGTTCCGGGACCTGATCTACACGATGCCGCCGTACGTGTGCACCGACGAGGACGTGGCGACGCTGTGCGCCGGCATCGCCGCGGCGGTGAAGGCCGGATGAGCTGGGACGGGTGGCTGACCGAGCAGCGGGAGGCCCGCGAGCGGGCTGGTCTGCAGCGCGCGCTGCGGGCGCGCTCTGTGCACGAGGACGTCATCGACCTCGCGAGCAACGACTACCTGGGCCTGAGCACGCATCCCGAGGTGCGCCGGGCCAGCGCCGACGCGGCGCTGGCGTGGGGCGCGGGGTCGGGTGCCTCCCGGCTGGTCACCGGCACCACGACGGCGCACGGCGAGCTGGAGGCCGAGCTCGCCGATTTCACGGGTCGGCGGTCCGCGCTGGTGATGTCCAGCGGCTACCACGCGAACCTCTCCGCGGTGACCGGGCTGGCCGACCGCGACGCGCTGATCGTCTCGGACGCGCACGTGCACGCGTCGCTGATCGACGCGGCCCGGTTGTCCCGGGCGACGATCGAGGTGGTGCCGCACAACGAGGTCGACGCGGTGCGGGCGGCGCTGGACCAGGCCGGTGGGCGGCGGGCGCTGGTGCTGACCGAGTCGGTCTTCTCGGTGCTCGGCGACGCGGCACCGCTGCCCGAGCTGGCCGAGATCTGCGCCGAACGGGACGCGTTGTTGCTGGTCGACGAGGCGCACGGACTGGGTGTCGTGGGCGATGGCGGCTGCGGCCTGGTGGCCGGTCTGGGCGAGGCGCCGCAGGTGGTCATGACGGCGACGTTGTCGAAGTCCCTCGGCGCGATGGGCGGCGCGGTCCTGGGGTCGGAGGCGTTGATCGACCACCTCGTCAACCGCGCCCGGCCGTTCATCTTCGACACCGCGCTGGCCCCCGCGCCCGTCGCGGGTGCGCTGGCCGCGCTGCGCCTGCTGCGCGACCGGCCCGAGCTCCCGCACCGCATCCACCGGCGGGCCTCCGAGCTCGCCGATCGCCTCGCGGTGAGCCGGTCGGCGGGTGCGGTGCTGTCGGTGCCGATGCCGTCTCCGCAGGTGGCGCTCGCGGCGCAGGCCGCAGCGCTCGACGCCGGGGTGCGGGTCGGCTGCTTCCGGCCGCCGTCGGTGCCCGACGGCGTGTCGCGGCTGCGGATCACCACCCAGGCCGGGATCCCCGATGACGCCTGGGAGCACGCGGTCGAGGCGCTGACGCGCGTCGTCGAGCAGCACGGAGGGCTACCGTGATCGTCTTCGTCACCGGAACCGACACCGGGGTCGGCAAGACCGTGGCCACGGCGGCGTTGGCCGTCCACTTCGGACCCGACGTGGTGGTGGCCAAACCGACCCAGACCGGCACCGACGAACCCGATGTCGAGGTCGTCCGCCGCCTGGCGGGCTGCGAGGTCGCGCAGTTCACCCACCTCCCGGACCCGCTCGCCCCGGACACCGCCGCCCGCCTGCGCGAGGTCGGCATCCCGGCGATCGGCGACCACGCGGCCCGCGTCCGCGAGCTCGCCGGAGAACACGGCACGGTGATCGTGGAGGGCGCGGGCGGGGCCCTGGTCCGCCTCGACACCACCGGAGGCACCCTGCCCGACCTCGCCGCCGACCTCGCCCGCGACCACGAGGTCCAGGTCCACGTCGTCACCCGGGTCGGTCTGGGCACGCTCAACCACACCGAGCTCACCGTCGAGGCGCTGCGCTCGCGCGGCCTGGAACCGGCCGGCCTGGTCCTCGGCGCCGTGCCGGACGATCCGGGCCTGGCCGAGCGGTGCAACCTCACCGAGCTCCCCCGCATCACCGGCGTGCCCGTGCTCGCGGCGCTGCCCGAAGGGGCGGGCGCGCTCGGGCCCCGCGAGTTCCGCGGCCGCGCGGCGTCCTGGTTCCGAACGCGCTGACGGGTGTGCGCAGCGGGTTTTCCTCCCATCGAAAACCCCTTGCACGCCACGATCGGCTGTCGCCACAGTGTGGTCAGCCGCACCCGGGGTGCCTGGGGGTGGTGCCGGGACTCTCCCGATGTCCGGCGCAGCCCCGGGTGCGGCTGCTCGGCATCGAGGTTCCGCGGCTGCTGGAGGTGTCGGCCGCCGGGCAGCGCTACCTCGGTGTGACGATGCGGTGGTCGAAGGCGTAGACGATGGCGGCCGCGCGGTCCCGCAGGTCGAGCTTGACGAAGATGCGGCCGACGTGGCTCTTCACCGTCACCTCGGAAATGCCCAGTTCCGCGGCGATCTCGGAGTTGGAGAGGCCGCGCCCGATGAGCACCAGGACGTCGTGCTCGCGGGAGGTGAGCTCGTCGACGGCGACCTCCGGGACCGGGGACGACGAGCGGTAGGCGGTGAGCACGCGCCCGGTGACGGCCGGGTCCAGGCACGCCTCCCCCGCCGCCAGCGACCGGACCGCGCGGATGACGTCCTCGGCCGGGGAGTCCTTGAGCAGGAAACCGCTCGCGCCCGCGCGCAGCGCGCCGGAGAGCAGCTGGTCGTCGTCGAATGTGGTCAGCACCAGCACGGGTGGAGCGTCGTCGGTCTCCTGCACCCTGCGGGTGGCCTCGATGCCGTCGACGTGCTTCATCCGCAGGTCCATCACGACCACGTCGGGCCGTTCGGCGGCGACCGCCGAGGTCACCTCCGCGCCGTCCGCGCACTCCCCGACGACGGCGAAACCGTCCTTGCGTCGCAGGATCCGCCGCAGCCCCGAGCGCACCAGCTCCTGGTCGTCGACGAGCAGAACCTTGATCATCGGGCCTCCCCAGGTGTCGGCAGCAGGTCGTGCGGTTCAGGTGAGAACTCCGCGCGCACAACCCATTCATCGCCGGCGGGACCGGCTCGCAGGCGCCCGCCCAGCAGTTCGGCGCGCTGCCGCATGCCCGCGATGCCGTTCCCCGGTTCGGCCGCGCCGACCGCGCTCGGCAGCGCGTTGCCGACGGTCAGCACCACGCCGTCGTCGATGACCAGCCGCACCAGCGCGGCGGTTCCCGGGGAGTGCTTGACGACGTTGGCCAGCGACTCGCGGGCGATCCGGTAGAGGGCGAGACCCGTTGCGGCGGAGACCGATCGGGCGTCCCCGTCCAGCCTGTAGGTCACCGGGACACCGGCCCTGACGACGTCGGAGACGAGATCGGCGATGTCGTCGATGCCCGGTTCCGGGCGGACCTTGGACGGTTCGGCGTCCAGGAGCCCCACCGTGCGGCGGATGTCGGCGATCGCCTGCCTGCCGAGCCGTTCGGCGTCGGTGAGCGCGTCGACGGCGTCGTCGACGTCGCGGTCCTCCTGCAACGCCCGCCTGGCACCGGTGAGGTGCAGCAGCGTGATGCTCAGCGAGTGGGCGACGACGTCGTGCACCTCGCGGGCGATGCGGCGGCGCTCGTCGTCAGCGGCCTGCACCGCCCGCTCGGCCTGCACCTGGCGTTCCCGCTCGAACGACCGCAGCTGGGTCCTGATGATGAAACCGGTGGCCCAGCCGAGCGCGACCGTGACCAAGGAGAACGGCAGGCCGTAGCCGAGGTGTCCGACGGCCGACGCAGCGGCCGGGACCAGCGCGGCCAGGGCGGTGACCGTCAGGCTCACCCGCGCTGAGGTGACGGCCGCGCACTCGGCGAGCATCACGACCAGGATCAGCGGCGCGAGGTCGTTGGGCACCGGGTGCACCAGCAGGATCGAGGTGCCCAGCAACGCGCACCCGGCCACGCCGACCGGTCGCCCCGAGTCCGGGATCGGCGTTCCGACCAGCAGGTACACCACCGGCACGATCGCGAGCAGGCCGCCGACGAGCGTCCAGTCCACGATGTCGGCCGCCAGCCGCTGCACCACCGCGACCGCCGAGACCACCACCAGGCACGCGTGGCCGGGCAGCACCACCGCAGGTGGGTAGCCGAACGGCAGCGCCGCGGCTCGGCCGTGCACGTAGCGGATCAGACCCTTCATCCGGGCCAGCCTAGAACGCCGCCCGGCGCACCGGAATCGTCGCGGACTCCTCCTCAGGTAGGAGGTGGAACCGGGCCCGCAGCACGATGTGGGCGCGGTCACTCGCCGATAGCGTTGCGGTCATGACGACCTCGACCGCCACGTCCCCCAGCGAGCACCGCCGCCGCTGGTGGGAGTCCGCGACACCGACCGGGTCCGGGGAGCTCGCACCGTCGCCCGCCGGACCCGCCGACGCGCTGGGCGACCTGCCACCGCTGCACGGCTCCGGACCGCTGCTGCAGACCCTGAGGTTGGGCCGCGACCAGGGGCGCGTGCTGTTCGAGGGAACCCGGCTCCACGGGGACGTCTTCCGCGTCAACACGCTGCTGGAGAAGCGGCCGCTGACCATCACCTCGCACCCCGACCACGTGAAGTCGCTGTTCACCGCGGGCCCGGCCCTGGCGCCGTCCACCGCCGGCCAATCGCAGCTGCGGCCCATCGTCGGCGAGTCGGTGCTGACCGCGACCGGCGACCGGCACCGCAGGCAGCGCAAGCTGCTGATGCCGCCGTTTCACGGCAAGGCGATCGCCCGCTACCGCGAGCAGATCCTCGACGCCACCACCCGCGAGATCGACGGCTGGCAGCCCGGCGCCCGGATCCGGCTCGCCGACTCGGCGCAGCAGGTCACCCTCGACGTGATCATGTCCGGGGTGTTCGGCATCGACTACCGCTCCGGCGAGTCCGAGCAGCTGCTGCGCAGGCGGCTGCGGCAGATGCTGGCGCTGTCGGTGAGCCCGCTGGCGCGGGTCAGCGAGCTGGTGTCGATGCGCAGCTCGGAGCCGGTGGGCGTGCAGAAGTGGGGGCTGGCGCACCTCGACCGCGCGATGCTGGCGGTGATCGCCGAGCGCCGCGCCGCGCACGTGCCCGGCGAGCGGCACGACATCCTGTCGCTGCTGCTCGACGCCCGCGACGACGAGGGCACCGGGCTCACCGACGGCGAGCTGCGCAACGAGCTGCTGACGCTGGTGCTGGCCGGGCACGAGACGACCGCGAACTCCATCGGCTGGGCGTTCGAGCGGCTGGTGCGGCACCCCGAGTCCTACGGAAGGCTCCGCGACGCGGCCCGCGCCGAGGACGACGGCGGCTACGTCGACGCGACGATCCACGAGGCGATGCGGGTGCGCCCGGTGATCCCGATGCTGGGCAGGCGGGTCATGTCCCACTGGCGGTTCGGCGACCGGGTCGTGCCGGAGCGGTCGCGGGTGCTGATCGGAGTTCTCTCGCTGCACCACCGCGAAGACCTCTACGCCGACCCGTTCCGGTTCGACCCGGACCGGTTCGTCGGCGTGAAACCCGGCTCCAACACGTGGATTCCGTTCGGCGGCGGTGACCGGCGCTGCCTCGGCGCGACTCTGGCGATGGAGGAGATGCGCATCCTCACCAGGGAGATCGCCCGTCGCACCGACCTGAGCGCGATCGATTCGGCGCCGGAGCGCCCGGTGCACCGCAACGTCACGATGATCCCCGGGCGGGGCGGCGCGGTGGAGATCGGCTCGGTGATGCGGTGACCTCGGACGTGGTCTGCGCTACTTCCGGCTAATTCCGGACCGTCGCTCGGCGATCAACTCCAGTGGGGAGACACCCCGTTGACGGGAAGCCGAACGATGAGCGCTGAGACGAACACCCGAATCCTGCTGAAGAACCTCGCCCCGCTGCGGGCGCAGGCCGAACCCTACGACGACTGGCGGCGGCTCGACCGCGATGCCGCGGCCGCAGCCCGCCGGATCCTGGCCTTCGAACTGCCCGGTCGGCGCACCTCGGCGAACACCGAGCGCTGAACCGCTCAGGCCCCCGGGGCGAGCGCCTCGGCGTCGAAGCCGACCGCTTCGAGCGCGCCCCTGGGGTCGGCGACGAGCTTGCGCGCTTCGAGGTCCATCAGGCCCAGCACGCAGGTGACGTCGGCGGAGATCGTGCCGTCGGCCTTGGTGATCACCGTGTCGAGGTGGAAGGACTTCCCGGAGCCGAACTTCGCCTCGCAGGACGCCTCGATGTGCTCGTTGGCGCGCAGCTCGCGCCGGAAGTTCACCGTGGTGCTCAGCAGCACCGGCGACAGCTTCTGGGCGACCAGCCCGTCCCAGTCGACCCCGGCCGCCTGGAACCCGGCGACCCGCGCCACCTCGCCGTACTGGTGGTACACGGCGTGGTTGACGTGGCCGAGCGCATCGAGCTCGTAGCTGCGGACCTGGAGCGGAATGCGAAAAGTCACGAGCCCACGGTAAGCAGAGGTCACCGCGTCGGTGTCGCAATCATGACGAGGATCGCAGGCCGCCCACGATCCCACCCGCCGGGGTTACGGGACCTGGTAGTCGCTGTCTCGGGCGTCGGTGATGGCCATGTGGCCGGGGGCGTGACCGATGGCGAACGGCGGCTTGGACTGCATGACCGCGGCCTGCGGCGTGACCCCGCAGGCCCAGAAGACCGGGACCTCACCGGGGCGGACCTCCACGGCCTCGCCGAAGTCGGGTGCGTCGAGGTCGGTGATCCCCAGGGCCTCCGGAGAACCGACGTGCACCGGGGCCCCGTGCACCGCCGGGTAGCGGGAGGTCACCCGCACGGCGGTGGCGACCTGTTCAGCGGGGACGGGACGCATCGACACCACCAGCGGCCCCGACAGTCCTCCGGCCGGTCGGCACTGCCGGGAGGTCCGGTACATCGGCACGTTGCTGCCGGCCTCGATGTGCCGGACCGGGACGCCGGCCTCCAGCAGCGCGGCCTCGAAGGTGAAGCTGCACCCCACGAGGAAGCTGACCAGGTCCTCCCGCCACAGGTCGACGACCTCGGCGCGCTCCTCCACCAGTTCGCCATCGCGGTAGACGGTGTAGCCGGGCAGGTCGGTGCGCAGATCGCCCCGGAAGATCGATGCGCTGGTCTCGCCCGGCTCGGTCACGTCCAGCACCGGGCAGGACTTGGGGTTGCGCTGGGCGAACAGCAGGAAGTCGTAGGCGTGCTCGCGCGGCAGCGAGATCAGGTTCGCCTGCGTCCAACCGGCGCTGAAACCCGAGGTCGGCACGCGCAGCCCACCGCGGAACGATTCCCGAGCCTGCTCGGGTGACATGTCCTTCGACATCGTGGCCTCCTCAGATGCAGCGGAAGTGGACGTGCTGGCCGGGTCGCGCCTGCGCGGCCTTGGCCACGTCGACGGCCAGCACCACGCCGATGACCGGGTATCCACCGGTGACGGGGTGGTCGGCCAGGAACAGCGTCGGGGTGCCCAGCGGCGGCACCTGCAGCGCGCCGGCGACCATGCCCTCGCTGGGCAGTTCCTCGGTCCGGCTGCGCTCCAACACCGGTCCGTCGAGGCGCATGCCGACCCGGTTGCTCTCGGCTGTGACCTCGTACGGCGCGCTGATCAGCGATTCCAGCGCCTCGTCGGTGAACCAGTCGGCGCGCGGACCCGGTTGGACCCGCAGCACGACCTCCTCGGCGGGACCGGCGACGGGCGCGATGTCCACGACCGGGAACCGCGACGGCGGCGCACCGATCGGCAGCGCGGCGCCGGGCCGGAGCTGGTCGGGGCCGAGGCCGGAGAGCACGTCGGTGGAGCGCGAGCCCAGCACCGGTGGGACGTCGATGCCGCCGCGCACCGCGAGGTAGCTGCGCAATCCGATCTCCGGGACGCCGAGCCGCAGCTCGGCACCGGCGGGCACGCGCAGCACCGCGTTCGCGGCGGCGCCTCGACCGTCGACCGCGATCGGGCACGGTGCTCCGGTGAGCGCCACGGTCACGTCGCGGGTGGGGCGCACGGCGAGTCCGCCGAAGGTGACCTCGATGGCGGCGGTGTTCTCGTCGTTGCCCACCAGTCGGTTCGCCAGCCGCAGCGAGGCGGCGTCGGCGGCACCGGAGGTGCCCACGCCGATCCCCGCCAGGCCCGGTCTGCCGAGGTCTTGAACGGTGGCGAGCGGGCCGGTGGCCAGGACTTCCAGTGTCATCCGATCTCCCGGAACCGCACTCGCACACCCGGGCGCAGCAGCGCGGGCGGATCGCGGTCGATGCTGAAAATCTGCAGGTCGGTGTGCCCGATGAGCTGCCATCCGCCCGGCGACTCCCGCGGGTAGATGCCGCTGAACGCGCCCGCCAGCCCCACGGCTCCGGCGGGAACGGCGGTGCGCGACTCGGACCGGCGCGGAACCACGAGGTCTTGCGGACCGCCGCTGAGGTAGCCGAAACCCGGTGCGAATCCGCCGAAGGCGACCTTCCACTCCGCTCCGGTGTGCTTGTCGACGACCTCGCGCTCGGTGAGTCCGGTCAGCCGGGCCACCTCGGCGAGGTCGGCGCCGTCGTAGACCACCGGCACCTCCAGCTGCTCGCTCTCCTCGCGCAGTCCTCCGCGCGGTTCGACGGCCCGCACCGCGGCCTCGATCGCCTTGACGTCGGACCGCTGCGGATCCAGTTGCAGCAGCAGCGTTCTCGCCGCCGGAACGAGGTCGATGACGCCTTCGGGCGGTGCGTCGGCGAGCGCCGCGTACAGCGCGTGCACCTCCTGCAGATCGGCCAGTTCGATCAGCAGTCCCGAGTCGGCGCAGGGCAGGAAGCGCATCAGCTCCCTCCCGCCACGAACGGCCGCAGCACCACGCCGGCGCCGCTGAGCCGGTCGCGCACGGCCTGGGCGATGGCGACCGCTCCGGGGCTGTCGCCGTGCACGCAGATGGAGTCGGCGCGGACCTGGATCTCGCTGCCGTCGACGGCCCGGATCGGTTCGCCCGCGGCGAGTTTCAGGCAGCGCTGGGCGATCTCCTCGGGGTCGTGCAGCACCGCGCCGGGTTCGCGCCGCGACACGAGGGTGCCCTCGGGCGTGTAGGCGCGGTCGGCGAAGGCTTCGCGGAAGGTCCGCAACCCGGCCTGCTCGGCCTGGGCGAGCCACTCCGAACCGGGCAGGCCGAGCACGGCCAGCCCCGGGTCGTAGGAGCGGACCGCTTCGACCACGGCCGCGGCCTGCTCGGCGTGGTGCACGATCGCGTTGTAGAGCGCGCCGTGCGGCTTGACGTAGCCGACCTCGGTGCCGGCCACGCGGGCGAACCCGGCCAGCGCCCCGATCTGGTAGATCACGTCGTCGGTCAGCTCGCGCGGTGGCACGTCGATGAACCGGCGGCCGAACCCGGCCAGGTCCCGGTAGCCGACCTGCGCGCCGACCGCCACGCCCCGCTCGGCGGCGCGGGTCACCGCCGCGCGGATCACCACGGAGTCTCCGGCGTGGAAGCCGCAGGCCACGTTGGCGCTGGTCACCACGCCCAGCAGCGCTTCGTCGTCGCCGAGTTCCCAGCGGCCGAAACCTTCGGCCAGGTCAGCGTTGAGATCCATCGTCGTCCTCACTTCCACAGCGCCGCGATGCCGCCGACCGAGTTGACGCCCAGGTAGACCGTCAGCAGCCAGGCGACCGCTCCGACCACCAGCAGCCAGCGCGGGTAGCGGTAGCCGCCGAGCAGGTCGCCGCGCCGGGCCGCCACGAACATCAGCACGCCGAAGCCCACCGGCAGGATCAGCCCGTTGAGCGCACCGGCCAGCACCAGCAGTGTGGTGGGTGCCTGGTCCAGCAGCACGAACACCAGCGTCGAGATCGCCACGAACGCCACGACCAGCCAGTTGCGGGCCTTCTCCAGCGAGCGGGAGAAGGTGACCAGGAACGACACCGAGGTGTAGGCGGCGCCGACGACCGAGGTGATGCTGGCCGCCCAGAGGATCATGCCGAACAGCCGCAGCCCGACCTCACCGGCCGCGTGCTGGAACGCCTCCGCGGTCGGGTTGGCCGAGCTGAGCGCGACGCCACCGGCGACCACGCCGAACACCGCGAGGAACAGCACCAGCCGCATCACGCCGGTGACCAGCAGCGACACCACGGAGCTGCGGCTGACGTCGGCGATCTGGTCCGGTCCGGTCACCCCGGCGTCGACCAGCCGGTGCGCCCCGGCGTAGGTGATGTAGCCGCCGACGGTGCCGCCGATGAGCGTGGTGATGGCCAGGAAGTCGACCTCGCTCGGCCACACGGCCTGCACAAGAGCCTGGCCGACGGGAGGTGCGGAGGAGAAGGCGACGAAGGCGGTCAGCGCGATCATCACGATCCCCAGCACCACGACGATGCGGTCCATCGCCACACCCGCGCGCTTGCTGAGGAAGATGCCGATCGCGATCACCGCGGACAGCGTGCCACCGATCTTGGCGTCGAGCCCGAACAGCGCGTCCAGGCCCAGCGAGGTGCCCGCGATGTTGCCGATGTTGAAGACGAGCCCGCCGAAGACCACCAGGGCGGCCATCACGTAGCCGAGGCCGGGCAGCACCTTGTTGCCCAGGTCCTGGGCGCGCATGCCGGAGACGCCGATGACCCGCCAGACGTTCAGCTGGACGGCGATGTCGACCAGGATCGACACCAGGATCGCGAAGGCGAAGGCGGCCCCGAGCTGGATGGTGAACTGGGTCGTCTGGGTGATGAACCCGGGCCCGATGGCGCTGGTGGCCATCAGGAACACCGCGCCGAGCAGCGTGCTGCGCTTCCCCTTCGATCCGTTCTGCCGGGGTGTGCTCGTCTCGGTCATGGCACTCCGATCCCGCGTGGCTGTGGTTCGGAACAACATAGAGAATTGTTCAACAATCCCGCAATACCCCGTTTGGAACTTTCCCGTTAAACTGTTGATCACCTGCACCTACTGCACAGGAGAGCCGGCTTGACCGCGACCGATCCGTGGGCTGACCTGCTGGCGGCCGACCGGGCCCTGCTCGACCGCACCAGCACCGCCGAGCGGGTAGCCGACGTGCTGCGGCAGCGGATCATCGACGGCGCCCTGGCCCCCGGCACCCGGCTGTCCGAGGAGAGCGCGGGCAAGGCCCTCGCGGTCTCCCGCAACACGCTGCGCGAGGCCTTCCGGCTGCTGGTGCACGAACGGCTGCTGGTGCACGAGTTCCACCGCGGCGTGTTCGTCCGGGTGCTCTCCGCCGAGGACGTCATCGACCTCTACCGGATCCGCCGCCTGCTGGAGACCAGCGCCGTGCGCCGCGGCGAGAACCCCGACCTGGTCTCGGCGGTCGACCGCGCGGTCAGCGACGGCGAGCGCGCGGCGGCCGAGGAGCGCTGGTGGGACGTGGGCACGGCGAACATGCGCTTCCACGAGGCGCTGGCGGCGCTGGCGGGCAGCCCCCGGGTCAACGACACGATGCGTCAGCTGCTGGCCGAGCTGCGCCTGGCCTTCCACGTCATGTCGCGCCCGGAGGAGTTCCACAAGCCCTACCTCGGGTTCAACCGGGAGATCGCCGATCTGCTCACCGCGGGACACCGGGAGGCGGCGGCGGAGAAGCTCGACGCCTACTTCGACGCCGCCGAGACCCAGCTCGTCGCCGCCTACCGCACCTACCAGGACTGAGCGAAGACCACGCTGGTCAGCAGCACGTGGACGGCGGTCCCGCCGAGGATGCTCAGCACCGGGTTGCGCTTCCACAGGTGCAACCCGATCGTCGCAGCCAGCGACAGCGCGGTTGGCGCGTACGCGGTGGCCCGGGTGTCGTGCAGCGTGTAGACGGCGAGGATCACCATGACGCCGACCGGCATCCGCGCGCCGAGGAAGTGCACGGTCGCGCTGCTGCGCAGCGGTGCGAGCGCGGCGAACGGCAACGCCCGCAACGCCCAGGTGACGGCGGCGGACACGGCCACCGCTCCGGCGATGTGGATCGGGTCAGGCATCGACGTCCTTCTTCCGCAACAGGATTCGGCTCGCCAGCAGGCAGGCGGTGAACAGTCCTAAGGAGACCAGCAGCATCTGCTCGGGGGACAGCAGCGCGCTCACCAGCGCGCAGATCATCGCCAGCGCCGGAACGGGAACGCTGCGACGCGCCCGGTAAGCGTCGATGGCCAGCACGACGAACAGCGCGGTGAGCGCGAAGTCGAGACCGTCGAGCCGGAACGGCACCAGCGCCCCGAACAGCGCGCCCAGCGTCGCGCCGGAGACCCAGTAGAGGTGCAGCAGCACCTGCAACCACACGATCCGCCTGCCGCTCCACTCCTGCGCCGCGGGTCCGGTCGACAGCGCGTACGCCTCGTCGGTGAGCGCGAAAGTGCTGTACGCCTTGCCGATTCGGCTGCGGACTCGGTGCAGCGGGAACGACAGCGCGTAGAACACGTGCCGGAAGTTGACCAGCAGCGCCGTCACCGCGACGTGCGCCAGCGGCGCGGCGGCCACGACGAGACCGATGAGCAGGAACTCCAGCGAACCCGCGTAGATCAGGGCGGCGAACGCCGTCGCCCACCACCAGGTCAGACCGGCGTGCGCCACGAGCAGTCCGAACGCCATTCCCAGCGGGATCATCGCGAGCCCCACGGAGCTCGAATCGCGCAGGGCACCCCGCAGGTCGGCGCGCGGGGAGGAAGCGGTCTCAGCGACCAGAACGGGAGGCATGGCTGCAATTTTAGGTGGCGAACGAAGTAATGTGGTTGCCGTGCGTTCCTCGTTTCCGACCCTGAGAGCAACATGATGTCGATAGATGCCCTAGATCGCGCAATATTGTCTCATCTGAGCCAGGACGGCAGGTTGACCAACGTCGAACTCGCTCAGCGGGTCGGCCTCACGCCCGCACCGTGCCTGCGCAGGGTCAAGCGCCTGGAGTCCGAGGGGATCATCACCGGTTACCGCGCCCGCATCGACCCGGTCGCCACCGGCCGCGGCTTCGAGGTCATGGTCTCGGTCGAGATCAGCATCAACGACCTGCAGACCGTCGAGGAGCTGGAAGGCGCCATCACCGCCTACGACGAGGTGGTCGAGGTCCACCGCCTCTTCGGCCGCCCCGACTACCTCATCCGCGTGGCCGTGGAGGACTCGGCGACCTTCGAAACCTTCCTCACGACGAAGCTCATGGCGCTGCGCGCGGTGGCCAGGGTCGATTCCCACATGATCATGAAGAAGCTCAAGACGAGCGACTGACCTCAGCGGGCATCCGGGGTCAGTCGCGGTCGCCGGTCTGCTCGGCGGTGATCAGGGCGGCGCTTAGGCCGGTCGGGCCGCTCCCCCGCGGCGGACGCGGGACTGCGCCGCTGATGGCCCCAACCTCGCCTTGGGCGCGAATTTCCTGGTCAGCGGGCCCTCTCGGTCTACGTGGAGCCGGGACGGTCGTGGTTGCCGTGCCGCAGCGGATGCAGTGGTTCCGGAGCCCCGGCGGGAGTCACCGGCGAACCCTTCGCGGAGTTCTGCGCCTCGGCCGGTTCAGCGCGGTGCTCCCCCGCGGCGGGTTGCGCACCGCTGCGGAGCTCGTCGAGCCGCTGCCGCATCATCTCGACGACCTGCGGGCGGTCGTTGTGCTCCTGCTCGTACTCCAGCACGCGCGTCAGCTCGTCCTGACCGAGCGATCGGATCATGTGCTGCAACGACCCCGTCGACAGCTGGTCGTAGTCCGGCAGCGGAAAGTCCTGCTCCTGCATCGGGAGCCTCCTCGGGAGATTTCGGGCGTGACTCGGCGGGGGCTCGCCATCAGCCCCCGCCGAGGGGAAACCGGTTGAGTCGCGCGGACTTCTCGGACCGGCGCTGGGAGTCACCTGTCCTTGCGGAAGGCGTCCTTCGCGTTCTCACCGGCCTGCTTGAGGTTGCCCTTGGTCTGCTCGGTCTTGCCCTCGACCTCGGTACTGCGATCGCCCGTGGCACTGCCGAGCTTCTCCTTGGCCTTGCCCACGGCCTCCTCCACCTTGTGGCGGGCCTTGTCCATCGCAGACATCTGAACACCCTCCTCATCCTCGGGAGACCACGGCCTACCCGGAAGCCCTGCTCGCGAAACGCCCAGTGGTTCAACGCGGCGGTCGCCCCTCGCGCACCTTGCGGCGGTGGCTGGTGTCGCAGAAGGGGTAGTTCTGACTGCGGCGGCACGCGCAGACGGCGACCACGAACCGGTCGGAATCCACTGTGGTCCCGTCCTCCAGCACCAGCCGGACCGGGCCTTCGACGAGGACCGGCCCGCCGGGGACGACGGTGACCCGCCTGCGGTCGGGGTCAGCGGGGCCGGTCCGCACGGATCACCACCAGTTCCTCGCAGCGCTGTCCGCGCCGGATCAGCCCGCGCTCCTCCAGCACGGCCGCGCGCTCGTCGAGAACCGGACCGAACGCCTGCGCTTGGCGGTCCACCACGGCCGCTTTCAAACCCCCGGCGCGCAGCCGCGCCAGCGTCGCTTCCACGTCGGCCAGGTCGGACTGCACCAGCAGCAGCGTCCCGCCACCGCCCAGGAGCTCGGGCGCGCGAACGCACAGCCGGTCGATGACCGCGCGACCGTCGTACCCGGCGTCCCAAGCCCGCGCGGCGCCTCGCGGTGGCCCGGAACCCTGCGCGGGGACGTAGGGCGGGTTGGCCAGCACCACGTCGAACGGATCGGCGTAGTCGCGCGCCAGCGCATCGCCCCGCTCCGCGCGCACCGGCAAGCCGCGCAGCCAGGCGTTGAGGCCCGCCACCGCGACCGCCGCGATCGAGACGTCCACGGCCGTCACCTCGCGAGCGCCGGTCCGCGCCGCTGCCAGCGCCAGAGCGCCGGTACCGGTGCCCACGTCGAGCACCCTGCTGCCCGGCTCGATCCCGGCGTCACCCAATGCCCGCGCCAGCAGCCAGGTGTCGCCCTGCGGCCGGTAAACAGCCGAGGTCCTCAGCAATCTCATGGCAACAGGTTTCCGCCCCCGGCCGAGCCGCAAACCACGAGCTCGGAGGTTTGCCCACGCCCTCACCAGGGAAAGCAACGCCATGCAGCCCGGTTCGCAGGCACGGGGAGGAGCTCGCCGGTGAACACTCCCGCGGTCGAGAACACCGAGCCGGCGGTCGAACAGGCCACCGAACCCTCCCGCACGCTCGGTGTCGAAGAGGAGTTCCTCGTGGTGGCCCCGGAGACCGGTGCTTCGTCCGGACGGGGTCCGGCGGTCCTGGCCGGAGTGGCCGACGTCGATCCGCAGCACAGCTTCCACCCCGAACTGATGACCAGCCAGACCGAGGCCGCCACCGGCGTGTGCACCTCCTCGGCGCAGCTGAGCGCGCAGCTGCGCTCCGCCCGCGAGCGGATGAGCCGGGCGGCGCAGGCGGAAGGACTGGCGCTGATCTCGTCCGGGACACCGCCGTTCCCGGGCGAACCGGGCGCGATCTCACCCGGCACGCACTTCACCCGGATCGCCGAGGCCTACCGCGCGGTCGTCACCGACTACCAGGCCTGCGGCTGCCACGTGCACGTCGGCGTGCCCGACCGGGAACAGGCCGTGGCCGTGATCAACCACCTGCGCCGCTGGCTGCCCTCGCTGCTGGCGATGTCGGCGAACTCGCCGTTCCACCTCGGCACCGACACCGGCCACGACAGCTGGCGCGCGGTGCAGCAAAGCCGGTTCCCCGGCTGGGGAATCCCGCCGCGGTTCCGCTCGGCGGCCGAGCACGACGAGCACGTCGCGCGCCTGATCGAGTGCGGAGTGCTCGTCGACGAGGCCATGTCGTTCTGGCTGGCGCGGCCGTCACCGCACCTGCCGACGGTCGAGCTGCGCGTCGCGGACGCGGCCACCACCGTGGGTGAGGCGCTGCTGCAGGCCGTGGTGACCAGGGCCCTGGTGCGCACCGCGCAGCGCGAGCTCGACGCCGGCCGCGAGGCACCGGAGTTCGATCCGCGACTCGAGCAGGCCGCCGTGTGGACCGCAGCCCGCCACGGACTCGACGGGCCCGGCATCGACCTGGTGGGGCGACGTCGCGTGCGGTCCGCCGAACTCGTGCACCGCATGATCCGGTGGGCCGCGGCCGAACTCGAGGAGACCCGCGATCTGGCGACGGTCCGCAAGCTCATCGCCGGACTGCTGCACTGCGGGACCGGCGCCCGCAGGCAGCGCACCGCGGCCGCCCGAGGTGATCGGGCACTGCTCGGAGCACTTCAAGTCACCCGCGATGAGAGGGGGGCGCGATGACCAGCCTGCCGGAACCGCGCGGCCCGCTGTCCGCCGCGGTCACCGCCACGCTCCGCCGGGAACCCCCGGCCCCCGCGCCACCCCCGGAGCTGGCGCACGACTGCGATCCCTGGGGCCAAGACCTCGCGATCGCCCTGCACACCTGCTACGAGCTGCACTACCGCGGGTTCGACGACGTCTCGCCGGAGTGGGAGTGGGACCCGGGACTGCTGGCCCTGCGCGGCGAGCTCGAACGCGTCTTCCTGCACGCGCTGCGTGCCGGCACCGATGCCTCCGACGACGTCACGGGCGTGCTCGACGAGCTGCTGGTGGAACCCGTGCCCGGCAACGGCGTCTCGCACCACCTGCGCGACCGCGGGCAGTGGTGGCAGGTGCGGGAGTACTTCGCGCACCGCTCGATCTACCACCTCAAGGAGGCCGATCCGCACGCGTGGGTCATCCCGCGCCTCCAGGGCCAGGCGAAGGCGTCGCTGGTGGCGGTCGAGTTCGACGAGTTCGGCGGCGGGCGCGGTGAACGGGTCCACGCCCAGCTCTTCGCCGACCTGCTGACCGGCGCCGGGCTGTCCGCCGACCACCTGCACTACCTGGACGTGGTGCCCGCGCCGCAGATCGCCATCGTCAACCTGATGTCGCTGCTGGGTCTGCACCGGGGACTGCGCGGTGCGCTCGTCGGGCACTTCGCCGCCGCCGAGATCAGCACGGCACCCAGCGCGCAACGCCTCGCCGAGGCCCTGGACAGGCTCGGGGCGGCGCCGGAGTGCGTCCACTTCTTCACCGAGCACGTCGAGGCCGACGCGGTGCACGAGCAGGTCATGCGCCGGGACGTGATCGGCGACCTGCTCGATCGGGAACCGCGGCTGGCCGAGGACGTCGTCTTCGGCGTCCGGGCCACCGAACTCCTGGAGGGCAGGCTCGCCGACCACCTGCTGAGCGCCTGGGGCCGCGACGAGACCTCGCTGCTGCGACCGCTCGACGTGCCGGAACCCGCCGCGACCAGCTGAGCCCCGCCGAGAACCGACGTCACCACGGGAGTCACGCGAATGAGCACAACAGCGCAGATCGGAGTCAGCGGACTGGCGGTCATGGGCCGCAACCTGGCGCGCAACTTCGCGCGCAACGGCTACGCCGTCGCGCTGCACAACCGCACCCCCGCCAGAACCCGCGAGCTCGTCGACGAGTTCGGGCACGAGGGCACGTTCGTTCCGGCCGAATCCGCCGAGGACTTCGTGGCGGCGCTCGAACGGCCCCGACGACTGGTCATCATGGTCAAGGCCGGTGACCCCACCGACGCGGTGATCCGCGAGTTCGCGCCCCTGCTGGACACCGGCGACGTGATCATCGACGGCGGCAACGCGCACTTCGCCGACACCCGCCGCCGCGAGCAGGAGCTGCGCGAGCAGGGCATCCACTTCGTCGGCACCGGCATCTCCGGTGGGGAGGAAGGCGCGCTGCACGGTCCGAGCATCATGCCCGGTGGTTCCGCGGAGTCCTACGCCTCGCTCGGCCCGATGCTGGAGAAGATCGCCGCCAAGGCCGCCGACGGCGCACCGTGCGTGACGCACGTGGGCGCGGACGGGGCCGGGCACTTCGTGAAGATGGTGCACAACGGCATCGAGTACGCCGACATGCAGCTCATCGGGGAGGCGTATCAGCTGCTGCGGGACGTCGCCGGTTATCCGCCGAAGGAGATCGCCGGGATCTTCCGCGCGTGGAACACCGGCAGGCTGGACTCCTACCTGATCGAGATCACCGCCGAAGTCCTGTCCCACGTGGACGCTGCGACGGCGCAACCGTTCGTCGACGTGGTCGCCGATCAGGCCGAGCAGAAGGGAACCGGGCGCTGGACGGTGCAACTGGCGCTGGAACTGGGCGTTCCGGTCTCGGGCATCGCCGAAGCGGTGTTCGCCCGCTCGCTTTCCGGGCACACCGCGCTGCGGAAGGCGTCCCGCGGCTTGGCGGGGCCCGCTCCGCGACCGCTCGGGGACGCCGAGGCGGCGGTGTTCGCCGACAAGGTCGAGCAGGCGCTGTACGCGTCGAAGATCGTGTCCTACACGCAGGGGTTCCACGAGATCGCCGCGGGCAGCGCCGAGTACGGTTGGCGGCTGGATCTCGGTGCCATCGCCGCGATCTGGCGCGGTGGGTGCATCATCCGCGCGGCGTTCCTGGACCGCATCCGCGCGGCTCACGACAACCGGCCCGACCTGCCGAGCCTGCTCTCCGACGACGAGTTCGCCGAGGAGATCGCCGAGGCCCAGGACGATTGGCGCGCGGTGCTCGTCGCCGCCACCGAACAAGGCGTCCCCACACCGGGTTTCGCCGCCGCCCTCGCCTACTACGACGCGCTGCGCGCTGAACGTCTCCCGGCCGCTCTCACGCAGGGACAGCGGGACTTCTTCGGCGCCCACACCTACCGCCGCACCGACCGGGAAGGCACCTTCCACACCCTGTGGGGCGGCGACCGCTCCGAGGTCGAGGCATAGAGGCTGTTCGACTGTTTCAGGTGTGGGACTCAACCTGCACCGCCGCAGGTTCTGAGCGGCTTCGTGGCGAGGACGCCGCGACGCCGATGTCCACCCCTGGGCAAGCGGAACACATCAGGAGTGGCGCACGGAGTCCACGGAATCGCTCAGGTTCTGCCACCCGCCCCGGTGCGCAAGGCAATTGCCGTACCGGCCTAGCCCGGCTCGTGCGCCGGCGGCCTCGCGGCCGGAACGGCCAGGGCGGACGGGACCAGCAGGGCCGCCACCAGCAGCAGGGCGTGCAGCGTGCCGACGTGGTCGGCGAGGTAGCCGAGGAGCGGCGGCCCTGCGAGGAACGCCGTGTAGCCGATGGTGGAGACGACGCTGACGCGCGCAGCCGCGCGGACCGGATCGTCGGCGGCCGCGCTCATCCCCACCGGAAAGCCCAGGGACGCTCCGATTCCCCAGATCGCGGCACCCAAGAACACCAGCGGGAGCCAGGTTCCGAAGACCACCAGCAGCACGCCGATCCCGGCGGTGCCCATGGTGGCCCAGAGGACCTTCGTGCGGCCGAAGCGGTCGAGCAGGATCGTGCCGACCACGCGGCCGGCGGTCATGGCGCTGAGGAACACCGCGAAACCGACCGCGCCGAGCCACGGCGGGAGGTCGTAGCCGTCGACCAGGGCCACGCCGAGCCAGTCGTTGGCGGTTCCCTCGGTCAGCGCCATCGCCAGGACCATCAACCCCACGAGCAGGGTTCGCGGTTCGGCCCAGGCGCGAACGATTCCGCCGCCGGGCGACTCCTTGCCCTCGTCGTCGTGCGCGGGCAGCAGTGACGGCGCCGCGAACGCCGGGACCACCGAAACCAGGATCGCCGCCCCGACCAGGTGCACCACGATCGGCACGCCCAGCCCCGCGCAGGCCGCCCCCACCCCGGCTCCGATGACCGTGCCGAGGCTGAAACCCGCGTGGAAGCGCGGCATGATGGTGCGGCCGATCCGGCGTTCCACCGCAGCACCGTCGATGTTCATCGCCACGTCCCACACGCCGGTGCCCAGTCCGAACGCGAACAGGCCCGCAGCGGTGACCCAGACGTCGCCGAACACCCCGGCACCGGTGCCCGCCAGCGCCACTCCGACGGCGTCGAGCACGGCAGCGCCGGTGATGGTCGCGCGGGCGCCGAAGCGGTGCACCAGGGCACCCGCCAGCGGCAGCGCGAGGATCGAACCGACGGAGATCGCCAGCAGCAACCTGCCCAGCTCCCCCGGCGACACCGACAGCGCGTCGCGCGCCTCCGGGAGCCGCGACATCCAGCTGGCCATCGAGAACCCGTTGACCGCGAACACCACGGCAACAGCGTTGCGAGCACGCAGCACACCGGAATCGGCGCGCGTTTCGACCGCCACCACAACCCCCAGCATCGATCCAGACCGCGCACCAGTCTGCGGGCGCCGCCGTCGAGCGGTCAAACCAATTCCGGGAATCAAGCCGCCCCACGGCCGCGTTCACCGATCCGCACCAGCCGCCATCCCGGTTCCGTCGAGAAGAGCCGGAGCGTCAGCTCGAACCGCGCACGTGGCCGTCGTAGCCGACGGGGTCGTGGGCGGAGATGACGTCGATCTCGCCTGCGAGGTCGCGGAGTCGGCTCTGGTTGTTCAGCCGCGCGCGGTTGTCCACCGCCATCGACCGCTGGAACGCGCGCAGCGCGGGTGGGCAGTGCGGTGGCCGGGACATCTCCCCGTGCCAGAAGTACGCGTCGCCCGCGTGCAGCAACCACCGCGCGCCCGCGTTCACGGCGACCCCGACGTGACCGGTGGTGTGGCCGCCGAGCGGGACGAGCAGGATCTCCTCGGGCAGGCCGTCGAGTTCGCGCACCGCCTCGAACCCGAACCAGTCCGTTCCCGATCGGTCCTCGTGGACGACCCAGTCGGGCCCGTGCGACCACTGCGCCTTGCGGTAGCGCATGTCCGAACCGCCGGTGGCCGCGCGCAGTTCGGGGCCGTGGACGTGCACCTTCGCCTGCGGGAAGTCCCGCAGGCCGCCCGCGTGGTCGAGATCGAGGTGGGTGAGCACGACGTGCCGCACGTCGGCCGGGTCGAACCCGAGCCGCCGCACCTGCGCGATGGCGGTGGTCGCCGGGTCCAGCTGCGGGTTCATCATCAACCGGAACGCCTTCGGCAGCGAGGTTCGCGCCGGGTCGGAGTCCTCGGTGCCGAAACCGCTGTCGACCAGCACCAATCCGCTGTCGGTCTCGATCAGCAGGCAGTGGCACACCATCCGCGCTCGGCGCAGCACCGAGCCCTCGCCATCGATCAACCGTCCGCCGAAGGGCCGCATCGGGCCGCAATCCAGGTGGTGAACCCTCATTCCACCACCCTAGATCCGTTGCGGGGTGCTTCCGTTCAGCGCTGCGCGTAACGGAACCCGCCGCTTCCCTGCGGCTGCGCCGCGGCTTCTGGGCGATCAGCCTCCGGCCATCGCTCCGATGATCATGTAGGGCTCCTTGCCGACCGCGACCTCTTCGGGCAGCGGGTCGTCGAGCGGCTCGTTGGACAGGTCCTGCTCGCAGGCGAAGAACCTGATGAACGCGCGCCGCTTCTTGGTGTCGTGATCGCGGACCGTGCCGCGCAGCGCCGGGTAGCGGGCCTCCAGGGCGTCGAGGACGAGGCGCTGCGTCGGGATGCCGTCGACCTCGACGGCCACCTCGTGCTCGGGGATCTTCGCCAGCGTGCGCAGGTGCGCGGGAAGCAGGATGCGGATCATGGGAAAGTTTGCACCTCCACCGACAGGACCGAGGGCAGGTTTTTGACGATGGGCCGCCACGTGTCGCCGGAGTCGGGCGAGACGTAGACGTCGCCGCCGGTGGTGCCGAAGTAGATCCCGCAGTCGTCCAGCTCGTCGACGGCCATGGCGTCGCGCAGGACGTTGACGTAGCAGTTCTCCTGCGGGAGGCCGTTGGTCAGCGGTTCCCACTCGTTGCCGCCGACCCGGCTGCGGTACACGCGCAGCTTGCCCTCCGGCGGGAAGTGCTGCTCGTCGCTGAGGATCGGCACCACGTAGACGGTGTCGGGCTCGTGGGCGTGAACGTCGATCGGGAACCCGAAGTCGCTGGGCAGGTCACCGCTGATCTCGTACCAGGACTCGCCCGCGTCGTCGCTGCGCATCACGTCCCAGTGCTTCTGCATGAACAGCACGTCCGGACGGTCGCGGTGCATGGCGAGGCGGTGCACGCAGTGGCCGACGTCGGCGTCCGGGTCCGGGATCTGGCCGGAGTTCAGGCCCTTGTTGATCGGCCGCCAGGACTTGCCGCCGTCATCGGTGCGGAAGGCGCCCGCCGCCGAGATCGCGATGTAGAAGCGGTCGGGGTTGTTCGGTGCCTGGATGATCGTGTGCAGGCACATGCCGCCCGCGCCCGGCTGCCAGTTCGGCGCCGATTCGTGCTCGCGCAGCGCGGGCAGCTCGTGCCAGCTGCGGCCGGCGTCGGTGGTGCGGAACAGCGCCGCGTCCTCGACGCCCGCGTAGAGGGTGTCCGGGTCGGTGGCCGAGGGTTCCAGGTGCCACACCCGGGTGAACTCCCACGGTCTCGGCGTCCCGTCGTACCAGAGGTGGGTGCCGGGCGTTCCGTCGTAGGAGAAGTGGTTGTCGACCGGCTGCCAGCTTCGGCCGCCGTCGTCGGAGCGCTGGATCTGCTGCCCGAACCAGCCCATGGACTGGGAGGCGAACAGGCGGTCGGGGTCGACCTTGGAGGCCTTGAGGTGGTAGAGCTCCCAGCCGCCGAAGTGCGGGCCGTCGACTTCCCACGACTCGCGCTTGCCGTCGGCGGTGAGGATGAAAGCTCCCTTGCGGGTGCCGACGAGGACTCGGACACGACTCATGAGTGGCTCCCTGCGCTGGTCACGGCTGGTGTCAAGCTCAAGGTAGGCCCGCTCCGAAGGCTTGTCTTCTCCGATCTTGCGCAATCGGGGCGGCCAGCGGCGGCAACGCCACCAGCACCGGGGCCGACCACGGCGGCACGACCTGCAGGGTGATCTCGCGGTGCTCCGGAAGCCTGGCGGGGCCGATGACCAGCGGTGCGGGTGAGGCGCCGACGACGTTCCAGCCGGGAACCAGCTGCTGGGCGTGGTCGGCCCGAGCGGAGAAGGCGGTCGCCAGCACCCAGTAGGTCCCCCGCGGGATCCCGGTGAGCGCGAAGCGCCCCCGCTCGTCCAGCAGCGCCCCGACGATCGGAACGCCGCGCGGGATTCGCCGCGCGAACAGGCCCACGTAGATGGCGGCGGCGCCGCCGAGCGCGATGCGCGCCGAGGTGGCGAGGTGGACCTGGCCGGTGACGACGCCGCCCGAGTCGTCGTCACCGGGTACCAGCACCGGGCGCGGAGGGGTGTCGCTGAGCAGGTCGGGCAACCTGCGGAAGCTCACCGGGGACAGGCCGATCTCGGCGGTGAAGCGGCGGGTGAACGTTCCCACCGAGCTGAAGCCGACCTCGCAGCAGATGTCGCTGACGCGTTCGTCGGTCTCCAGCAGCAGCCGCTTCGCCCGCTGGAAGCGGTGCGCGGCCAGGAACCTCCCGGGTGGCTGACCGTGGGCGCGCTCGAACGCGCGGGCGAGGTGGAACGGGCTGTAGCCGACGTGGTCGGCGACGTCGGCCAGGGTGATCGGCTCCCCGGCATGACCCGCGATGAAGCACGCGGCCTCGACTGCGACATCCGGCATCTCCGACTACCCCCGATCGGCCCCTTCCCAGCCTACGAGCGCGACGGTACCGCCCAGACCCGACAATCCGGATTCGAATTTCGCGCGAAATTCGACGGCGGAACGCGGCGTTCAAATTTCGCGCGAAATTCGAAACGAGCGCCGGTGATCTTGAGCCGCGAACTCGGCAATTCGGATTCGGCGTCGGGTTGAGATTCGGCTGGGTTAGGGTGATCGGGTTTGATCTTGAGTTCGGGGAGTGGGCGTGCGGAATCTGGTGCGGCGAGTCCGGTCCAGGTCCGATTACGCGTGGTACCTGGTGCGCGAGTGGCCGCTGCTGCTCGTGGCGCTGGGAGTGCTGCTCGGTGCGGTCGTGGTGCTGCCGGTCGCGGTGGGCGTCGCGCTGGCGCTGATCGCGCTGGTGCTGGGCGTGATCGCGCTGACCGGTGGCCTGCGCGGGCGGCGCCGTCGCTGGTCGGGTCATGAGTTCTCCCCCGCCGCGGAACCGTTCCCGCACGCCGAGATCGGTGTTCCGGCCTCCTACCCCGCCGCCGTCTACAGCCACCTGCCCGGTCTCGGGACGGCGCTGCTCAGCGACGAGATCGACCGCGCCGTCCGGGATCGCCGCTTCGAGGTGCGGATCGCCGAGCAGGCGTACCGGCCGGCGCCGGAGCTGCGCGCGACCGCCCCCCACCTGCCGGCCCTGCGCTCCTCGGAGCGGCCGCTGTTCAACGGTCCCGTGGTGGGTCTGCGTTCGGACCCGCTGCCCGGCAGCGGTGACGCCGAGGTTCGGCTGCACCGGACGCGCTACTTCGACTTCCAGTGCTCCAACGAGCTGTGCGGGATGCGGATCACCGACCGGGAGACCGGCGCGGAGTTCGATCCGCGGCGGAGGTTGCTGACCGACACCTCGGGTCGGTTGCGGGGTCTCGACGCCGGTGAGCTGGCCGACGTCGTGGGGGTGTCGACGCTGGCGTTCACCACCGACGGACTGCTGCTGATCGTCGGCAACGGCGATCCCTCGGGCAGCGGTTCGCTGGAGCCGCGCGACCTGGTCACCGCCGACGGCTCGCCCCGCCGCGACCTGGCCGAGGTGCTGGTCGCCGGCATGGAGCGCGAACTGCGCGAGGAGACCGGGCTGGCCGGGGGTTCCGTCGCCGGAACCGAGCTCACGGGTTTCGCGCGCTGGATGGACCGCGGTGCGAAACCGGAGTTCTTCGGCATCACGCTCCTCTCGGTGTCCAGCAACAACATTCCCGGCTCGGAGCTCGACTTCGTCGACATCGATCTTGCGACGATGAGCCGCGAGCTCCGCGCGGCCACCAACGTCCTGGAGGCGCCCAGTCTTCCGCAGCCGCTCCGGGAATCCGGCTCGCTGCCACTGCTTCTGGCGATCCGCGCGGCGGCGCTGCGGTAAGGGATTCCCCTAGTCCCAGGTCGGGAAATCTCCAATGGCGGGGTCTCGGGGCCGTCCCTAGCGTTGAGCGACAACGCGGACGCGTCCGTCTCCTCGACCGACAGGACTCGCCATGCCCGTGCTCAGTGAGAACGGCGCCTCGCGCGCCGGTGTCAGACGGATCGGCCTGGCCAGCGGGGTCGGTTCCACGCTGGAGTTCTACGACTTCGCCATCTACGGCACGGCCGCGGCCCTGGTGTTCGGGCAGATCTTCTTCATCAGCGGCGACGAGTGGTTCGGCTCGTTCCTGGGACTGGCGACCTTCGCCGTCGGGTTCCTGCTCACCCCGCTGGGGGCGCTGCTGTTCGGGTGGATCGGCGACCGCTACGGGCGCCGGTTCTCGCTGCAGCTGACGTTCGTGGTGATGGGTTCCTCGACGTTGCTGATGGGCGTGCTGCCGTCCTACCTGGCGATCGGCATCACCGCGCCGCTGCTGCTGATCGGGCTGCGCATGTTGCACGGTCTGGCGCGCGGCGGGGAGATCGGCGGGGCCGCCGTGCTGGCCGTCGAGCACGCACCGCCGCACCGGCGAGGGCTGTACGGGTCGTTCGCGACGATGGGCTCCCCGCTCGGACAGCTGCTGGCCAACCTGGCGTTCGCGCTGGTGCTGCTGATGCCGATGCAGACCGTGATCGCCTGGGGCTGGCGCGTGCCGTTCCTGATCGGCGGATTCGTGCTGGCGCTCGGTGTGTGGGCGCGCCGCGGCATCGACGAGACACCGGAGTTCGTCGCCCTGGCCGGCGACCGCGAGGTGCCGTTGCTGGCGGTGTTCCGGCAGGACTGGAGGCGGCTGCTGCTGGCCGCGGGGGTGAACCTGGGGCTGAACGCCAACATGTTCATCCTCGCGACGTTCATGCTGTCCTACGCCACGGCCGCCGAGCCGCAGGGACTCGCGCTGCCTCGTCAGCCGATCGTGATCGGCAGCATGATCGGGCTGCTGTGCCACGCGATCACGATCGTGCTGGCCTGCTGGTTGTCGGACCGGGTGGGCCGAAGACCGGTGATGATCTCCGGTGCGGTGGGTGCGCTGGTGTACGCGCTGGTTATGTTCCGGATCGCCGACATCGGCACGCCGTTCGCCGTGGGCCTGGCGGTGATCATCGGGTTCACCATCGGTGGATTCCTGTGGGGACCGCTGCTGACCTACTACTCGGAGCTGTTCACCGTCGAGCAGCGGCAGTCCGGAGTGGGTCTGGCGTTCCAGATCGGCAGCGTGCTCGGCGGCGGCTTCGCGCCGATGATCGCCAACCGCCTGATCGCCGTGACCGGCAGCTCGACCTCGGTCGGCTGGTACATCGCCGCCGGTCTGCTGGTGTCCCTGCTGTGCCTGCTCCGCCTGCCCGAAACCGCGCCCGCGCGCACGAGAGGAGCCCGATGACCGAGTCGACCATCGCCGCGCTGACCAGGCGGATCGAGGTCCTGGAGGCCGAGGCGGACATCCGCCGCATCCAGGCCCGCTACATGTTCCTGTGCGACTCCCCGTGCCCCGAGTTCGCGGTGCGCGACGACGCCGAGCGCATCGACGCGATCATGGAGCTCTACGCCTCCGACGCGGTCTGGGAGGGCGTCGGTGAGCACCACGACGGCCAGTTCGGCCGTGCCGAGGGGCACGCGGCGATCCGGGCGCACTTCGAGCGGTTCTGGAGCCGGGAGCGGGACCCGGCGCTGCTGCTCAACGCGCACTACCTGACCTCCGAGCAGATCCACGTGCGCGGTGATCAGGCCACCGGGTTGTGGATCCACGTGCAGCCCTGGCTGTTCGACGACGGCAGCGGTGTCCTGCGCTCCAGCCGGCTCAACAACGCCTTCCGCCGGGAACCCGAAGGCTGGAAGATCACCCGCACGCGCACGGAGAACGTGTTCGTCGCTCCCCTTCCCGACCGGTTCGCCTCCGACCACCCGAACACCTCGGTGCTGCTGCGGGACTCTTGACGCCAACGGACCTATCCGACCCGGGCGCTGCTGCCTAGTCTTGGACCTTCCCCTGGTTCGCCTGGAGGGACGATGACGACGCTTGCCACGCCGGTGGTGCACATCGTCGACGACGACGAGGCGCATCGGCGGTCGCTGGTGTTCCTGCTGCAGACCGTCGGCGTTCAGGCCCTGACCTACCCGGACGCCGCCGGGTTCCTCGCCGAGTTCGACCCCGGCGAGCCCGGTGTGGTGATCGTGGACGTCCGGATGCCGGGCCTGAGCGGGTTCCAGCTGCAGGAGGAGCTGTCCGAACGCGAGTACCCGGCGCCGGTGATCTTCTGCTCCGCGCACGGCGACATCCCGATGTCGGTGCGGGCGATGCGCCTGGGGGCGGTGGACTTCCTGGAGAAGCCCTACGAGCCGCAGCGCATGCTCGACGTCGTCCAGGACCAGCTGCGCGAGGCCGAGCAGTGCTTCGCCGCCCACGCCGAGCGGCTGCGCGTGCGCGGGCGGGTCGCCTCGCTGACGCCGCGCGAGCGGGAGGTGCTGCGGCTGGTCGTGGACGGGCGGTCGAGCCAGCTCATCGCCCGCGACCTGGGCACGAGCGTGAAGACCGTTGACGTGCACCGGGCCCGCATCAAGGCCAAGACCGTATCCGAGAGCCTGGGCACGCTCGTCCGGGACCTCCTCCAGCACGGAGTGGACGTTTAACCCGCTTCGAGACCTCTGGCCGTTGCCAGCAAAGCGGTTTCGCCGTTGCGGTGGCCGATGAGCTGGATCCCCAGCGGCAACCCGGTCTCGTCGCGCGGGCCTGGGACCGCGGCCGTCGGGAGGCCGAGGGCCTGCCAGGCGCGGCTCATCACCGGGTCACCGGTCGCGTCGAGTCCGCGTGGAGCCGGTCCCGGGGCGGCGGGACCGATGATGGCGTCGCTGGATTCGGTGAGCCGCTCCAGGCGCCGGTTCGCCTCGACGACGACTCGCCGGGCCTCGTCGTACTCGGCGGCGGTGGTGGCCGCCCCGGTGCGCAGCAGAGTGGCCAGGTGATCGCTGAGCTCGTCGGCCGCGGCGAGTTCCTCGGCGCGTTCCCGCGCCGCCTCGTAGGCCATGACCACCGGGTGAGCTTCGGTGAGTTCGGCGATGAGCTGTTCCTCCGGGAAGGCGGTGACCACCGCGCCTCGGTCGGTGAGGGTCGCGCAGGTGGCTTCCAGCGCCGCGCTCATCGCGTCGTCGACGCCCAGCGGGGACGCGTTCCAGCGCAGCAGGCGAGGTGCGCGGTTCGGCGGCGGTTCCGGGGTGCCGGTGAGCGCCGACCAGGCCAGGGCCAGGTCGCCTGCCGTGGCGGTGAACACGCCGTGCGAGTCCAGGCTCGGTGCCAGGCCCACGACGCCATCGGTCGGGAACCTGCCGCGGCCGAGCACCAGCGAAGCGACGCCGCAGAACGCGGCGGGCCGGGTGACCGAGCCGGCGGTCTGCGAGCCGAGCGCGAGCGGGACCTGCCCGGACGCCACGGCCGCGGCCGATCCGCTGGACGACCCGCCCGGGGTGCGCTCGGGCGCTGCCGGGTTGCGGGTGGGGCCCGGGGAGAAGAACGCGAACTCGGTGGTCACGGTCTTGCCGATCGGCGTGGCCCCGGCGGCCCGCCACGCCCGCACGATCGCGGCGTCGGCGGTCGCGGGTGGGGCGTCGGCGCGCAGCGCCGAACCGCAGCGGGTCGGCGCTCCCACGACGTCGATGATGTCCTTGACCGCCAGCGGAACTCCGCGCAGCGGACCTTCCGCGAGAGCGGGTTCGGACAGGTGCTCGACCCACGCCCGCAGGACGGGATCGGTGGCGGCGATCCTGCTGCGGCTGCGCTCCAGCGCCTGGGCCGGGGTGGTGCGCCCGGCGGCCAGGTCGGTGACCAGTTCGCGCAACGACCACGGGTTCCACAGCGTCACGGTCGCTCCCACTCGGCATCGGCGACCCAGTAGTCCATGCCGGAGGCGCTGACGCCGTGCCGCCACGGCGAGGTGCGGCGCAGCAGCGGTTCCACCTCGGCGGTGGCGGCGTCGGCTGCGGCGGGGCCGTCGGCGGCGACCAGCCAGTGCACCCACTCGACCTCGCGGCCGGAGGCGTCGTGCACGAACAGGTCCACGTGTCGCCAGCCGTAGCCGTGGGTGTCGTTGTAGCAGGTCAACGTCATGTTCCGGTCATCCACGATGTGCTCCCGCGAGGCTGTGGAACTCCCGCTGGAAGTACACCAGAGCGCCGCTGCCGGAGCGCGTGATCACCCGCTCGACCTCGACGAACATCACCGAGTGCGAACCCTGCGGGCGCACCTGGCCGAGGTGTCCGATGACCGACGCGGCGGCGTCGCGCAGCACGGGCACCTCCGCGAAGTCGCAGACCGCTCCGGCGAACCGCTCGTGCATCGGCAGCCCGGTCGCGCCCGCGAACCGCAGCGCCAGGTCCTGCTGGCCGGAGCCGAGGACGTTGACGCAGACCCGCTCGTTGCCCGCCAGCACGTCGTGGGCGTGGCTCGATCGGTGCACGCACACCAGCATGGTCGGCGGGTCGTCGGTGACCGAGCAGGCCGCGCTGACCGTGATGCCGGCGCGGCCGCGCGGGCCGTCGGTGGTGACGATGTTGACCCCGGCCGAGAGGTTCGCCATCGCCGCGCGGAACTCGCGCTGGGCGGGCGTCAGATCCGCCACGGTGCCTCCTCCCCGCTGGTTCCTCTCGAAACTACGGCCGCCGGCGGGCCCGCGGGTATCGAGGATTCCCCGGCGCGGCCTGAAGCTTTCCCCTAGAGCGGTCTTCTACGCCGGGGGAAGGGAGAAGCCGAACACCGAGCCGCCGCCTTCTCGCGGCCGGCACCAGATGGAGCCGTGCTGGCGGTTGATGATGCGGTAGCTGAGCGCGAGCCCGATGCCGCTGCCGTGCTCCTTGCTGGTGAACGACTCGGCGAACACGTCCTTGCGCACGCCCCGGCCCCGGTCGGCGACGGTCACGGTGCCGCCTTCGTCCCGGGTTTCGGTGACCAGCTCGATCCGCCGCTGCTCGGCGTCGCCCTCGACGATCTCGTCGATGGCGTTGAAGCACAGGTTGAGCACCACCTGACCGGTCAGCACCCGCTCGCAGCGCACCGGCACCGGCTGGTCGCTCAACCGCACCTCGACCTCCACGCCGACGGCCGCGGCGCGCAGCCGCACGAAGTAGAGGCACTCGTCGATCACCGCGTTGAGGTCGGCGACCTGCTCGACGTGTTCGAGGTGGCCGACGAACGATCGCAGTGCGCTGACGATCGCCGAGACCCGATCGATCTGGCGGTTCGCGCTGTCCAGGCCGTACGCGAGCTGCCCGGTCGTGCCCTCGGGAACCTGCCCGGAGGTCTCCAGCACCTGCGCGCGGGCGTGCACCCCGGCGATGAAGTTCGCCGCCGCGGCCAGCGGCTGGCCGAGCTCGTGGGCGATGGCCATCGCCATGTCGCCCATCGCGTTGTAGCGGGCCAGGTAGTTCTCGTGGCGCAGCTCCAGCTCGCGCCGCTCCTCGCCGCGGACCCGGGTGGAGACGTCGTGCAGGATCATCAGGAACGCGTCGACGTCGCGCAGCCGCTCCAGGCTCCCTTCGAGCGTCACCGGGTCGGCTCCCGGGATCTCCAGCCGCACCGGCTCCACCGGGTCGGCGGCGGCCGCCGCCTGCTCCCAGCTGACCTCGGTGCCGTCGCGGCGCAGCCGGGCGTGGGACTCCAGCAGCAGTCCGACGGGTGGATCCGCATCACCCGACAGGCCGAGGTGCGCCAGGGCGGTGTCGGTGGCGAAGCGGATCGCACCGGCCGAGTCGAGCATGAACGCGACCGTCGAGGTGTGCCGCGCCAGCGCGTCGACGTAGGAGGTGGTCTGGCGCAGCTCGCGCTCCACGCGCTGCTCCCGCTCGACGTCCCGGAACTGCACCATCACCGCAGGTCCCTGGGCAAGTTCGACGCGCACCGCTATCGCCTCGGTGGGGATGACCCGGCCCGACCTGGACCGGTAGTGCCACTCGATGCGGCTCATTCCCTTCTCGACCGCCTCGTGCAGCCACGCCCTACCGATCACCCGGTCGTACTGCTGGGCGGAGCTGCTCATGTGGTTGGCCTTCAGCGGGCGCAGCTCGGTGACGCTCCACTCCAGCAGCGCGCAGGCCGCCGGGTTCGCCCACAGGATGTTCTTGGTCGCCGCGTCGTGGATCAGCACGCACAGGTGGGAGGCGCGCATCATCGCGACGAAGTCGGAATCCACCAGTTCGGGCGCCTGCGAGTCGACCACCATTGGGCCAGACTAGGTTCTGTCGAAGTGGCGGAGCCACTTTCTCCTTCTGGTGACCACTCTCGACGCTCGCACCGCCGGGGGTTCTGAGCGGCTTCGTGGCGAGCACGCCGCGACGCCGATGTCCACCCCTGGGGTAAGGGGGATACATAAGTCGTGGCGCGCGGAGTCCACGAAGCCGCTCAGGTTCCCCCACCCGCACCGCCACGCAGGTGGATTCTCGATGTAACACCTGAAGGATTCCCCTACTCGTTACCTGGGCAATCCCGATGTCGCGCTGCGTGGCCGCTGCTTAGCGTCGGATCGCAACGTGACGACAGGAGCGTGCCATGTCCCAGGGATTCGCCGGCGACGCGGCGTGGGAGGCCGTGCTGGCCGAGCTCACCGAGCGCCGCGAGGAGTTCCACGCGCAGTCCTACGTACCTCCCGACTTCGTCGCCCGGCTCAAGGAGCTCGGCCTGTTCCGCGCCTCCACCCCGGCGAGGTTCGGCGGTGAGCCGATGCCGCCGCCGGAGTTCCTGCGCGGCGTCGAGCGCATCGCGTCGGTGGACGGGTCGACCGGGTGGGTGGCCGGTTTCGGCTCGGCCGGGACGTACCTGGCGTGCCTGCCGCTCGACACCCAGGCCGAGCTCTACGCCGACGGGCCCGACGTGGTGTACGGGGGCGCGATGTTCCCGGTCAACCCGGTCACCCCGACCGAGCGCGGATACCTGGTCAAGGGGCGGTGGCGGTTCGCCAGCGGCTGCATGGCCGCCGACGTCCTCAGCGTCGGCATCCCCGGTGACGCCGATGGCGACAACCGGCCGCGCGCGGCGATGCTGCGGCCCGAGCAGGTCGAGATCGTGCAGGACTGGGACGTCTCGGGGATGCGGGCGTCGGGCTCGTTCGACGTGGTCGTCGACGACGTCGAGGTGCCGCACGAGTGGACGTTCATCCGCGGTGGCGGGGCGTGCGTGGACGAACCGCTCTACCGCTACCCCACCATCGGCTACCAGGCGCAGGTGCACGCCGCCGTGGGTCTCGGGGTGGCGCGGGCCGCCCTGGACTTCGCCTCCCGGGCGGGTTCCCGCACCGGTGTCACCGGGGCTCCACCGCTGGCCGACCGCGCCTACTACCGCACCGGGTACGCCCAGGCCGTGGCCGCGATGCGCTCGGCGAGGGCGTTCTACTACGAGGTCGCCGAGGAGGTCTGGGACGCGGTGGCCGCAGGCGGCGAGGTCAGCGACGAGCACAACGCGCTGGTCAGGCTCTCGGCCACCCACCTGGCCGCGACGGCGGCGCAGGTCGTGCACGAGGTGTGCGGTTTCTCCGGGACCTCCACCATCGACAACTCCCACCCGCTGCAACGCATGCGCCAGGACTCGCAGGTGCCCGCGCTGCACGCGTTCCTGATGCCCTCGATGTACGACGCCGCGGGCGCCGTGCTGCTGGGCAGGCCGCCGACCGTCCCCGGTTTCCGCTGATCCCGCCACGACACAGGAGTTCCCATGGCCAATCCGCCACTGCGCGTGCTGTTCTGCATCGGCATCAACCAGAACTTCTTCGACCTCCCGCGCGACGGGGTCACCGCCGGCGACGTGTGGACGGCGTTCGTCGAGATGATGGACGGCATCAAGGCGCTGCCCGGGGTCGACTTCATCGGCGACATCGACGACGACAGCCACCTGGTCGGGCCGTCCGATTCGTGGCCGTGGACCTGCTACCTGCTGGCCGACGTCGACACCCAGGAGACCGTCAAGGCCGCCTGCGACCTCTTCCGGACCGTCCAGGTAGGACGGTCGGACTGGAAGCTGTGGAAGTACGCCAAGATCGAGGCCCGGATCGGCCGGGCTCTCACGCCGCGCGAGTACTGAGGTGAGACGATGCACTCCGAGATCACCGCGAGCAACGTCCACGACCTCGCACCCGCCGACCTCGTCGCACCCGACCGGGTCGCGGGCCGGATCTACACCGACCCGGAGATCTTCGAACTGGAGATGACCCGGATCTTCGAGCGGACCTGGGTGTGGGTCGCCCACGACAGCGAACTGCCCGAGCCGGGCACCTTCAAGTCGACCCACGTCGGCAGGCAGCCGGTCATCGTCACCCGGGACCGGCACGGCGAGGTCCGAACGATGCTCAACCGATGCCGCCACCGGGGCGCGAGCCTGTGCGAGCGGAAGACCGGACGCGCCAACGGTTTCACCTGCCCCTACCACGCCTGGTCCTACGGCCTGGACGGCTCGCTGCGCGGCCTCCCCTACCCCGACGGCTACAACGGGGTGATGGACCGCAGCGGGATGGGGCTCAAGCGGCTGCGCACCGAGTCCTGCGGCGGGATGATCTTCGCGACGTTCGCCGACGACGCCGAACCGCTCGCCGAGTTCCTCGGCGATGCGCGGACGTGGATCGACCGGTTCATGAAGCAGGGCGGAGGGTACCCGGTGAAAGTGCTCGGAACGCACCGGTTCCGGTTCAGGGGGAACTGGAAGATCCAGCTGGAGAACACCACCGACGGCTACCACTTCCCGATCGTGCACCGGTCCTGGATGGCCTCGGTGGACGCCGAGACCGCGAACATGATGAGCTTCATGACCGATCCCGCGGCCATCACGCACGACCTCGGCAACGGGCACTCGGTCATGCAGATGGTGCCCGAGCACTCCGATCTCGACGCCGACGACGGCACCGAGAAGCTCCAGGACCGCTTCGGCTGCCTCATCTCCCAGCTGGAGTCGGCGGGCGTCGACCAGGCCGAGATCCGGCGGCTCGTGCGGGCGATGCACGGGACCGGGTTCAACCTCAACCTGTTCCCGAACGTGTCGATGTCGATCTCGTTCTTCCGAGTGCTGCGCCCGATCAGCGTCGGCGAGACCGAGATCGAGCACATCGCGATCGGCCCGGACGGTCCGGCGGAGATCACCGGCCCGGTCAACCGCGAGCGGCTGCGCGCCCACGAGCACTTCCAGGGCCCGTTCGGGTTCGGCACGCCGGACGACGCCGAGGGCTGGGACCGCGTGCAGCGCGGCACCGCGGGCGCGCCGGAGATGCCGATCATGGTCAACCGCGGGCTGGGGCGCGAGAAGCCCTCGCCGGAGGGCTGGCCGACCTCGCACGTCACCGACGAGACCGGCATGCGCGCCGCCTACGAGAAGTGGAAGCAGGTGATGGGCGATGACTGATCTGCCGACCTCGACGACGCTCGGCGACGTGCGCGTGTCGCGCGCGATCGAGCTGGTGTGGCGGGAGGCCGACCTGCTCGACCGCAAGGACTACGTCACCTGGCAGGGGCTCTACGCCGACGACGGCGTCTACGTCATCCCGATCGACCGCGACGCCGAGGAGTTCGACGACGTCCTCAACATGGTCTACGACGACCAGCGGATGCGGCGGCTGCGGGTGAACCGGATGACCGAGGGGTACGCGATCGCCGCCGTCGACTCGGCGATCACGGTGCGCACGGTCTCCCGCTTCGTGACCACCGAGGTGTCCGACTCGGAGGTGTCGTTGCGCGCCGCGCAGGTGCTGGTGGCCTACAAGCGGGGCACCCACGACCTGTGGGCCGCCGACGTCGACTACACCGTCCGGCTGGGCACCGCGCCCGCCGGGGACGCCCTCGTGCGCAAGGTGGTCCGGCTGGTCAACAGCGAGGACGCGGTGCCGGCGGCGGGGTTCCTGCTGTGACCGCCGTGGTCACCGGAGGCGCCAACGGGCTGGGCCAGGCCATCGCCCGACGCCTGCACGCGGAGGGTCAGCCGGTGGCGGTCGCCGACGTCGACGGCACCGGGGCGGTGGAGCTGGCCACCGCGCTGGATCCCAGCGGTGAGACCGCGCGCGGGTACTCCGCCGACGTGGCCGACCGGGCCGCGCTCACCGGCCTCCTGGACTCGGTGCTCGCGGACTTCGGGCCGGTGCGGGTGCTGGTGAACAACGCGGCCCGCACCCGGGCCACGCCGCTGTTCGAGATCACCCCGGAGGAGCTGGAGGCGGTGATGGCCGTCAACTTCACCGGAACCTTCAACGCCTGCCAGATCTTCGGCGCGCACATGGCCGAGCAGGGCTACGGCCGGATCGTGAACATGGCCTCGCTGGCCGGGCAGAACGGCGGCACCGCCACGGGCGGCCACTACGCCTCGTCGAAGGGCGCGGTCATGTCGGCCACGAAGGTCTTCGCCCGCGAGCTCGCCGCCCGGGGCGTGACGGTCAACGCCGTCTCCCCCGGCCCCCAGGACTCCCCGATGGTCCGCGACATCGTCGGCGAGCAGAACCTGGAGGCGTTCCAGCGCAACATCCCGGTGGGCCGGCTCGGCGACCCGGCGTTCGTCGCCGACGTGGTGGCCCTGCTCGCCTCACCGGGTGCGCACTCGGTCACCGGCGCGTGCTGGGACGTCAACGGAGGCCTGTTCATGCGGTGAACCGGACGGACTTCCGCGTGATCGGTGGCCCCTTGTCCCCGCGCCCGGCGTCGCTTAGCGTTCCACCGGCCGAACCGGGCGCGAGAGAGGAGCGACGTGGGTGCAGCGGATCGGGACATGCGGGCGGAAGTGCTCATCGACGCCCGCCCGGAGCACGTCTGGCAGCTGCTGACGCGGACCAGGACCCACGCGGACGCCAGTCCGGAGCTCGTGGCGATGCTGCCGCTCAAGCCCGGTGGATTCCGCCGCGGGCAGTGGTTCCTCGGCGTGAACCGGCGCAAGGCGGCGGTGTGGCCGACCCGCAACGTCGTGACGGTCTTCGAGCCGCAGCGGCGGCTGGCGTGGGACACCACGACCAGCGGTGCCCGCTGGATCTTCAAGCTGGAACCCACCGACTCCGGAACCCGGCTGGTCCAGCACCGGGTCCTCACCCGAGCACTGCCGAAGATCAGCACCGCGTTCGCCACCATCGCGCTCGGCGGCGAATCCGAGCAGGCCGACGAGCTCGAAGCCGGAATGCTGGAAACACTGCACCACATCAAGGCAGCGGCCGAGTCATAAAGGGCTGCTCATGAGTGCGGCGATGTTTCAAGTGTGGGACTCAGCCCGCACCGCCGCGGGTTCTGAGCGGCTTCGTGGCGAGTACGCCGGGACGCCGATGTCCACCCCCTGGGCAAGCGGGAATGCATCAGGAGTGGCGCACGGAGTCCACGGAACCGCTCAGGTTCTGCCACCCGCACCGCCAAGCAAAGCGATCTCTCAACAGGTCCCGACGTAGACGGTGTTGGCTGATGTGCCGCCGGTGTAGTGGTTGTCGAAGCGGACGACGTGGGCGGTGACGTCGTCGAAGACCTCGGCGAGGTCGCGGGTGAAGCCGTCCTCGGGCGGATCGTCGGACCACAGCGCGAAGACGCCGCCCGGACGCAGGTGCGCGGCCATCTTCCGCAGACCGTCGGGGGCGTAGAAACCGGCGTGCCCGCTGTCGAGCACGTTCTGCGGGGAGTGGTCGATGTCGAGCAGGATCGCGTCGAACCGCCGACCGTCGTCGAAGCCCTCGGGTGATGCGGCGAGCGCGAAGAAGTCCCCGTGCACGAACCGGTTTCGCGGATCTCCGGTCAGCTCGGGCGCGAGCGGGAGCAGTCCGCGCTGGTGCCACTCGATGACCTCGCCGAGCCCTTCCACGACCAGCAGCGACCGCACGCGCCGGTCCTCCAGCGCGGCCCGCGCGGTGTAGCCCAGTCCGAGGCCGCCGACCACGACGTCGAGGTCCGACCCGGACGACTTCGCCAGGCCCAGCCGCGCGAGTTCGACTTCGGCGACGGTGAACAGGCTCGACATGAGGTACTCGTCGTCGAGCTTGACCTCGAAGACGTCCACGTCGAGCACCGGGTCCCGGCGTCTCCGCAGGCTGATCGCACCGATCGGCGTCTCCTGCCAATCGAGCTCCTCGAACCGCACACCCACAGCGCCACCTCTCCCGAAAACGTCGACCCTACCCGCCACCTGGCTCGACACCCCACAACCGGTCCCATCGGGACCGGGATGGCGTTTTCAACGGATGCCGCAACGTTCGAACGTCGGGCGGCTTCCTCCGCAACGAATGCGGCTTCTCTGTACACGGTTGCCTCGCTAACGTTGCCCGCCGAGCGCGGTGTGACAGCTCACGTCGAACCGGGCGCATCGTGGCGTCCACAGTGGAGGAATTCGTGGTGGAGGACGCTCTCGCGCGGTCGCGCGGACCGAGGAACGGCGTGGGGGCGCAGCTCATGCGGCGCAAACCCATCGAGGACCTCGTCGCCGACAGCGGGCAGGGTCAGGGCGGGTCGTTGCGGCGTTCGCTGGGGCTGTGGCAGCTGACCATGCTCAGCGTCGGTGCCACGCTGGGCACCGGGATCTTCGTGGTGCTGGGCGAGGCCGTGCCGCTGGCCGGACCGGGCGTGGCGCTGGCGTTCGCCATCGCCGGTGCCACCGCGCTGCTCTCGGCGCTGTCCTACGCCGAGCTCGCGGGCATGATCCCGGTCGCCGGATCGTCCTACTCCTACGCCTACGCGACGATGGGCGAGCTGGCCGCCTGGGTGTGCGGCTGGTGCCTGATGCTGGAGTACGGAGTCTCGGTGGCGGCTGTCGCCGTCGGCTGGGGGCAGTACGTCAACGAGCTCCTGCAACTGGTGGCGGGCGTGTCGCTGCCCGAATCGCTGAGCTCACCACCGGGCGACGGCGGAATCCTCAACGTGCCCGCCGCGGTCGTGGTGGTCCTGGCGATGGTGGCGCTGCTGGGCGGCGCGCGGGAGAGCGCGCGGATCAACACCGCGATGGTGCTGATCAAGACGGCGACGCTGGTGCTGTTCTGCGCGCTGGCGTTCACCGCCGTGCAGGACGGCAACTTCTCGCCGCTGCTGCCGCTGGGCATGGGTGGGGTGAGCGCGGCGGCCGGGAAGCTGTTCTTCTCCTACATCGGCTTCGACGCCGCCTCCACCGCCGGTTCGGAGGCCCGCGACCCGCAGCGCGACCTGCCGCGCGCGATCATGCTGTCGCTGGTGCTGGTCACGGTGCTGTACTGCCTGGTCGCGCTGGCCGCTGTCGGCGCGATGCACTGGACGCTGTTCGAGGGGACCGAGGCGGCGCTGAGCAAGGTGCTCGGCGGCACGACGGGGTCGATCCTGCTGTCGGCGGGTGCGATCGTGGCGGTGGCCAGCGTGGTCCTCACGGTCCTGTACGGGCAGACCCGGATCCTGTTCTCGATGTCGCGGGACGGGCTGGTCCCTCCCCTGTTCTCCCGGGTCGACGAGCGGACCGGCGTCCCGCGGGCGAACACCGTGCTGGTGTCGTGCTTCATCGCGGTGCTCTCCGCGGTGGTTCCGCTGGGTGAGCTCGCCGACGCCACCAGCATCGGGACCCTGTTCGCGTTCGCGCTGGTCAACCTGGCGGTCGTGGTCCTGCGACGGCGCAACCCGGAGCTGCCGCGCTCGTTCCGGGCGCCGCTCGTCCCGCTGGTCCCGCTGCTGGGCGTGCTGTCCTGCTGCTACCTGATGCTGAGCCTGGGCGCGGCGACCTGGGTGGCCTTCGGCATCTGGATGCTGGCCGGACTGGCGGTCTACTTCGCTTACGGGCGGCGGCGCTCTAGTCTGTCGGATTGATGCTCACCGTCGCACTGGACCAGGGTCCGATCGAACGCCACGCTCCGCAGGCGGCGCTGTCGCGCCTCGACGAGGTCGCGCGCCGCGCCGCAGCCGGAGGCGCCCGGCTGCTGGTGTGCCCGGAGATGTCGGTGACCGGCTACAACATCGGCGCCGACATCGAGCGGCTCGCCGAGCCCGCCGACGGACCGGTCGGCCTGCGCGTCCGCCGCATCGCCGCCGAGCACGGGATCGGGATCGTCTACGGCAACCCCGAACGCGACGGCGACGCCGTTCACAACACGTCGTTCCTCGTCTCGGCGACCGGCGAGCTGCTCGCCGCCTACCGCAAGACCCACCTCTGGGGTCCGATGGAGCAGGAGCACTTCCGGCCCGGTGACGCACCGGTCGTGCAGGCCGACTTCGACGGCATCCGCATCGGCCTGCTGATCTGCTACGACATCGAGTTCCCCGAACCCGCGCGCGCCCACGCGCTGGCGGGCACGGAGTTCCTGGTGGTGCCGACGGCGCTGCTGCCGCCGGAGGACGTCGTGGCCGAAACCCTGGTCCCGGCACGGGCTTACGAGAACCAGATGCACGTCGCCTACGTCGACCGCTGCGGGAGCGAGGACGAGCTCAGCTACCTCGGCAAGACGTGCCTGATCGCCCCGGACGGCACCGAACTCGCCCGCGCGGGCAGCGGCGAGGAACTGCTCTTCGCCCGCGTCGACCCGGCGGCCACCACCGCCGCCAGGCGGGTCAACACCCAGCTCGCCGAACGCCGTCCCGACCTCTACGCGAGTCTGACCGAAGCGCCCTGACGGGTTCGGCTCGGGGTGATCGTCAGGGAGATGCCCGATGTTCGCCGCTGGCGCGCGGTCCAGTGTTGATCGCGTGGACCGCGTCGCGGTCCGCGGAACCAGTTGGCACCGGAGGAGAATCCTTGACCGAAACACCGGAGAGCAACGTCGCTCCGCCGCGCGGAGCGCGTGCCGTCGTCCAGGTGACGCCGAATCCCGTGACCGAGCCGAACCAGGAGGTGACCATCACCGGCGACTGCGGCGGCGGAACCGGACTGCGGAACGTTCACGCGGGTCTCACCGAGAACCCGGTGCTCGTGGACGTCACGATCGTCGACGCCGGACCCGACCGCTTCGAGGCGAAAGCCCGGTTGCGCGACGGGATCGGCCACGGCGCCGGCCCGGTCGTGGTCGACTGCGGTGGCGAGCTCGGAAGCACCATCCTCGTCACCCGGGTCAAGCGCGACGGCTGACCGACGGGTGGGGCCGACCGGCCCCACCCCCTCCGCCTCATCGCGACCGGGCCATGCCCGCGATCGCGATGTGGGCGTTGTCCGCGGCGTCGCGAGCCTCGGCGAGGTGGGCTCGGGCGCGGTCCAGCCACTGGTTCGCGGTGAGGGCGGATTCGACGGGGTCACCGGTGAAGGGGCCTTCGACGTTGGTGAGCTCACCCGCGCACGCGCGATCCACGAGCCCGTCACCGAAGCTGCCGAGCGCGGCGTCGAGCGAGGTCAGGAGCTGGCGCAGGGCGCCGAGCGTCCAGTAGACGTCCTCGCCCAGGGCGTTCGCGCCCGTCTGCCGCGCCGCGATGAGCAGGGTGTCCCGAGCCGCGCGGTACGCCTGGTCGGGCTGTTGTGGCTTCACGAGGACCCAGTGTTCACCGGATTCGACATCAGCGAAAGTTACTTGTTCTGGAGCACTGCGTTAGCCTGGCTGAATGCCCTTGGACCCGCGCCGCCTCCTGCTCCTGCGCACCGTTCGCCGGACCGGGAGCGTGCTGGCCGCCGCCCGGCTGCTGCACCTGACCCCCTCCGGGGTGTCGCAGCACCTCACCAAGCTGGAGACCGAGCTGGGCATCGACCTGGTGGACCGCGAGCAGCGCGGCGGTGGCAGGACCATCCGGTTCACCCCGGCGGGCAACGCGCTCGCCGATCACGCCGGCCGGGTCGCCGAGGCGCTGTCCGAGGCGGAGCGGGACATGGAGCAGTTCCGCGAGGGGCCTGCGGGCCCGCTGCGGATCGGGGGTTTCTCGGTGGCGATCAGCGAACTGGGAGCGCCGGTGGCCATGCGGATGGCGGCGGCGAACCCCGCGCTGGACCCGCACGTCTACGAGATCTCCGAGTCCGAGCGGCTGCACGCGCTCGCCACCGGTGAACTGGACCTGATCCTCAGCGAACGCCCCGGCGCCGACGGACCGGAGCGGCCTCCCGGCGTCGTCGAGGTGGACCTGATGCGGGATCCGTTCCGCGTCGTCGTGCCCGCCACGTGGCCGTCGGACGCCGAGCCGGCGACGCTGCTCGCGCGGCGGTGGATCACCACGTCCTTCGGCCCCGCGACCCGCCGCCACCTGGAACGGATGTGCCGCGAGCACGGGCTCGAACTGGACTCCTACGACATCGGCACCGGCACGGCGCCGACGCTGCTCGGGCTGGTGGCGCACGGGCTGGGCGCGACGATCATCCCGTCGCTGACGCTGCGCCAGAACCCCTCGCCGAAGGTGCGGCTCAGCAACGCCATCGCCGATCCCGGGTCCCGCGTGCTCACCTGCCTGCACCGGGAGAACGCACCGGCGATCGTGCACCACGTGATCAACGAGCTCCGCCGCTACGCGGCCACCGAGTTGCAGCACGTACCGTCGGGGTGAAGGACGAAAGCGGACGAAGGGCAACGGCTTGCGCAAGGTCAAGGACCTCACCGGACCGGGAATCACCGACCACCTGGGCATCGGCGGCACCGATCTGGGGGTCACCGCGGTCGCACCCGACGGCCGGCTGGTGGCGGTCTTCGGCGACACCTTCGACCGCGCCGGGGTCGGCGGACCGGGCTGGCGCTCGCCGGTCGTGGTCTTCGGCGACGCCGCCAGCGCGCTGTCCGGCATCCGGTGGACGGGCTCGTACGGACCGCGCAGCGACTACGCCGACCAGGCCCTGCCCTACGACCACGACTCGGTCATCCACGGGCGCCAGGTCAGCACCGTGCTGCCCACCGACCTCATCACCATCGGCGGCGAGATGTTCCTGCACGTGATGGTGTGCCAGGGGCTCGGCAACGTGCACTGGACGGAGATCCACCGCTCGACCGACAACGGCGAGACCTGGGAGCACACCGGGGCCACCTGGCCCGGCGACGCGCACGGCGGCCTGTTCCAGATGCTGACCTGGGAGCTCGGCGACGACGGGTTCGTCTACGCCTTCTCCACCGGTTTCCAGCGCGACAAGGGCCTGATCCTGCAGCGCGTGCCCGCCGGGAGGATCACCGATCCCGGTGCGTGGCAGGGCTGGGGCTTCCGGGACGGCCAGTGGGCGTGGCACAACCCGCCGACGGTGGCGCTCACCGGTTCCTACGGCGAGCTGTGCCTGCGGAAGGTCGAGAACCGCTGGCTCCTGGCGCTTTTCAACGCGGGCGACTACCGGGTGGACGTCCTCAACATCGACGAGCCGACGGCGAACCTCTACGAGGCGATCCGCGGCACGGTCCTGCACGGCTGCGCGTGGGGCTGCGAGGACCACGGCGCCGGTCACGTCGCCCAGCTCTACGGCGGCTACATCGTCCCCGGATCCACCCTCGACGACCTGCACCTGGTCGTCAGCCAGTGGAACACCGAGCGCAACTGGCCGTACCGGGCGATGCAGTTCGCCGGGACCGCACCGCGTCCCGGCGACCGGCCGCTGCCGCCTCCCCCGCCGCCGGGCGAGTCCGGGGGCGTGCTGCGCGGTGCGGCGAAGCTGGCGCGGAGGTTCCTGAGCTGAGTGAGTTGGCACACCGGACCCGCAGAGGTTACTGGCGGGTAATATACGCTCTCGGGTCATGAGCTCCCAGACTCCGACCTACGCGCTCTGGAACAAGGCCTCCCGGGTCTTCGGCGGCCGCGGACTGTTCTCGCTGAGCGTGGCCCTCAAGGCGCCCTACTTCCGGACGATCCTGCCGATGATCCAGGAGATGAAGCCCGGTCGCTGCGTGGTCACCTCGCCGAAGTGGTGGGGCGTGCACAACCACATCGGCACCTACCACGCCATCGCCGCCTGCAACCTCGCCGAGGTCGCGATGGGCATGGTCGCCGAAGCCACCGTGCCCACCTCGCACCGCTGGCTGCCGAAGAAGATGAACGTCGAGTACCTCGCCAAGGCCGAGACGAGCCTGCGCGCGGTCGCGGAGCTCGACGGCATCCCGGAGTTCGGCGACGAGGGCCAGGAGATCGACGTCCCGGTCAACGTCTACGACAAGAAGGACCAGGTCGTCGTCCGCGCCACCATCACCATCTGGGTCACCCGCAAGAAGAAGTGAGACGTGGCCGTGATCGGGGCATCTCGCAGGCGATGTCCCGCTTTCGGCCCGGCGCCGGTCCGCCTCGGAGTACCGTTCGTCGAGATGTTTCGGCGGGGAGGCGGCCTTGGCAGATCGCGGTAGGAGGCGGTGGCCGTGGGCAGCGGCCGCCGCGGTGTCGGTGCTGGTCCTGGTCTTCGGCGGGTGGTGGCTGACCGGCCAGGTGAGCGCCTTCAGCCGCAGGCCGCTGTCCGATCAGGACAGTCTCGCCAGCGTGACGAGCATGGTCATCGGTGCGGCGGCGCTGCTGGTGGCGTTGGCATCGCTGGTCGTGGCGGTGCTGCAGCTGCGGCGGGACCGGCAGTCGGCGGAGTCCGGCGGGTCGCTCCAGATCGGGACGGCGAAGGACGGCGGGCGGCTGTTCATGGTCGCCGACGGCGACGTGCACGTCCACGAAGCCGACGAGCACCGGCAGGATCCGGCGTGACCGGCGAGAAACCGGCTGTGCACCAGGAAGTCCGCGTCGAGGGCGGGTTCGGTTACGGCGTGATCGGTGCGGACCTGCACGTGTTCGCCGACCGCGGGCCGGTCTACGTGCTGGAGGAGTTCCGGCCACCGGCCGAAGCCGACGCCGCGTGGCTGGTGGAGATGCCCAGCCGGATGCTCAACGCACGTCACGAGGTCGTCGAGTTCACCGGTCGCCAGGACGAGCTGGACCGGTTGCGCCAGTGGCGCGACGCGGGACCCCGGCTGGCCGCTCGCTGGCTGCACGCACCGGGCGGGCAGGGCAAGACCAGGCTGGCCGCCCGCTTCGCGGCCGACTCGATCGCCGCCGGCTGGAAGGTCGTCACCGCCACGCACGGGCCGGGCACCGTGCTGCCACCACCCGGCAGCCAAGACCTGCGAACCGACGGGCGTGCCGGGCTGCTGCTCATCGTCGACTACGCCGACCGCTGGCCGCTGACCCACCTGACCTGGTTGCTCAGCAACGCCGTCCTGCACCAGAGCGCCGTTCCCGCGAGGGTTCTGCTGCTGGCCCGCAGCGGGGACGGCTGGCCGGCGGTGCGGGCCGCGCTGGCCAACCACCAAGCCGGTACGTCCGCGCAGCGCCTGCCGGAACTGCCCGATGACACCGGTCAGCGAGCGGACATGTTCCACGCGGCGCGCGACGGTTTCGCCCGGCGCTACGGCATCGACGACGCGGTGGGCATCCAGCCACCAGGACCGCTGGACGATCCCGACTTCGGGCTGACGCTGGCCGTGCACGTGGCGGCGCTGGTCGCGGTCGACGCGCACGTGGCGGGCCGCAGGCCACCCGCCGACATGGCGAGCCTGACCACCTACCTGCTGGACCGCGAGCACCTGCACTGGGCGAACCTCTTCGAAGGACGGGGTTCTCGCACTCCACCGGCGGTGATGAACCGGACCGTGTTCACCGCCGCGCTCACCGGTCCGAGCCCGCGATCACCGGCGAGAGCGGTGCTGGAGTCGCTGGACGTCGGGCTGCCCGCCGAGCAGGTCCTCGACGACCACTCGCTGTGCTATCCACCTGCCGGGCCCGCGGCCTCGGTGCTGGAACCGCTCTACCCCGACCGGCTCGCCGAGGACTTCCTGGCCCTGACCTTGCCCGGTCACGCCGCGGACTACCCGTCGCAGCACTGGGCGGGGCCCACCACCGCCACCCTGCTCGCCGACACCGAGGCCGAACGGCTCGCGCGCGGCATGACCTTCCTCGCCGCCGCCGCGCAGCGCTGGCCGCACGTCGGCCCGGACCACCTGTACCCGCTGCTGCGGAAGGCGCCCCGCTCGGCGGTCGAGGCCGGTGGCGCGGTGCTGAGCGCGCTGGCGGACCTCGACGACATCGCGCCGGAACTGCTCGAAGCGATCGCGGCGCACTTCCCGGACGGGAGGCGGGCCGATCTCGACGTGGGCACGGCGGCGATCACCGTTCGGCTCGCGCCGCACCGGCTGCTGCGCGCCAGCGGGCCGGTCGAGGAGTTCGACGTGCACACCGAGGTCGGTAGGCAGCTCGCCAACGCCGGTCGCCACCAGCAGGAACTCGGAGCTCGGGAGCAGGCGGTCGCGGCGGCGCGGCGCGTGGCCGACGGCGCCGCAGGTCCGCGACAGCGTCTCGTCGCCGATCGGGCGCTGGCGAAGTCGCTGCGGGAGCTGAGCCGCTGCCTGCACCCCCTGCAGCGCGACGGCGAAGCGCTCGACGCGGGTGCGGAAGCCGTCGCCGCCGCCCGCCGGGTCGCCGCTGTGGCGCCCGGCTCGTACGACGCCGAGCTGGGCCACTCCGTCTACGTCCACGCCAAGGCGCTGTCGAACCTGGGACGGCGCCGCGAAGCGCTGGACGCGCTGCGGGAGGCCGTGGAGATCTTCCGGCGGCTGGCGCGGCGGGATCGCCGCTACGAGAAGGACTTCGCGGTCCACCTGACCGCGCTCGGGGCGAGCCTGACCGATGCCGCGCGGCTTCCGGAAGCCGTCGAGGTCAGCGTGGAGGCGGTCGACATCATGCGGCGCCTGGTCGGCGAGGACCCCGCCGCGCACGAGATCGACTTCGCGGAACTCCTCCTGCACTGCGGGAACCGGCTGAGCCAAGCGGGACGCGGCGATGAAGCGGTGGGGGTCGCGGGCGAGTCGGTGGAGATCTACCGCAGGCTGGCGCGGCTGAACCCCGCGGCCTACGAACCGCTGCTCGCCAGGGCGCTGCAATCGCAGGGCCCCTGCCTGGCCAAGGCGGGCCGCTCGCCCGAAGCGCTCGCCGCGCTGGAGGAGTCGGTCGCGGTGCTGATGCGGCTCGCGCGCACCGCGCCCGCCTCCTACGAGCCGCGACTGATCGAATCCTCGCTCGTGCTGGCCGGTTTCCTGCACTTCGACGGTCAGCACGAGCGGGCGCTGGCCATGCAGCACGAGCAGCTGTCGGCCTACCGGCGGCTCGTGCGGGGTGATCCCGACGTGCACGAGCACAAGTTCATGGTGCTGCTGCTGAGCTTCGCGACGCAGAGCGCCGAACTTCCCGGTGGAACCGACCGGGCGCTGGAGGCCGTCGAGGAGGCGATCGAGCTCTACCGGCGCAGACCGGCCGAGGTGCCGGTCCTCTTCCACGGCATGTTCCGGGAGGCCTCGCGCACCGTCGCCGAACACCTCGACCGGCGAGGCCGGGGATCGGAAGCGTCCGAAGTCCGCGCGAAGATCGCAGTTCTGCCGGGCCTTTCAGACACGACGAGACCCCGCCCTTGAGGGACGGGGTCTCGTCGGTGCTACCGGGTCGGACTCAGACCAGGTCGTAGCGGTCGAGGTTCATGACCTTGACCCAGGCCTTGACGAAGTCCTCGACGAACTTCTCCTTGCCGTCGGCCGAGGCGTAGACCTCGGCCAGCACGCGCAGCTCGGAGTTCGAACCGAAGACCAGGTCGGCGCGAGTACCGGTCCAGACGACCGCACCGGAGGCGTCGACGGCCTCGTAGGTGGACTTGTCGTCCGAGGTGGACCGCCACGTGTAGGCCATGTCGAGCAGGTTCACGAAGAAGTCGTTGCTCAGCACGCCCGGCTTGTCGGTGAACACGCCGTGGTTCGAACCGTCGTAGTTCGCACCCAGCACGCGCAGACCACCGATGAGAACCGTCAGCTCCGGGGCGCTCAGGGTGAGCAGGTTGGCCCGGTCGATGAGGCTGTACTCGGCGGGAAGCTCCGCGGCCTTGCTGGAGTAGTTGCGGAAACCGTCGGCGATGGGCTCCAGCGCGTCGAAGGAGTCCGCGTCGGTGTGCTGCTCACCGGCGTCGACACGGCCCTGGGTGAAGGGCACCTCGATGCTGGAACCGGCGTCGGCGGCGGCCTTCTCGATGGCGGCGGAACCGCCGAGCACGATCAGGTCGGCCAGCGAGACCTTCTTGCCGAAGGACTGCTGCACGCCTTCCAGGGCCGAGAGCACGGTGGCAAGCTGGTCCGGGTTGTTGACCTCCCAGTTCCGCTGCGGCTCCAGGCGGATGCGAGCACCGTTGGCGCCGCCCCGCTTGTCGCTGCCGCGGAAGGTCGAAGCCGAGGCCCACGCGGTGGACACCAGCTGCGACACGGACAGGCCGGTCTCCAGGATCTTGGCCTTGAGCGACTTGACGTCCTCATCGGACAGGGTGTCGTTGTCGTTGGCCGGCAACGGGTCCTGCCAGATCAGGTCCTCGTCCGGGACCTCCGGGCCGAGGTACAGCGACTTCGGGCCCATGTCGCGGTGGGTCAGCTTGAACCAGGCGCGGGCGAAGGCGTCCGCGAACTGGTCCGGGTTCTCCATGAAGCGACGAGCGATGGGCTCGTAGACCGGGTCGTAGCGCAGCGACAGGTCCGTGGTCAGCATGTTCGGAGCGATCCGCTTGGACGAGTCGTGGGCGTCGGGCACCGTGCCCTCACCCGCGCCGCCCTTCGGACGCCACTGCCAGGCACCGCCCGGACCCTGGAAGACCTCCCACTCGAAGCTGAAGAGGTTCCACAGGAAGTTGGTGCTCCACTGGGTGGGCGTGGAGGTCCAGGTGACCTCCAGACCGCTGGTGATGGTGTCGGCGCCCTTGCCGGTGCCGTAGTTGTTCTTCCAGCCCAGGCCCTGCAGCTCCAGGTCGGCGCCCTCCGGCTCGACCTCCAGGTTGGAGTCGGGGGCGGCACCGTGGGTCTTGCCGAAGGTGTGACCACCGGCGATGAGCGCGACGGTCTCCTCGTCGTTCATCGCCATCCGGCCGAAGGTCTCGCGGATGTCGCGCGCGGCGGCCACCGGGTCGGGTTGACCCTCCGGGCCCTCCGGGTTGACGTAGATCAGACCCATGTGGGTGGCGCCCAGCGGACGCTCCAGCTCGCGCTCGCCCGTCTCGGTCGAGATGCGCTTGTCGCTGCCCAGCCAAGTGGTCTCGGCACCCCAGTAGACGTCGTCCTCGGGCTCCCAGTCGTCGACGCGGCCGCCGCCGAACCCGAAGGTCTTGAAGCCCATCGACTCCAGCGCGACGTTGCCGGTGAGGACCATCAGGTCCGCCCAGGACAGCTTGCGGCCGTACTTCTGCTTGACGGGCCACAGCAGGCGGCGAGCCTTGTCCAGGCTCACGTTGTCCGGCCAGGAGTTCAGCGGGGCGAACCGCTGCTGACCGCCGCCGGCGCCACCGCGGCCGTCGCTGATGCGGTAGGTGCCCGCCGAGTGCCAGGCCATGCGGATCATCAGCGGGCCGTAGTTGCCGAAGTCCGCCGGCCACCAGTCCTTGGAGTCCGTCAGGACGTCCTGGATGTCCTTCTTGACCGCGGCCAGGTCCAGCGTCTTGAACTCGGCGGCGTAGTCGAAGTCCTCGCCCAGCGGGTTCTTGTTCGGGTGCTGCTTGGCGAGGATCTTCAGGTTGAGCCGGTTCGGCCACCAGTCGCGGTTGGCGTCACCCTGGGTGGGGTGAGTCAGGCCCCCGTGCGCGACCGGGCAACCACCGGTTTGGTTCGTCTCTTGGGTGTCAGGGCTGTCAGACACGGGAATCCTTCCGAATTTCAGTGCAGTTCTTCAGCGGATTCGGGGGCGCAGGCTGCGCAGAGCCCCCAGTAGATGACCTCTGCCTCGTCTATGACGAAGCCGTGGGACTCCGACGCCTCCAAGCAAGGCGCGGCGCCCACGGAGCAGTCGACGTCGTGTATTTCGCCGCACGACCGGCACACGACGTGGTGGTGGTTGTCGCCAACCCGCGCCTCGTAGCGGGCCACGGAACCCATCGGCTGGATCCGGCGCACCAGGCCCGCGACGGTGAGCGCGCGCAGGACGTCGTAGACGGCCTGGTGGGACACCTTCGGCAGGTCGTGGCGAACCTGACCGATGATCGAATCGGTGTCGGCGTGCGCGTTTTCGTGCACTGCGGACAGCACTGCCAGGCGAGGTCGCGTCACACGCAGCGCAGCCTCGCGCAACATGCGCTCGTAGTCCGCAGTCGTCGTCACGCCCCGCAGCCTGCCGCATTTTCTTGAACTAATCAAGTCAAAGCGACCCTTCGTCACCATCCCGAGTGATCCGGATCCGCTTCGCCGCACGTGTGATGGGTGCGGAACTCCCCGCGCACGACCATCGACCGGAAGCGAGACATCCGTGCCCGTACCAGGTTTTCCACCGAACGCACTGGACGACGACGGCGATCCGAAGTGGATCACGGAACTGGCCTGCGCGGATCCGAACCACGTCCTGCACGTCGTTCGCGGCCTCGACCCCGAGGCCGCGCTGGAGGCCGTCGGCGCCAAGCCGCACCTCGTCCAGCCCTGCGAGCTGCCCGCCTCCAAGCCCGACGGCTGGACCTCGCTGCCGGGCGCGGCCCTGGGCGTCGAGCCCGGCACCGCTTCCGCGCTGCTGGCCGGGCAGGTCGGTGACTGGACGTTCGTCTACGACGACGCCGGGCACACCTTCGACGAAGCGACCGCAGCGCTGTCGGCGTCCGGGCGCACCGCCGCGACCAGCGTCTTCACCATCAACGCCGACGCGAGCATGACGTACTTCGTCGACGGGGAGGAGCTCGCCTGGATCAACGTCGACGACCTGGTCGAGGAGGACTTGGCGGGGTTCCCCGAGGAGCTGCGGGCCGCGTTCGAGGCGGCGGGGGTCGTCGAGGACGAGGACCTGAAGGCGGGTGAGTTCGACTACGCGGTGACCATGCGCGCGACCTGCGCCCTCGCCGGCCTGACCTTCACCGTCGAGGAACTCCGCGCCCTCCCCCTCATCGGAGCGTCGTTCGGGTGACCCCCGGGCGGTTCTGGTCCGAACCGGCCGGGCAAGACGGATCTCGATCATGGACGGTTCGGACCACGACCGCCCACTGCCCTCGAACGCGATCGCCGGCCCACGGGCCCCGAGCCACCTCACCGGGGGTCACTTCGCTGGGGGTCACTTCGCTGCGGCGGCTTCCAGGGACGGGCGGAACTGGTCGAGGGCGTACGACGGGGAGAGCGGCGACGGGGTGTTGAGGCCCGCGATCGTCGAGTAGGCCGCCGGGGAACGCGGTCGATCGTGGGGGCGGTGCCCGACGGTGACCGGAGCGGCCGTCGCCTCCTCAGCGCCGGCGGCATCCCGCTGGCCGGCGCGCACGCCGCCACGCCCGCCAGGACCAGCACCACCGCGACGAGCACCCCAACCCGATCTCTCACGAGGAGCGAGGCCAGCCCCGCGGAGATCGGGCCGGGAACTCGACGAAGCGAACGTCACCTCCGCCGCAGCCGCACCGGCAGCCCGTCGACCGGAACCGGCAGCGACACGTAGTCCCACTTGACCTCGTAGTCGTCCGGGACGCTCCAGGTGTAGGCGCGCAGCATCTCGTGCAGCAGCAGCTTCACCTCCAGCGTCCCGAAGTGCAGGCCGATGCACTTGTGCGCCCCGCCGCCGAAGGGCATCCAGGCGAAGCGGTGCGACTTGTCCTCCCGGCGGTGCTCGGCGAAGCGCTCCGGGTCGAAGTCGAACGGGTTCGTCCAGTGGTCCGGCGAGAAGTGGTTGACCAGCGGCGAGACGCCGACCATCGTGCCCGCGGGCACGTGGTGGCCCAGCACCTCGGTGTCGCGGACGGTCTCGCGCACCATCGACGGCACCGGGGCCACCAGCCGCAGCGCCTCCTTGATCACCAGGTCCAGCGTTTCGAGCTTCTCCAGGGCCTCGATGTCGGGGATCTCCTCCCCCATCGCCAGCGACTCGGCGCGGGCCCGCTCCTGCCAGTCGGGGTGCTTGGCCAGGTAGTAGGCCACGGCGGAGCTGGTGATGGTGGAGGTGTCGTGGGCGGCCATCATCAGGAAGATCATGTGGTTGATGACGTCGTCGTCGCCGAACCGCTCGCCGTCCTCGCTGCGCGCGTGGCACAGCGCGGAGAACAGGTCGTCGCCCTCGACCGCGCGGGCGGTCCCGATGTTGTCGGCGAAGTAGCGCTCCAGCAGCTTGCGCCCGGCCAGACCGGCCGCCCAGCGCCCGCCCGGGACGGGGTAGCGCACCACGGCGGTGGCCGCGCGCACCGAGTCGACGAAGGCGCGGTTGACGCGGTCGGCTTCCTGACCGCTGCGCCGGTCCATGAACACCCGGGTCGCCACGTCGAGCGTCAGCTGCTTGAGCAGCCAGTACAGCCGGGTCTTGTCCTGCCCGCCCCAGGCGGATACACCTTCGCGCAGCGTCGGGCCCATCTGGTCGACGTAGCCGGTGAGGCGCTGACGGGTGAACGCCTGCTGCATGATGCGCCGGTGCCCGAGGTGCTCCTCGAAGTCCAGCAGCATCAGGCCGCGGTGGAAGAACCTGTCGATGAGCTTGCGCCAACCGCCTTGGGAGAACGCCTTGTCCTTGTTGACCAAGGCGGCGGAGGTGGCTTCCGGACCGCCGAGGGTGACCATGTTCTGGCCGAGCGAGTAGGCCCAGGAGACCGGACCGTAGAGCTCGAACCGGCGCAGCGCGAACGCGGGGCCGTAGCGCATGAAGTCCAGCGAGTGGCCGATCAGCGGTGCTCCGGCGTCGCCGAGCACCGGCTTGAGGCCGCTGCCGGGCGGTGGTGGCGCGAGTTCGGTGACGGGCCACTGCTTTTCGAAGATGCGCTGGTCCACCGAGCGCGGCAGCGGCATCGAGGTGAGCGGCGGTACCCGCCGGCGTATCGCTTCGTTGACCTTCTCCAGCTGGAAAACCATTGCTGCTCCTCCCCCTTTGGAAGAACGGCGTGGTCCTGCCGAGTTTGCGGCCGACCGTCGAGCGACCACCTCCGCCCTGACGGTCTGAGCGGGGAACGACCTCGGTGAACGACAAGAGGGGGATCAGCTCGTGAACTCAGCGGAACGGGCTCTGACACGGCTCGTGGTGGAAACGTCGTCCGATCGATACTCGCACCGCGTAACCTCGGGGTCAACATCACAGCAGCACTGATACATGATCGGGGTCTCATCCCCGCTGTCACGGAGTCGGCGGATTTCGATCGGTGAACACACAGCTCACACGGTGTCCAGAGTGGACACCAGCCAGTCGTCACCCACCTTCTCCAGGGTCACCCGGACCCGGGCTCCCTCGATCAGCGGAGCCGGTCGGCGGCTGCTTGTGGTGAGCTGGTTGATGAACGCCAGCAGCACCACCTGCCGGTCGGTGGCGGTGACGACCCCCAGCGCCGACAGCGTGGTGCGCGTGCTGATCCGGTCCCGGACGGCGGCGGGACGGATCATGCTGCGCTGGAGTTCGAGGTAGTCGCGGGCGAAACCGCCGGTGACCGCGCCCTCGGCGGCGGCCAGGTCGCGGTCGAGCGTTTCGTGGCTGTAGCTGAGCACTTCGGGGATGCGCCGGGCCGCCACCTCGGTGGCCGCCGTGCGGGCCGCTGCGACCCGCGCGGCGGCGTCCTTCCGCTGGTGAAGGACCACGACGGCGGCGGTGGCCGCCAGCAGCACCGCCACCACGAGCGCGGTGGCGATCCGGCGACGTCCCGGGTTCTCGGCGACTTCCTGCTCTTCGACGGCGTCTGCGGTGGTGGTCATGGCACGAACTCCAGGTTGGCGACGAGCCAGGTCTCGCCGGTCTTCTCCAAGGTGATCCGCAGCCGGTACTGGCGCTGCTGGCCCTCCGGTGACGCCGCGTTGCCGACCGTGGCCCGCACCGCGGCCAGCGCGACCGCCGTCGTGCCGTCGGAATTCGACAGCGCCGCCTCGACCACCTCGCCCCGGGAGGTCACCTTCGAGCCGGTGACGATGTCGCGGAACGCCGTGCTCTGCTGGGCGAACTGCTCCCTGAAGGCGCCGGTCGCCAGCGCGGTCAAGCGTTGGGAGTCCTGCTCGACGGTCTGCGCGCTGATGTTGGTCAGCCCGAGCGCGGCCTGCCGCGCGACGGTGACCGCCTGCCGGTCGGATTCGTCCCGCTCCGCGGCGGCTTCGGCCGCGTTGTGGAAGTGGGTGCCCAGCGCGGCGAGCCCGATCAGCAGCAGCGCCGCCGCCACCAGGCCTCCGGTGCGCCTCACTTCAGCAGCAGATCGTGCCATGTCGCCGGCTCTCCTCCCCGTTGTTCGCCCACGTCACCGAGCACCAGCAGATGACCGTCGGGCAGCATCGCGTTGCCGGTGCTCGGGTCGTACTCGGCCACGACCTCCTCCGGCCGCGCCCCGCACGCGGCCGCGGTCGGTCCGCGACGGCCGGGATCGTTGGCGCAGGGGTAGTTCCGCGTTCCGCGGATCGACCGGGGGTCGTCGGGCGCGACCTTGCAGTACTGGTCCGGTGGTGTCCGCGCGGGCGACTCGTCGTCGAAGGAGCGCTGCTGCGACATCGGCGTGTAGCCCGCGTAGCAGGGCGGTGTGCTGTTGACCGAGAACCGGATGCCGAGGTGGGCGCTGCCCGGCGCGGCTCCGGGCTGCTGGACGACGCGTTGCAGCGCCGCGGTCATCGCCGGGTAGAGCACCAGGGTCTGGGAGACCCCGGGCAGCTGGGTCCGGATCACCTGCCCGGTGGCGTCCAGGTCGGCGAGCAGGTGCGGCAGCGCCGGGATCAACCGGTCCTGCAGGCCGATCAGCTCCTCGGCTGCGGGCGGGGTGCGGGCCAGGACCCCGCGCAGGTCGCCGTCGCTGCGCCGCAGCTGCTCGGTGAACGAGGCGAGATCCCGCAGCGTGGAGCGGGTTTCGGGTGCGATGTCGCGCTGGGTGCGCAGGAACGGCCCGAGCTCGGTGATCAGCCCGACGGTGGGTTCCAGGTCGAGCCCGGCTTGGTGCAGCACCGTCCGCGTGTTCTCCAGGAGGGTCGTGACCTGGGGTTCCTGGCCTCGCAGTCCGGTGGTGAGCTCGTCGAGGACGACGTTGAGCTGGTCCTGCGGGATCGAGGCGGCGAGGTCGTCGAGGCTGGTGATGAGCTCGTCGGTGCGCGGCAGCGTCGTCGTGTCGGTGATGCGGTCGCCCGGTTCCAGCCAGGGCGGTCCGTCGCCGGCCGGGGTGAGGTTCACCGACTGCTCCCCGATCGCGGACTTGCTGCGGATCGCGGCGCTCACCCGCGCGGGGACGCGGACGTCGTCGTCGATGCCGAGCGTGGCCACCGCGGTGCCGTCGCCGAGGTCGATCGAACGCACCTTGCCGATCTCGACGTCCCGGTAGCCGACCATCGCGCCCGGGTGCAGACCGGTGGCGTCGGTGAACACGGCGGTGACCTCGTACTGCCCGAACCCGAGGAGCTGGCGCAGGTCGAGGTAGTTGACCAGCACCGTGCTCACGCCGAACACGGTGAGCACGGCGAAGGCCGCGAGCTGGAGCCGGACTCGCCTGGTCAGCATCAGCCGCCTCCCAGCAGGTCGCCGAGCAGCGGCAGGGCCGGGTCCGGCGGCGGGTTCGCGGGTGGCGGCGACGGAGGTGGTTCCTCGACGGGCGATCCGATGCCCAGCGGGCCGCGGATCGGATCGGTGGCTTGCAGGGCGGTGCGGGCGGCGTCGAAGACGGTCTCGACGGGAGTTCCGGCCAGCAGCCCGGATTCCAGGCTCGGGACCGAGAGGTCCAGGGTCACCGCCAGGTTCAGGAAGTCACCGCGCACGATCTTCTCGTAGGTGCTCAGCGGGAACAGCAGGGTTCCCAGCGTGTCGAGGGATTTCGGGACGCTGTCGCCCGCGGCGACGAGCTGGTGCAGCGTCGGCCGCAGGTCGTGCACGGTCGCCAGCAGGTCGTCGCGGGAGCGGTCGAGCACGTCGGTTCCCACCGCGCCGAGCCTGCTGGAGGCGTCCAGGGCCGAGCGCAAGGCGTCCCGCTGCTCGTTGAGGACCCGGATTCCCGGTCCCAGCTCGTCGAAGGCCCGGCCGAGCCGTTCGGAGTTCGCGCGCAGCCGGGCGGCGAGCCCGTCGACCGCTTCGATGGAGCGGATGATCTGCGCCTTCTGCTCGTCGGCGGAGCGGGCGAGGACGTCGAGCTGGTGGATGAGGTCCGCGGCCTGCTGCTCGTTCCCGTTCAGCGCCCGGTTGAGCTCGTCGGTGATCACCCGGACCTGGCGCAGTCCCCCGCCGTTGAGCCACAACGACAGGGCGGCCAGCAGTTCCTCCGTGCCCGGGTAGCGGTTGGTGCGCTCGGCGGAGATGAGGTCGCCGTCGCGGAGGCGTCCCACCGGGTCGGGCGGGGCGGCCAGCTCGACGTACTGGGCGCCGAGCAGGCTCTTCTGCCCGATGTTGGCCACGGCGTTGGCGGGCAGCACCACGCCCGCGTCCAGACCGAGCTCCACCTGCGCCTGCCAGCCGTGCAGACCGATGCTGCGGACCGTGCCGACGGTGACGTCGTCGACCTTGACCTCCGAGCGCGGCACCAGGTTGGCGACGTCGGTGAAGCGCACCACCACGCGTCGCGCGTCGGTGCCGCTGCCCGGTCCGCCCGGCAGCGGCACCATCTGGGCGCTGTCCACCGCGCACCCCGCCAGCAGGCCGGTGATCAGCAGGAGGGCGAGCAGGCGCATCACGGCCCTCCTGGCGGCGGTTGCTGGTGCGGGTTGCCGGGGCGGTGCAGCGGGTCCAGGCCGAGCGGCAGGTGCGGCACGTCCAGGGGCCGCAGCAGCGGGTCCAGCGCGGCGCGGCAGTCCTCGATGGTGCCGCCGACGGAGAACACCATCTGGCAGCTGAAGCTGGAAAGGCTTGCGGTGTAGGGGATCTGCACCCGCGTGCTGGCGGATCCGGTGACGGGTTCGTAGACGTTGTAGAGGTTGGCCAGCGACTGCGGCGCGATGTGCAGGACCTCGGCGAGGTCGGAGCGGCTCGCGGCCAGCGTGGCGGTGACGTCGCGCAGCTCGCCCACGGTGTCGCCGAGCTGCTGCTGGTGAGTGCGGGTGAAGTCGGTGATCGTGCCCAGCGCCCGGTCGGACGAGGCCAGCGCCCGGCCCAGGCTCGCGCGGTTGTTCTCGGCGAGGGCGCTGATCGAGGCGAGCTGGGTGGAGAAGGCCCGCAGCCGCTCCTGGCTCGCGTTGAGGTTCGAGGTGAACTCGTCGAGATCGCGCAGGCTGCCGAACAGGTCCTCGCTGCCCGCTGCGACCGTGGTGGAGGTTCCGGCGAGCGCATCGAGCGTGCGGCGGAACTCGGCCCCGTTGCCGCCGAGGTTGGCGGCTGCGGCCTCGATCGCGCGGGACACGGCGCCGTCGCGGTTCGCGCCGCTGGGGCCGAGCGCCTCGGCCAGTTCGGTGAGTTCGGCGTTGGTCTGGTCCCACTCGGCGGGCACCAGCGTGCGGGATCGCGGGATCTCGGCGTCGTCGGCGAGCACCGGCCCGCCCCGGTGCACCGGCGCGAGTTGCAGGTACCGGCCGCTGACCAGGCTCGGCGCGACCAGGGCGACGGAGGTGTCGGCGGGGACCGCGCGATCGGCGTCGTAGCCGAAGCGGACCCGCACGCCCGTGCCCTCGGGCACGATCTCCTCGACCTCCCCGACCCGCACGCCCAGCACCCGCACCTCGTCGTCGACGTGGATGCCGCTCGCGCTCGCGAAGTGGGCGGTGGCGTGCTTCTGCCGATCGGTGAACAGCAGGTGGGCCGCGGCGGCCGCGAACAGCACCGCGCACAGGATCGCCAGCGCTCGGCGGTTCATCGGATCCCCCTCCCGAGCAGTTGTTGCAGACCGGGCACGGCGTTGGTCGGCGGGATGTTGGCGAAGTAGGCGTCCAGCGCGGGCATCGTGGAGACCACCTCGCCGAGCGTGCGCAGCATCGGGACGGCCTCGTGGACCGCGGCGGTGATGTTGTCGCGGTTCTCCCGCAGGATCGCCAGCACCGAGTGCAGCTCGGTCAGCGCAGGCCCCAGCTGCGCGTCGTTCTCCCGCGCGAGCGCGTCGAGCTGGTCGGCGGTGGTGGTCAGGTCGGCGAGCAGCCGTTCGATGGCGGCCTGGCGCTCGTTGAGCGCCGCCAGCAGCACCGTTCCCTCCTCGAAGATCGCGCGCAGGTCCGAATCGTGTTGCGCCAGAACCTGCGTCGTGGCCCGCGAGTGCTGGAGCAGGGACCGCAGCTCGGTGTCGCGGGCGTTGACGCTCTCGGCCAGCCGCCGGAGCCCGGTCAGCGCTCCGGGGACGCTGCGCGCGGTTCCTTCGAGCGTTCCGGCGACGGTGTCGATGGCCGCGGTGAGCCGCTCGGTGTCCAGCCGCGAGGTCTGATCGGTCAGGCCCTGCAGCGCTTGGGTGACGTCGAACGGCGCGATGGTGCGCGACAGCGGGATCTGCGCGTCGTCGGGGAGCTCGCCGGGCCCGGCCGGGGCGAGGCTCAGGGCCTTCTCGCCGAGCGCGCTCTGGGCCTTGATCGCGGCGGTGCTGGCCTCGCCCACCCGCAGGTCGGGCTCGTCGACGGTGAAGGAGATGAGCACGTCGGTGTCGCGCAGTTCGACGCCCTCGACGCGGCCGACGGTCATGCCCGACACGACGACGGGGTCGCCTTCGACCAGTCCCCCGGCCTCGGCGAACACCGCGTGCAGGCCACGTCCGGCCAGCAGCGGCGAGATCGCGTCACCGCTGAGGGAGAACAGCACGGCGATCGCGATCAGCACCGAGCCGATCACGCCGAGCCGCGAATCGGTCATGTCAGTTCCCCGCTTCCTCGGCGCAGCGCCGCACGTCGCTGTCGATCCACGGCGTGTAGATGTATCCGCCGGTCGGGGCGCTGGTCCGGACTCGCACGCTGCACAGGTAGGCGTTGAAGAAGTTGCCGTTCACGCCGATGCGGCCGATCCGGCGGTAGGCCTCGGGCAGTTCGCTGAGTGCGGTGCGCAGCTGCTCGTCGTGGGCGTTGAGCGTGCCGGAGAGGGCTCGCAGATCACCGATCTCGGCGGTGAGGTCGGGACGCAGCCGCGGCAGCAGGTCGGCGGTGGCCGCGGTCAGCCCGTGGAGGTGGTCGACGGCGCCGGTGACCGACCGCCGGTCGGCGCTCAGCCCGCCGACCAGTTGCCGGGTCTGCGCGATGACGTCGGAGACCTGCCGGTCGTGCTCGTCGAAGGTGGCGAGCGCGGCGTTGAGGTTGCCGATCACGTCGCCGATGAGCCGGTCGCGGTCGGCGAGTGTGTTGGTGACCGAGGCGAGTGAGGTCAGGAAGGAGTTCAGCGCTCCGGCTTCGCCCTGCAGGGTCTGGATGAGCGAACCGGACAGCTGGTTGACCTGCTCCGGCGACATCGCCTGGAACAGCGGCTGGAAGCCGCCGACCAGCACGTCGAGGTCCAGCGCGGGCCGGGTGCGTTCCAGCGGGATGACGTCGTCGGCCAGCGGTGGCCCTCCCCCTCCTTCGGCCAGTTCGAGGTAGCGGTTGCCGACCAGGTCGCGGTACTTGACCGCCGCGAGGGTTCCGCCGGTCAGCGGCGGTGCACCGGAGACCGACATCGTCACCAGCACCGTCGCGTCCGGCCGCATCCGCAGCTCGTCGACCTGACCGACCCGCACTCCGGCGACGCGCACGGGGTCACCGGGTTCCAGGTACGACACGTCGGCGAACACCGCGCGCACCTGCGTTTCCGCTCCGGCACTTCGGGTTTCGGCCAGCAGAACGCCGATGTATCCCGCGGCGAAGGCGGCGATCGCGAAGAACGCCGCCAGCTTGATGACCTCGCCCCTCACCGGCCGCCTCCGATCGGTGAGAGCGGGCCGAACAGGTGGACGGCGAGCATCTCCGGGTTGACCGCGACGGTCTCGTCGTGACCTGGGTACGGGTTGGCTCCGGTGTCGTAGTTGACGTACGGCGGGATTCCCCGCACCTCGGGAAGTCCGTGGCACTGCGGGCCGGTGTCGACGCCGGTCTTGGGCAGGTTCTGCGGGTACCGGTAGGCGGGAGCACCGGGCAGCAGGCTGACGGTCACGTGCGCGTTGGGGTGGGTGCCGCCGAACTCCGGGCCTCCGGTGACCGCGCGGATGAGCTCGCCGTTGCGCACCACACCGCCGAAGAAGCACGGCACCACCGGCGAGTAGCGGCGCAGCAGCTCGGTGCTGGGCGCGAGGGTGTCGAGCGTGGTCACCAGCTGGTCGCCGTGGCGTTCCAGGTGTCCGCCGGTGGTGTTGCCGAGTTCGGTCATCGACAGCAGGAACGCCGCGAACGCCCGGTGCTGCTCGGCCAGGGTGGTGCTGGTTCCGCCGAGGTTGGCGGCGGTGGTGGTGAGGTCGTCGGCGACGGCCCTGTAGTCCTCGGCGACCGCGGCGATCTCGGGCAGGCGCGCTTCGAGCTCCGGCAGGTGCGGGTTGAACGCGCGCAGGTAGTCGTCGGTACCGGTGATCAGCTCGCCGATGCGCTCACCGTTGCCCCGCAACGCCCCCGAGACCGAGGTCAGGGCCGCGTTGAGCTTGCTCGGCGGCACGCGCTGCAGCGTGCGCACGACGTTGTCGAAGGTGTGGTCCAGCTCGACGTTCACCCGCGCCCGGCCGATGACGGCACCGGCGGCGATGTGCTCGCCGGATTCCCGGCCGGCGCGCAGCTCGACGTACTTGGCGCCGAACACCGTCGTCGGCACGAGGTTCGCCGACACCTCCGCCGGTATCCGCTCGGCGTGGTCGGGGTCGAGTTCGAGGCTGACCTTCGCGCCGGTCCCGTCGGTGGTGACCTCGCTGACCGAGCCGACCTCGACGCCGCGCAGCTTGACCGGTGAGCCCGGTTCCATGAGCAGACCGGAGCGGTCGGCCAGGACGGTGATCGGCACGACGCGGTCGAAGACCCGGTGGTACTGGGCGATCGAGAGCACCGACAGCAGCACCAGCAGCGCCGTGAACCCGGCGCCCGCCAGCACGTGCCTCCAGTTCACCGCCATCACCCCGAGATGTGGACCGAGGAGTCGGAACCGTAGATCGCCAGGTCCAGCAGCAGGTCGACCAGCATCACGCCGATCAGCGAGCCGCGCACCGCCTTCCCCACCGCCTGGCCCACGCCCGCCGGGCCGCCGGTGGCCGCGAACCCGTGGTAGCAGTGCACCGACATCACCACGACCGACATGGCCAGCGCCTTGACGAACGACCACAGCAGGTCCGACGGCACCAGGAACGCGCTGAAGTAGTGGTCGTAGGTGCCCCCGGACTGCCCGTACGCGACGGTCACGACCAGCCTCGTCGCGGCGAACGAGCCCAGCACCGCCAGCGAGTACAGGGGGACGATCGCGACGAACCCGGCGATGATCCGGGTGGTCACCAGGTACGGGACCGACCGGATCGCCATCACTTCCAGGGCGTCGATCTCCTCGCTGATCCGCATCGCCCCGAGCTGCGCGGTGAAGCCCGCGCCGACCGTCGCCGTCAGCGCCACCCCGGCGATGACCGGCGCAGCCTCCCGGGTGTTGGCGTAGGAGGAGACGAACCCGGCGAGCGCCTCGACCCCGACGTTGGCCAGCGAGGAGTAGCCCTGCAGACCGACCTCGACGCCGATGGCGGCGGTCATGAACACCACGATCACGACCGTCCCGCCGATGACCGCGAGGCCACCGGTGCCGAGGCTGACCTCGGCGATCAGCCGCAGCACCTCGCGCTTGTAGCGCGCCAGCGCGGTGGGAACCGAGGCGTAGACCCGGCCGTGGAAGACGACCTGGCGACCGGTGTCCTCCAGCTTGCGCAGCGGTACCCGGATCACCTTGGCCCGCTTGGGTTCGCCGATCGCCACGGCTAGCTCCCCACCTGCAGGAACACGGCCGTGATCAGCGAGTTCGCGGCGAACAGCAAGATGAAGCTGAACACGACGGTCTGGTTCACCGCATCGCCCACGCCTTTCGGCCCGCCCTTGGCGTTGAGTCCGAGGTGGCAGGCGACGAGTCCGGAGAGCAATCCGAAGACCGCCGCTTTCAACTCGCTCACCAGAAGGTCATCGATTCCGGTCAGCAGCGTCAGATTCGCGAGGAAAAGACCCGCGCTCGCGTTCTGCACGAGCACCGAGAAGAGGAAGCTGCCCGCCAATCCGACGAAGGTGACCAGCCCGTTGAGCGAGAGGGCCACGACCGTGGAAGCGAGAACCCGGGGAACCACGAGGCGCTGCACCGGGTTCAAGCCCATCACGCTCATCGCCGCGATCTCGTCGCGGATCTTCCGCGCACCGAGATCAGCGCAGATCGCCGTCGCACCCGCTCCGGCGACGACCAGGACGCTGACCATCGGCCCGATCTCCCGCACCACCGCCAGACCCGCGCCGGCCCCGGCCAGGTCGGCGGCACCCAGCTCGGTCAGCAGCTGGTTGAGCTGGAAGACGACGATGACGCAGAACGGGATGGCGACCAGCAGCGTCGGCACCACCGACACGCTCACGATCATCCACGACTGCTGCAGGAACTCCCGGAGCTGGAAGGGCCGCCGGAATCCGTGGCGGAACACCTCGACCGACATCCGGTAGAACGACCCGATAGGAGCGCTGATCCTGGCCGGTCCGGGAACAGCCATCGACCGACCTCCCCTCGGGCAAGCGGAAATCTACGGCGACGAGGAATCGCTCCTGCGGCGAATGACGGGAGAACGACGCCCGGAAAGGCACGTGCACGAGCGGAAATCGGCTTCGGCTGGCTTCGTGGTGCGGACGATAGTCGCATCGCACAACCCCACCGTCAACAACCCGGAAGCGAAACACCGCCCAGCAGAGGGAAAACCGAACCCACCCACTGCTCCGACAAGGTGAAATTCCGATCAGCGCTGCTCGTCGGACCGGACCGGTGCGAAGCCCCGCACTGGTGTCGGGATCTGGCCGTCGGTGTCGTCGTGGAGGCGGGAGAGCTCTGCTGGGAGTTCTGTGCGCTTGCGGACGTTGAGCTTGCGGTAGACGCGGGTGAGGTGCTGTTCGACGGTGCTGACGGTGATGTAGAGGCGGCGGCCGATCTCGCGGTTGGTCTGGCCTCGGGCGGCGAGTTCGGCGACCTTGCGCTCCGCCTCGCTGAGCAGCGGGGTTCCCGCCGGGGTGGGTGCGGGTTCGGGGCGGGCCGCGTCGAGGGCGTCGCGGAGCCGGTGGGACAGGACGTCGGCCTGGCACGCCTTGGCCATCTGGTCGGCCTTGCGCAGCACCAGGCGGGCGTTGCGGAGCTGTCCGAGCTCGCTGTGGGCCTGGCTGAGGTCGGCCAGCGCGCGGGCGAGTTCCAGCCGGTCCCCGCAGCGCTCCAGCAGCTGGATGGCTTCGCGCAGGGCCGCGACGCGCTGCCGGGGTTCGCTGCAGGAGGCCAGGACGCGCAGCGTGATCGCGCGGATGCGCACGCCGCCGGAGGAGCCGGCGAGCTGCTCCGCGACGAGTTCGCGGGCTTCGCGTCTCCTGCCCAGCAGCAGGTAGGTCTGGGCGAGGTCGCCGCGCCACGGGATCGTCGTGGGGATCGCCGGGTCACCGCTTCGCATCCGGGCGGCGATCCGTTCGAAGGCGTCCAGCGCCGCGAGGGTGCGTCCGCTGGTCAGGTGGTGCCTGCCGGTGGCGTGCAGGTGGCGGATGCCGAAGGTGGTCGCCGCCATCTCGTCCGGGACCGGGCGGGTGAGCAGTTCGGCCGCGGTGTCGTGCCTGCCCAGCGCCGAGTTGACCAGGATCAGCGTGGCCAGCGGCAGGCCCACCAGCACTCCCCACGTCTGCGGGTGCAGCAGTCGCAGCGCCTCCCGCGCGTGCGCCTCGGCGGCGATGAGGTCTCCGCGGCGCCACGACATGTCGGCGCGGACCGCGCCGATCAGCGCCCGCGCGGTGGTGGCTCCCTGCCTGCGGGCCTGGGCGGTGAGCGCGTCGCACCAGTGCCGGGACCGTTCGACGTGGCCCGCGTGGTCCAGGGCCAGCACCGCAGCCGAGGCCGCTTCGGGCAGCACCTCCCCCGCGCAGCTCTGCAGGACGTGCTCGGCGGCGCGCAGCACCTCCCCCGGCGATTCCCGGGTCCACGACCGGACGAGACCGGCAGTGGTCTGCCACGAGGCATCTCCGCTGGTCAGCGGTTCGACGTCTAGGGAGCGGCCGTGAATCCACTCGGCGGCGATGCGCAGTTCGGCGGCCGCGCGGGGATGAGGTTCACCGTCGTGCGCGCGCGTGCCGCGCAGGAGCTCTCCCGCCGCGCCCGGATCGCCCTGCCAGAGCCGCAGGCGGGCCACCGGGACGGCATCCCGCCAGCACAGGTCCCTCCGGTCGGCGAGCGAGCCGAGGTGGCGGGCGGCGATTGCGGGGTTGATGCGCCAGGCCGCGCGGACCAGGGCGGCGCGCAGCTCGACGCGCTCGCCGTCGTCCTCGGACGCGTTCAGGGCGAGTTCCAGGCAGCCGACCGCGAGTTCGGGATCGTCCACGAGGGACTGCTCGGCCGCGAAGCGCAAGGGGCGCATCGCCCAGCTTCCCGGTACGGCACCGGCCGCGGTGAGGTGGCGGGCGATCTCCACGGCCGGGGCGCCGCGCCGGTGCAGCAGTTCGGCGGCTCGGGCGTGCAACCTGGCAGCGTCGGCCGGGGCGAGGCTTTCCAGCAGGACGTCGGGATGGCGCAGGCGGTGGTCGCGGAGCAGCCCGGCGGCGTTGAGCGCGTCGAGCACGGGACGGACCGAGCGCGCGGTCATCGCCAACAGCTCGCCGACCAGGGCCGGTGACGCCGAATCGCCCAGCACCGCAACACCTTCGGCCACGGCGAAGAAGTCCGCGTCCCGGCGGGTCAGGCAGTCCAGCACGGCCCGGCGGAAGTGCGGGCCCACCACGCGCCCGTCCTCCAGAAGTGCCTTGATCAGGAACGGGTTTCCGCCGCTGATATCGAAGGCGGTTGTGGCGCAGACATCTTCGACGCCGAGCATCTCCGCGACACCGGCGGCTGTCAGCGGTCCGAGGTCGATCCGGTGATCGGGCTGGCGGGCCAGCTCCGCGTGCGAGGATTCGCGCGCCAGGTTCGGGCGTTCCCACTCGGTCAGCACCAGCAGCACGCGCGCGGAGGCGATCCTCCTGCGCAGGTAGAGCAGCGCCTGCTGCGACTCCGGGTCGGCGAAGTGCACGTCGTCGACGGCCAGCACCACCGGGCGCTCACCGCCCGATTCCAGCAGCAGCGCGCCGACTTCCTCCAGCGAGCGGGGGTCCAGCGGCGATTCGGCGAGACGGGCCACCCGGTCGCGCACGACGGGTTCCGCTCCGACGAGCAGCTGGGCCACCACGCCCAGCCGCAGCTCGCGCTCAGCGCGCGAACCCACCGCGCGCAGCAGCGTCGCCCGCTCTCCGACGAGGTCACCGAGCGCGTCCAGCAGTGCCGTCTTGCCCGTGGCCAGCGCGCCGCCGATGAGCACGACCCGGCCCCTGCCCCGCTCGCAGTCGGCCAGGGATTCGGATAATCGGGCTAACTCGCTGGTTCGTTCGGTCAACATCGGTGACTCCGCAGTTCCCACTCGCGCAACGGTTCTCGACTCGTGACCGATCCCGTCGCGCTCAGCCGCCGCCTACACCGCTCCGACGTCGCCGGCGCCGGGGCGGTTCCGCGACGACCGCGAAGTCCCGATTTGCTTCCCGAACGAAAATCATCTGGACGTGACCGCAAGCCACGCCCGAACTCACCTCACCTCCGCGAGAGGGCCTTCTGCAGCTCCTCCTTGGTCATCTTGGAACGGCCTTCGATCTTCTCCCTCTTGGCGTCCTCGTAGAGCTGCTGCTTCGTGCGGCCGCCGGGTCCTTGCCGTTTCCCCGAGCGCTTGCCGCCGCGCCGCTGCGGAGGGATGTCCTCGGTGGAGACCTTGCTGCGCTGCTTGGCCGTTCCCTTCTGCGCGCGCTCCTTGTTCACCGTCCGGGCGGCGATCTCCTCCGCTCGGCCCTCGCTGGAACCGCGCTTCTTGGTGCCCTGCTTGATGTGCTCGTACTGCCGCTCCTCCTTGGAGTTCCACGCGCTCTGGGGCATAGCTTCCCTCCCGTCACGGGCGTCTGGTGACCAAGACCTACCCGCACACCCGAACGGGCAAACTCACCTCGCCACCCTCCCGAATTCCGCCCCGACACCCATCCCGAGCCGAGATCCCGGGCGACCACGCTCCAGGCCTGGGTGACCCGAATACCCCGGTGAGCCGGGTACGGCCGTGGTCGGGGCACACCCCGATCACCCTGGTAATCGGGTACCTGATTACCAGGGTGATCGGGGTGTGGCGTGGTGGGAGGCGGTGGCGTGCGGGCGGGGGCGGGTTCGTCGGGAGGGGCTAGGGGGCGGCGTCCGCGTTGCGGAGGAGGCGGGCCGCTTCGAGGGCCAGCGGGTCCATGCCCAGGGGCGGGGAGTCGGCGAGGCGGTCGAGCTCGGCCCTCATCCTCGGGTCCCAGAACATCTTGATGTGGTGGGCCACCTCCCGCGCCGCCTGGCGGGACGGGAGGTGCGCGAACTGGATGGCGATGTCGTTGGCCATCCGCACCTGCGGCGAGACGTCGGCGCTCATGACTCGCTCAACACCGCCTCCCGCTGCTCGGCGTCGGCCTTCTCCCCGCTGGTCTCCCTGGCGACCTGCACGGCGGTGACCTTGTACTCCGGGCAGTTGGTGGCCCAGTCGGAGTTCTCGGTTGTCACCACGTTCGCGCCGGTCACCGGGTGGTGGAACGTCGTGTACACCACGCCCACCGGCATCCGGTCGGAGATCTTCGCGCGCAGCGACGTCGTGCCGACCCGGCTGGACAGGTTCACCACGTCGCCTGAGGAGATGCCCCGGTCCTCGGCGTCGTGCGGGTGGATCTCCAGCACGTCCTCCGGGTGCCAGGCGACGTTGGCGGTGCGGCGGGTCTGCGCGCCGACGTTGTACTGCGACAGGATGCGCCCGGTGGTGAGCACCAGCGGGAACCTGCGGGTGCTGCGCTCGCGGGTCGCCACGAACGGGGTGAGCACGAACTTGCCCTTGCCGCGCACGAACTCCTCGGCGTGCATGATCGGCGTGCCCTCGGGCGCCTTGTCGTTGCACGGCCACTGCACGCTGCCCAGCTCGTCCAGCTTGTCGAACGAGACGCCCGCGAAAGTCGGTGTCACCGAGGCGATCTCGTCCATGATCTCGCGCGGGTGGTCGTAGTGCATGTCGTATCCCATCGCCTGGGCGATCTCGCAGGCCACCTGCCACTCGTCCTTGCCGCTCTTGGGAACCATCACCGGGCGGACCCGGTTGATCCGCCGCTCGGCGTTGGTGAACGTGCCGTCCTTCTCCAGGAACGAGGTGCCCGGCAGGAACACGTGCGCGAACTTGCTGGTCTCGTTGAGGAACAGGTCCTGCACCACGACGAGTTCCAGCGCCGACAGGGCCGCCGCGACGTGCTGGGTGTTGGGGTCGGACTGGGCGATGTCCTCGCCCTGCACGAACAGACCCCGGAAGCTGCCGTCGACGGCGGCGTCGAACATGTTCGGGATCCGCAGCCCCGGTTCGGGCAGGATCGGGCGCTCCCAGAGCTTCTCGAACACCTCGCGGACCGCGTCGTCGGCGACGTGCCGGTAGCCGGACAGCTCGTGCGGGAACGAACCCATGTCGCAGGAGCCCTGCACGTTGTTCTGCCCGCGCAGCGGGTTGACGCCCACGCCCTCGCGGCCGATGTTGCCGGTGACCATGGCGAGGTTGGCCATGCCCATCACCATCGTGGAGCCCTGGCTGTGCTCGGTGACGCCCAGCCCGTAGTAGATCGCGCCGTTGCCGCCGGTGGCGTAGAGCCGCGCCGCCTCGCGGACCTGCTCGGCGGGAACACCGGTGATCGACTCGACGGCTTCGGGGCTGTTCTCGTCGCGGGCGATGAACTCCGCCCACTCGTCGAAGCCCTCGCAGCGCGAGGCCACGAACGACTCGTCGGTCAGCCCTTCGGTGACCACCACGTGCGACAGCGCGTTGACCAGCGCGACGTTGGTGCCCGGCGCGAGCTGCAGGTGGTGGGAGGCCTCCACGTGCGGGCTGCGCACCAGGTCGATCCGCCGCGGATCGATGACGATCAGCTTCGCGCCCTCCCGCAGCCTGCGCTTCATCCGAGAGGCGAACACCGGGTGCCCGTCGGTCGGGTTGGCGCCGATCACCACGATCACGTCGGACTCCGCCACGGACCGGAAGTCCTGCGTGCCCGCCGAGGTCCCGAAGGTCTGCTTGAGGCCGTAGCCGGTCGGCGAGTGGCAGACGCGGGCGCAGGTGTCGACGTTGTTGTTGCCGAACGCCGCGCGCACCATCTTCTGCACCACGTAGACCTCCTCGTTGGTGCAGCGCGAGGAGGTGATGCCGCCGATGGTGTTGGCGCCGTGCCGGGCCTGGATGTCGCGGAACTTCTCGGCGACGTAGGAGATCGCCGTCTCCCAATCGGTTTCGCGCCACTCGTCGGTGGTGCGCTCCCGGATCATCGGGTTGAGCTGCCGGTCCGGGTGGGTGGCGTAGCCGAAGGCGAAGCGGCCCTTGACGCAGGAGTGGCCCTCGTTGGCTCCGCCGTCCTTGTACGGCACCATCCGCACCAGCTCGTCGCCGCGCAGCTCGGCCTTGAACGAGCAGCCCACACCGCAGTAGGCGCAGGTGGTCAGCACCGAGCGGGTCGGCATGCCCAGGTCGACCACCGACTTCTCCTGCAGCGTGGCCGTCGGGCAGGCCTGCACGCACGCGCCGCAGGACACGCAGTCGGACTCCAGGAACGGGTCACCGGCACCTGCCGCGACCTTGGAGTCGAAGCCGCGCCCCTCGATGGTCAGCGCGAAGGTGCCCTGCACCTCGTCGCAGGCCCGCACGCAGCGGGAGCACACGATGCACTTCGAGGCGTCGAAGTCGAAGTAGGGGTTGCTGCTGTCGGTGGGCGCGTCGAGGTGGTTGGCGCCCTCGTAGCCGTAGCGGACCTGGCGCAGGCCGACCACGCCGGACATGTCCTGCAGCTCGCAGTCGCCGTTGGCCGAGCAGGTCAGGCAGTCCAGCGGGTGGTCGGAGATGTAGAGCTCCATGACGCCCTGGCGCAGCTTCTCCAGCCTCGGCGTCTGGGTGCTGACCTTCATGCCCTCGGCGACCGGTGTGGTGCACGAGGCCGGGGTGCCCTTGCGGCCGTCGATCTCCACCAGGCACAGCCGGCACGAGCCGAACGCCTCCAGGCTGTCGGTGGCGCACAGCTTCGGGATGTCGGTGCCGGACTCGGCCGCGGCGCGCATCACCGAGGTGCCCTCGGGCACGGTGATCGGCACGCCGTCGATCTCGACGGTGACGGTGGCCTCCCCCGCTCTGGCCGGGGTGCCGTAGTCGGGTTCCTTCAGCAGACCCATCGCCTACTTCGCCTCCTTCAGGAAGTCCTCGGGGAAGTGCGTCAGCGCGCTGCGCACCGGGTTCGGGGTCAGCCCACCCATCGCGCACAGCGATCCGTCGGTCATCAGCTCGCACAGGTCGCCCAGCACGGCCAGGTTCCCGTCGCGGTCCTGACCACCGACGATGCGGTCGACGACCTCGACGCCGCGCACCGCGCCGACCCGGCACGGGGTGCACTTGCCGCAGGACTCCTCGGCGCAGAACTCGAACGCGAAGCGCGCCATGGCCGCCATGTCCACGGTGTCGTCGAAGACGGTGATGCCGCCGTGGCCGAGCATCGCCTGCGCCTCGGCCAGCGCCTCGTAGTCCATCGGCAGGTCGAACCGCTCGGGCGGCACGTAGGAGCCCAGCGGGCCGCCGATCTGCACCGCGCGCACCGGCCGCCCGGATCGGGTGCCGCCGCCGTAGCCGTTGACCAGCTCGTCGATGGTGATGCCGAAGGCGGACTCGAAGACGCCGCCGCGCGCGATGTTGCCCGCCAGCTGGAAGACCTGCGTGCCGCGCGAGCGCTCCACGCCGAGCTCGGCGTAGGGCCGGCCGCCGTCGGCGAGGATCGCCGGGACGCTGGCCAGGGTGAGCACGTTGTTGACCACCGTGGGCTTGCCGAACAGGCCGGTGATCGCCGGGATCGGCGGTTTGGAGCGCACCATGCCGCGCCTGCCCTCCAGGCTCTCCAGCATGGAGGTCTCCTCGCCGCAGATGTAGGCACCCGCACCGACGCGCACGAACAGGTCGAACGTCAGCTCCGAGCCGAGCACTCCCTCACCGAGCCAGCCGACCGCGTAGGCGGCGTCGATCGCCCGGCGCAGGGCGCGCACGGCGTCGGGGTACTCGGAGCGGACGTAGATGTAGCCCTCGGTGGCGCCGACCGCGTGGGCGGCGATGGTCATGCCCTCGATGAGGCAGAACGGGTCGCCCTCCATGAGCATCCGGTCGGCGAAGGTCCCGGAGTCGCCTTCGTCGGCGTTGCAGCAGATGAACTTCGCGGGCCCGTCGGCCTTGAGGACGGTGTTCCACTTGATGCCCGCCGGGAATCCGGCGCCGCCGCGGCCGCGCAGACCGGAGGTGGTGACCTCTTCGACGACCTCGGCGGGTGCGGCGGCCAGCGCCGCGCGCAGTCCGCGCAGGCCGCCGTGCGCCTCGTAGTCCGATGTGGACAGCGGGTCGGTGACGCCGACGCGGGCGAAGCACAGCCGCTGCTGGTCGCGCATCCACGGCAGGTCCTCGACCACGCCCTGGCACAGCTCGTGATCGGCTCCGCGCAGCATGCCGGCGGCCAGCAGTTCCGGCACCCTGCCCGGGGTGACGGGGCCGTAGCCGACGCGACCGCGCTCGGTCTCGACCTCGACGAGCGGTTCGAGCCAGAGCATGCCGCGAGACCCGTTGCGCACCAACCTGATCGGTTCGTCGGCCGCCTGCTGGATGGCCGCGGCCACGTCGTTCGCGCCGACCGAGACCGACGCGGAGTCCTGGGGTACGTAGACGGTGATCACGCGTTGCCCTCCGCGAGGATCTCGACGAGCCGGCTGCGGTCCACCCGGCCGTGCAGCTTTCCGTTGATCTGCGCGGAGGGGCCGAGCGCGCAGTTGCCCAGGCAGAACACCTGATCGAGGGTGACCGAGCGGTCGGGGGTCGTCTGGCCGACCTTGACGCCGAAGACCTGCTCGGCGTCGGCCACGAGCCGCTCGGCGCCGACCGACTGGCACGCCTCGGCGCGGCAGATCTTGACCGTGGTGGTCCCCGCGGGTTCGGAGCGGAAGTCGGTGTAGAAGGAGATGACTCCGTGAACGTCGGCCCGCGAGAGGTTGAGCTCTTCGGCCAGGACCGGAACCACCTGCGGATCGATCCAGCCGAACTCCTGCTGGAGGTGGTGCAGGATGGGAAGCAGGGCTCCGCGTTCGCCCCGGTGCGCTTCGACAACGCCGCGCACGCGTTCCGCTATCGTCATCTGCGGCTCCACTCCGTTGTAGATTGGGTCTACCGTGGCGCCGCGTCGCCCAGAGTTCAACGCACACGTTTTTATGCATCGATAAGCGCCACGGATCGATGTGCACTCCGCGTCACCGAAATTCCGGCATCTTCGCTGGACAGGGCCTTTTTGCGGACTATTTTCGCGCCTTTTCCGGCCTTTTCGCGCACGCTGCGACACTGCCGCTACCAGCGTTTTCACCCATACGCGTCAGCTCAAGATCGTCTTTTCCGGCGCCGCAGGCAGCGCCGCTGGTCTTCGCTCCTCTACCGCTCGTGCGAGCTCGTCGCGCACTCGTCCCGCCCGGCTTGCCCAGGTGTCACGAGTGCGCCTAACTTGAAATTCCAGCGCGGAATTCGGGAATTGTCGCCCGACCCTCCCGGCTCCCGCTGCGGCCGGAAACCGCAACCGGCCGAGACGAACGTGAGGAGAATGCGATGACGTGGGAAACCCCTGAATACACCGTGATCGACGTCTGCGCCGAGGTCACCGGATACCTGCACCGCGCCGACGAGGACTGATCCTCCGCTCCCACCACGCGGCTCGAACAGCAGCGAGTGCCGCAAGGGCCTCACCGCATCCCGGTCGAGGGCCTTGCGGCACCGTCGTCAGCGGGGCCGGTGCGAGCGCCGGCGCCACCGGAGCTCCGGCGGAAGGAGTGGCGTCGATGCCCCCGGCCACGCATCGAGTCCGAGTGTGCCGACTGCGCGAGTTCCCGCCCGGAACCGTGCGACGGCTCAACACGCTCCCGCCGGTCGTGGTGTTCAACGTCGCCGGGCGGCTCTACGCGATCGACGACGTGTGCTCGCACGCCTGGGCGGTCCTCAGCGAGGGGCACTTCGACGGCACGTCGCTGGAGTGCCCGGTGCACCTGTCCCGCTTCGACGTCCGCAGCGGAGAGCCGCTCTGCCCTCCGGCCACCGAACCCCTGCGCACCCACCAGGTCGAGATCTCGGGGGACGAGGTGGTGGTCCACGTCGACATAGGCCGCCCGCTGTGACGCCTCGGAAACCGTTCCTGAACTCGTCTTGCATGGCGGTGCGGCTACGCGCTTGCACGCGGTTCGAGAGCCCGTCTCAGAAAACCACCACGGAGCGCAGGACTTCCCCTCGTTCCATCTTGGCGAATGCGTCCTCGACCTCGTCGAGGGTGATCTCCTCGGTGACGAACTTGTCGAGTGGCAGGCGGCCCTGCTGGTGGAGGTTGGTGAGCATCGGGAAGTCGCGGCTGGGCAGGCAGTCGCCGTACCAGGAGGACTTCACCGCGCCTCCTCGCCCGAAGACGTCCAGCAGCGGGAGCTTGATCTCCACCTCCGGGGTCGGCACGCCCACCAGCACCGCCGTGCCCGCCAGATCGCGGGCGTAGAACGCCTGCTCGAAGGTCTCCGCCCGGCCGACGGCGTCGATGACGACGTCCGCACCGTTGCCGCCGGTGAGCGACCGGATGGCGGCCACCGCATCTGTCTCGGCGGCGTTGACGGTGTAGGTGGCTCCGAACTCCTCGGCCCAGGCGAGCTTCTTCGGGTCCCGGTCCACGGCGATGATCTTCTCCGCGCCGGCCAGCGCCGCTCCGGCGATCGAGCCGTCCCCGACCCCGCCGCAGCCGATCACGGCCACCGAGTCGCCGCGCGTCACGCCTCCCGTGTTGATCGACGCGCCGATGCCGGCCATGACACCGCACCCGAGCAGCGAGACCACGACCGGCCGCGCGGCCGGGTCGACGCGCGTGCACTGCCCGGCGTGGACGAGCGTGCGCTCGCTGAACGCCCCGATCCCCAGCGCCGGGGACAGCTCGGTGCCGTCCTCCAGCCGCATCGGCTGCTCGGCGTTGTTGGTGTCGAAGCAGTACCAGGGCTTCCCGCGCGAGCAGGCGCGGCACTGGCCGCACACCGCGCGCCAGTTCAGCACCACGAAGTCGTTCTCGGACACGTCCGACACACCGGGGCCCACCGCTTCGACGACACCGGCGGCCTCGTGGCCGAGCAGGAACGGGAAGTCGTCGTTGATGCCGCCTTCCCGGTAGTGCAGGTCGGTGTGGCAGACACCGCAGGCCTGCACCCGCACCAGCACCTCGCCGGGTCCGGGTTCGGGCAGGTCGATCCGCACCACCTCGACCGGTTCGCCCTTCCCCCGTGCGATCACCGCGCGCGACTTGATCATCTGCTGCATCCTCTCGGCGAGAAGGTCGCCGGTGGCGGCGAAAGCGGTCGGGGACGCCTCGCGCCGCCACCGGCGTGGCCCGACCCGGCACGCCGAGTCGGGACCGGTCCGTTCCGACCACCCTCGCGCGCCGGTTCCGGAGTGGACAACGAATCCGGTACCGGCGGTGGGTGATCAGGCACGAACGGCGGGATTCCGGTGACGAAACGCGGTCACTCCGCGGCCGCGCGCGGGCGGCGGTAGACCGGTTCGGGCGCCGCGGCGGGCGTCTCGTTGGCGCGGTCCACCGCGTCCTGCACGAGGTGGTGGTCCGGCGAGTACGTGCACACCGGGTCGGTGCGCGAGGCGTCACCGGTCAGCGCGAACGCCTGGCACCGGCAGCCGCCGAAGTCGATCTCCTTGCGGGAGCAGCTGCGGCACGGCTCCGGCATCCAGTCGGTTCCCCGAAATGCCTGGAACGCGGGCGATTTCGCCCAGATCCAGTCGAGCGGGTGCGCCAGCACCGACGGGAAGTCGAGGGTGTCGATGTCAGCGGCGACCGGGCACGGGTACACCGACCCGTCCGGCGCCACGGTCAGCGCGGTGCGCGCCCAGCCGCCCATGCACGGCTTCGGGTAGAGCTCGTAGTAGTCCGGCAGGATCCACAGCAGTTCCATCCGGCCGGCGAGCTCGGCCTTGCGCCGCTGGTAGACCTTCTCCGCCGCGGCGAGCTGTTCGCGGCTGGGCAGCAGCAGGTCCCGGTTGCGCAGCCCCCAGCCGTAGTACTGGGTGTTGGCCAGTTCGAGCCGTTCGGCTCCCCACGACTCGCATACGTCGATGATGGCGTCGAGCCGGTCGAGGTTGAGCCGGTGCAGCACGACGTTCATGTTCAGCGGCAGCCCGGAGTCGACGATGATCCTCGCGGCCTCGCGCTTCTTGTCGAAGCGCTTGGTGGCGGCCACGAGTTCGCTCGCCTCGGCGGTGTCGCCCTGGATGCTCAGCTGCACGCTGTTGAGCCCGGCCGCGACCAGCGACTTCGCCCGTTCCTCGGTGAAGCCGAGACCGCTGGTGATCAGGTTGGTGTAGAGCTCGCAGCCGCGCGCCTCGGCGATCAGCTCGGCGAGGTCACCGCGCACCAGCGGTTCACCGCCGGAGAAGTGCACCTGCACCACCCCGAGGTCGGCGGCCTCGCGGATCACCCGGAGCCAGTCCTCGGTGCCGATCTCCTCGTCGCGCTGGCGCAGTTCCAGCGGGTTGGAGCAGTACAGGCAGTGCAGCGGGCACTGGTGGGTCACCTCGGCCAGCAGCCCGTAGGGCGCGGGGGTCATCCGGACACCACCCAACCTTGGTCGCGCGCGTCGTTGAGGAAAGTCAGCACGTCGTCGATGAGCCCGGTGGCGCCGAACTCCTCCTCCAGCCGGTCGACGAGCTCCCGCACGGTCCGGGTCCCGTCGCACAACCGCAGGATCGCCGCGCCCGAGGTGTTGAGCCGCACCACGCGCTCCGGCAGCAGCAGCAGGTCGGCGTCGCGGACCTTGTCGCGCTTGAGCATCGCCTTGGGCACCAGGCGCGGTGTGCTCCCGGCGTCCATCACTCGACCTTGCCGTGGGCGAGCTGCACCGCGTCGAGCAAGGTCCACAGCACGTCGCACTTGAACTCCAGGGCGCGTACGCACGCCTCCTGCTGCTCCCGGGTCCGGGCGTTGTCGAGCACCAGCCCGAGCAGGTGCGCGATGTCGGCGGGCTGCTGGGTCAGCCGGGTCCGGAAGTACTCCAGGCCGCGCTCGTCCAGCCACGGGTAGTGCTTCTGCACGTCGACGATGCGGCGGCTGAGCAGGTCGGGCGCGAACAGCTCGGTCATCGCCGAGGCCACCGCCTCCAGCCACGGCTTGTGCCTGCAGAAGTCGACGTAGGCGTCCACGGCGAAGCGCACGCCGGGCAGCACGGTGCGCGTGTCGTAGAGCTCGTCGCGGGTCAGGCCGACGGCTTCGCCGAGCCGAACCCAGCGCTCGATGCCGCCTTCGACCTCGGGGGTGCCGTCGTGGTCGGTGATGCGCTTGATCCACTTCCGGCGTTCGGCGCCGGGCAGCTTGGTGAGGATGAAGGCGTCCTTCACCGGCAGGTTGATCTGGTAGTAGAAGCGGTTTCGCACCCAGCCGCGGAACTCCTCCTCGGTCAGGTCACCGGCGTGCATCCGCTCGTTGAACGGGTGCAGGTGGTGGTAGCGCGCCTCGCCGACCGCGCGCAGCTCGGCCTCGAACTCCTCCGACGACCAGGGCCTCATAGTTCGACCTCCAGACCCGCACGTCCCACCTCGATGCCCAGCGCCGCGAGTTCTGCTCGCTCGGCTGATCCCTCGTCGAGGATGGGATTGGTGTTGTTGACGTGGACGTAGATCTTGCGGCGGGCGGGCAGCGCGGCCAGGTGCCGAGCCGAACCGTCCGCACCGCTGACGGGCATGTGCCCCATGGACCTGCCGGGCCGATCACCGGTTCCTCGGCGGGACATCTCGTCGTCGGTCCAGAACGTGCCGTCGACGAACACGCAGTCGGCGTCGGCGACCTGCTCGGCGAAGTGCTCGTCCCAGCTTGGCACGGTCGGGGCGTAGACGGCGGTTCCACCGCTCACCTGGTCGTGCAGCACGTAGCCGGTCTCCCAGTCGCCGGGCCCGGCGTGGTGCCCGACGTAGCGCGGCGGTTTGCTCCCGGTGGCGAACGCTGTCACCTGGAGCCGTTCGTCGAGATACATCGGCTTGCCGATGTGCACGGTCCGCCACCGCACGTCGGCGTAGTCGGAGACCAGGTCTCGCACCGGGAAGTGATCGGTGAGCGCGGCCAGCACGGGTGTCGTGCCGAAGACCTCCAGCGACGAGCCCTCCCGGAGCACCAGGAGCCCGATCGTGTGATCGAACTCGGCGTCGGTGAGCAGCACTCCCGCCACCGGCGTCTCCCGCGTCCCGGGGCCGGGGTGCAGGCTGGGGTCGGCGTTGATCTGGTGGTGAACGTCGGGTGTCGCGTTGAGCAGGAACCAGCGGTCACCGGTGCCGGAGACCGCGAGGCCCGCGTGCGCCGAAGCGCGCTCCGGCGCGGTGCGGACCTCGCGGCATCCGGGGCACGCGCAGTTCCACTGCGGGTACCCGCCACCTGCCGCGACTCCCAGGCAGTGGACGAGCACGGCCGTCAGCGCTGGTGGTGGTAGCCGGTGACTTCGGCGCAGACGTCGATCACCGTGTACTCAGGGGTCTCCCAGGTCATGATTTCCTCCTCGGTTCCGCGTTCCAGCAGTTCACAGCCTCAGCGATCAGTCGCTGCGGTGACAACCGATCGCCGACCGGCGGCGCGGAACTCCCAACGAACGGCATTGCCGCGACGACGAGCGGTGCACCTCGAGCTTGCGCCCGATCCCGTCGTCCGGCAGCGCGGTTGCGCCGGTCAGACGCCCAGCAGGCGGCGGATCTCCGGGGCGTGGCGCCGGGAGACCGGAACGATCTCGGGCACGCGGGGGTCGGTGACGAGGAACAGCTCGCCCTTGGTGCCGCGTTCGACCTCGGCGACCCGGCGGAGGTTGACCAGGAAGCGGCGGTGCACCCGGCGGAAGCCGTGGCGGCTCAACGCCTGGTCTACGTGGTCCAGACCCCTGGTGGCGGCCAGGATCCGGCCGCGGTCGGTGCTGAGCCAGACGGTGTTGCGGTCCGCTTCGGCGTAGCGGACCTCCGAGGGTGCGAGCAGCACCAGGCGGTCGTTGCGGACGCCGATGACCCGGGGCGGCATGGGCACGGCCGCGCCCTCGCCGGCGCGGCCGTAGGGCTCGCCTTCCTGCAGCCCGAACGCGCAGAGCATCCCGACCACGCGGTCGGCCTCCGTGATCGGCCGCAGCGTCGCGGGAACGGCGCCGTCACCGGCCACCCCCAGCTGGGCGTATCCGCTCCACTGTGGATTCTGCGCTGCTCGTCCCGCCGCCCAGCGCACCACATCGGACAGTTCGGCGATGTCCGGTCTGGACCGCTCGGCGGGTTCGACCGCGCCGCGCGAGGCCGGTGCGTCGGCGGGAAGGCGGAGCATGGACAGGGCGGCGTCGTTGGCCGCGACGACCTGACCGCCCCGGTCGAGGGCGACCAGCGGGCCGCTGTGGTCGGTGCGCTCCTGCTTGAAGGCCGCGCACACCCGCTTGGCCTCGCCGACGGCCCTGCGGTGGATCTCCTGCTCGATGCAGGACGCGGCCTTCTGCAGCCACCCCGGCACCTCCGGGGAAAGCGTCGCGCCCCAGCGGGAGATGTTGATCGAGGCGATGGCCGAGCCGGTCACCACGTCGCGGATGGCGATGCCCGCGCACGCCCACTGGTGGAAGCCCTCGCACCAGTGCTCGGCGCCGGTGACCGTGACCGGGCCGGCGACCTCGAAGGACGTGCCCATCCCGTTGGTGCCGGTGCACTGCTCGGACCAGGACGACCAGGGAGCCATGTTGGACATCTCCGCGCGGCGGCGGGCCGACGGGTCGCCCCAGGTGCCGAGGATGCGCCCGGAGCCGTCGGTGACCGCGACGACCCCGCCGTCGAGTTCGACGTCCCGCCCGGCCAGGGCGCCGAGCCCGCCGAGCTGGGTGAAGATGACGTCGTTGTCCGGCCCTTGGTCGTGGTAGCCGGGCGCCGGCGGAGCGGCGTCGAGCGCGGGGTCCACTTCGTACTGATCGCGGCAGCGGTACCAGGAGGCGAGGATGTCGGGCCGCACGTCGGAGGTGATGTCCTCCCCGGTCGCGAACGCCTCCCACGCCCTGGTGACCTTCGACGCAGTGGTCAGCGAATCTCCGCCAGGTGCACTCGACGCGATTCCCAACGGCGGGACCAAGCCGGCCATCACGACCTCCTCGTCGCACGACGCATCCGTCATCGACCCTGCGGATCGTGACCCCGATCACGCTAATGGGCGTTAACGTTCGGAGGCAAGGACGGCCATCCACTTGCAGCAGTCACCGCGAGTGCGGTTGATCTAGTCAACCCGCGGAGGAGAACCCACCGATCGGGCGTTCCTCGAACGCCGAATCCTCCCGCCGGACATCAACTTTCACGATTCCGAGCTTCCCGGCCGCGCATCCCCCGCCGGGGGGAGGACGGGAACCGGCGCGCTCCGTAACGTCGAGGACTCGCCGCCGAGCAGCGGACAGCTTGCCGAGGGCAGGCCGCTCGAACCCCAGCGCGCCGGAGGACAGCGCCGACGGAGGGAGATCTTCGTGCCCGACAAGCAACTGCGCATCCACCGCGCCCGAGCCGAGCGACCGAACCCCCGCCCCACGATGCTGGGCATCGCGGGCGACAGCGCCGCGGGCAAGACCACCCTTACCCGCGGTCTCGTCGAGGCTCTCGGGACCCAGCGCAGCACCTCGATGTGCGTCGACGACTACCACCGCTACGACCGCCGGGAGCGCAGGGAACTGCCCTTCACACCGCTGCACCCGGACTGCAACTACGTGGAGATCATGGAGCAGCACCTGCGGCTGCTGGCCACCGGCAGCCCCATCCTCAAGCCCGTCTACGACCACTCCGCCGGTGAGCTGACCCGGCCGGTGCTGGTCGAACCGCACGAGTTCATGCTGGTGGAAGGCCTGCTCCCGCTGCACACGAAGCTGACCCGCGCGTGCTTCGACGTCACCGTCTACCTCGGCCCGCCCGAGAACGTGCGGGCCGCGTGGAAGATCCAGCGCGACACCGCCAAGCGCGGTTACCGGGCCGAGCAGGTCAAGGCCGAGCTGGGCCGCCGCGAACCCGAGTCCGCGCGATACATCCGGCCGCAGCGGGACCTGGCCGACATCGTCGTCTCGTTCGCCCCGATCGAGGGACGTGACGACCCGCCCGGCACCCCGCTGTCGGCGACGATCCTGATGCGCCCGACGATCCGGCACCCCAACTTCACCGAGATCCTGGCCAAGGCCCCCACCAAGGCCGTGCACCTGGCCCTCAAGCGCGACACCGACGGACGACCTGTCGACGCCCTGCACATCCACGGCCACGCCCCGCCCGAGGAGAGCACGATGGTCGCCAAGGCGATCTGGGAAGGCCTCGACGTGCCCGACCCGCTGCCGGACTGCCTCGGCAGGCTCGACGACGGCAGGCGCAACGAACCGCTGCGGCTCGCCCAGCTGATCCTGCTGCACCACCTCATCCGAGACGGCGCCTGAGAATCCGTCCCCGGACTCCGCGCGCCACTCCTCGTGCGTGCCCGGTTGCCGTGGCCGGACGATTAGCATCGCGCGCATGCTCCTGCGGCAACTGGAATACCTGACGACCCTGGCGCGCGAGAAGCACTTCGCCCGCGCCGCAGAGGCGTGCTACATCTCGCAACCGGCCATGTCCGCAGCGATCCGCAAGCTCGAAGCCGAGCTGCACGTCCAGATCATCCAGCGGGGGAACCGGTTCATCGGCTTCACCCCGGAGGGCGAGCGGATCCTGAAGTGGGCCTACCGCATCCTCGCCGAGCGGGACGCGCTGGTCGAGGACGTCGGGGCGATGCGGGAAGGGCTCAGCGGGCGGCTGCGGATCGGGTGCATCCCGACGGCGCTGTGCGTGGTGCCGATCCTGACCTCGCTGCTGTGCCAGGACCAGCCCCGGGTGCGGGTGCAGGTGAGCTCGATGACCTCGATCGAGATCCAGCGGGGTCTCTCGCAGTACGGGCTCGACGTCGGCGTGACCTACATCGACAACGAGCCGCTGACCGGCGTCCGCACCGTTCCGCTCTACAGCGAGCGCTACCTTCTCCTGGCGGCCGAGGAGGACCTCGACGACGGGGAATCGGCGACCTGGGCGGAAGCCGCCGACCACCCGCTGTGCCTGCTGTCGGAGGACATGCAGAACCGCCGCATCCTCAACTCGGTGTTCGAACAGGCCCAGGCGAAGCCGCAACCGGCGGTGGAGACGAACTCCATCAGCGCGCTCTACGCGCACGTGCGCGAGGGACCGTGGGCCACCGTGCTCCCCCACTCGTGGCTGCTGCGCTTCGGGGTTCCGGAAGGCATGCGCGCGGTCCCGTTGACGGAGCCGCAGATCAACAAGACGATCGGGCTGGTCCTGCACGACCGCGACCCCGAACCCATCCTCGCCAGGGCGTTCGTCGACACCGCCCGGAGGGTGGACCTCGACGAACTCCTCGACGCCACCACCCCGGCCTGAGCAGGACCTCGTCACCTACCGGAGATGCCGTTGCCTGCGTACTCTTCTCCGATGGGCCAGGTCGAGGAGCCGTTGCGGCTGGTGGTCGTCGACGACCACCAGATGGTGCTCGACGGCCTCAAGGCGATGCTGGAACCGCACTCCGAACGGGTCCGGATCGTCGGCGAGGCGGGCACTCCGGCGCAGGCCGTCACCGAAATCGTGCGGCACGAACCGGATGCCGTGCTGCTCGACATCCGGTTGCGCGGATCCAGCGGTCTGGACCTGTGCGGGGAGATCCTGGGGCACCGACCGGGCTGCAAGGTGGTGTTCCTGACCGTCTACGACGACGAGCAGTACCTCTACCAGGCGTTGCAGCTGGGCGCGTCGGGCTTCCTGCTCAAGAGGGTGCGCGGTTCGGAACTCGTGGAGTACCTGACGCGCATCCACGAGGGCGAGGTGCTCATCGACCCGGCGCTGGCCAGCAGGGTGGCGAAGTCGGCGGCGCGGATCCGCAACGGCGAGTTCTGGCCCGGCGCGCACCTGGGCATCACCCAGCGCGAGAGCGACGTGCTGTCGCTGCTGGTGGCGGGCATGTCGAACCGGGCGATCGCGACGAAGCTGTTCATCACCGAGGAGACCGTCAAGACCCACCTGCGAGGGCTGTACCGCAAGCTGGAGGTCGGCGACCGGGCCGGTGCCATCGCGGTCGCGCTGCGCGAAGGGGTGTACCGGTGAAGCGCAGCTCGCTGGGCATGGCCGACGCCGAGCAGGAGGCCCACCTGCTCCTGCGCATCGTCGAGACCATCTCCTCGCGGCTGGACCTGGACGAGATCGTGCAGAACGTCGCGGCGATCATCACCGAGATGACCGCGACCGACGTGTGCTTCGTGCACCTGCTCGACGACGACCGGCAGCGGCTGCGGCTCTGCGGCGCGACCCCGCCGTTCGACCGGCTCGCCGGACGGGTGGAGCTGGCGGTCGGCGAGGGCATGGCCGGCTGGGTCGCCGAGCACGGCGAGCCCGCGGTGATCGTGGAGGACAAGCGGGCCGACCCGCGCTACAAGTACATCCCGGAGCTGCACGGCGAGGAGTTCACCTCGATGGTGTCGGTGCCGATCCTGACGCGGCTGGGCCACCTGGTGGGCGTGCTCAACCTGCACAGCAAGCGGCGCCGCGAGTTCGGCGACGACGTCGAGCTGCTGCGCTCCCTGGCCGGCCTGGTCGCCGGCGCCATCGAGAACGCGCGCCTCTACCGGCGGCTGGCCGACCGCGAGGAGGCGCTGGAGCGCTTCACCGAGCGGATGGTGCAGCTGCAGGAGTCGGAGAGCCGGCGGCTCGCGGGCGAGATCCACGACGGCATCAGCCAGCGCATCGTGAGCATGTTCTTCCACCTCTCGGCGGCCCGCGACCTGGTCGGCAACGACGCCGCGCGGGCCGAGCAGCAGATCGCCACCGCGCAGGACCTGGCCGGGGCGGCGCTGGACGAGACCCGCTACGCGATCGCGGGCCTGCGCCCGCCGGTGCTCGACGACCTCGGGTTGACGGCGAGCCTGCAGAGCCTCGCGCGCGGGATCGCCGACCTGCACGTCCACGTCGACGCCGGGGTCTGCGACGTCCCGGAGTTCCTGGAGAGCGCCCTCTACCGCAGCGCCCAGGAGGCGTTGCAGAACGTCCAGAAGCACGCGCAGGCCGGTACCGCGGTGATCCGGCTGAGCACGACGCCCGCCGGGGTGGTGCTGCAGGTCAGCGACGACGGCGTGGGGTTCGACCCGGCGACGCTGCGCGCGACCTCCGGCCCGACCGGCCACGGCCTGCCCGGCCTCCGCGAACGCGCGCGCCTGCTCGGCGGCACGCTCGACGTGCGCAGCACCCCGGGTTCCGGCACGACCCTCACGCTGACCGTCCCACCCCACCAGGATTCGGCCTAGGGCTTGTTGGGTAGGAATTGCGTTGCGTGGCGGTGCCAGTAGCAGAACCTGAGGGTGCAGGCTGAGTCCCACACCTGAAACAGCAGCTCCGCCGCGTTCTCAAAGCCCCTAGGGCTTGAAGTCCACCGGTTCGAGGCGGACTAGGTCGTCCAGGCCGCAGTCGTCGCGGGTGTCCACGATGCGGCTCGCGTGCCGCAACCTGGCTCGTTCCAACATGTTCCGTACCGTCCTGGCGTTGGCGAAGCGGGGCTGGGCGCGCTGCTCGTCGAGCATTTCGCGCAGGACCTCGACCGCTTCGCCGCCCAGCCGGTAACCGTCCTGTTCGGACATCAGCTCGGCGATGGATCTCAGCTCGTCGAGGTCGTAGTCGCCGAACTCGACGTGGTGGGCCACGCGCGAGCTCATGCCCGGGTTCGAGCGGAAGAACTCAGCCATCCGGTCGCCGTAGCCCGCCAGGATCACCACGACGTCCTCGCGCTGGTTCTCCATGACCTGCAGCAGGATCTCGATGGACTCCTGGCCGTAGTCGCGTTCGTTCTCGGCGCGGTAGAGGTAGTAGGCCTCGTCGATGAACAGCACTCCGCCCATCGCCCGCTTGAGCACCTCCTTGGTCTTCGGCGCGGTGTGGCCCACGTACTGGCCGACGAGGTCGTCGCGGGTGACGGCGACCAGGTGTCCGCGTTCGAGGTAGCCGATGCGGTGCAGCAGACCGGCCATCCGCATCGCCACGGTCGTCTTGCCGGTGCCGGGGTTGCCGGTGAAGCACATGTGCAGGTTCGGGCGCGTCGAGCTCACCCCGAACCACTGCCGCACGCGATCCACCAGCAGCAGCGACGCCACCTCGCGGATGCGGGTCTTGACCTCGTGCAGGCCGACCAGCTCCGCGTCCAGCGAGGCCATCAGCTCGTCGATGCCCGCCGCGTCCCGCTCCGCCGCGAGATCCACGCGTTCGGTTCGCGCGAGGGCGGTTTCCCCTGCCTCCGTATCGGTTTCGCCGGGCCGCATGCCGAAACCCGGCCTCGTCGCGGTGCTCACGACGAGTACCGCTCGCCCTTCGGGCGGTCCAGCGCGTAGGCGTGGGTGCTGTAGCGCAGCCGCCGGTCCGCCGCCTCCTGCCGGTCGAGCCGGAATCCCGGCTCCTCGGAGGGGCGGTTGACCAGGAACGTCAGCGCCGTGGTCTGCCTGCCCAGCGAGGCGTCGTAGGCGTTGACCCGGACGTAGTGCTGCGGGTACGCCCGGCGGCACTCGTTGACCTCGTAGAGCACGCCGGCCGCGTCGACCAGGTCGAACATCGGCAGACCCCACATGTCCCAGTAGTTGTTGCGGGGGTGCGGGTCGTCGGTGAACTCCACCGACAGCGGCCATCCGTTGTCCAGCGCGTACTGCGCCTGCGCCCGGATCTCGTCGTCGGTCAGCTCCGGGAGGTAGGAGAAGGTTCCCTGGGTGATGCGCATGTCCGGTCTCCTCACACCAGCGTCGGGGTGTCGATGACGTCCGGGGTGTCGGTGGAGTCGTAGTCGAAGCTCACATCACCCCACAGGGCCAGCGCGGTGTCGAGCTCGCGGCTGTGCCGCGCCGCCTTGCGCAGGATGTCGGGTCCCTCGGCGAGGAAGTCCCGGCCCTCGTTGCGCGCCTTGATCATCGCCTCCAGCGCGACCCGGTTGGCGGTGGCGCCAGCGGCGATGCCCATCGGGTGCCCGATCGTGCCGCCGCCGAACTGCAGCACCACGTCCTCGCCCAGGTGATCCAGCAGCTGGTGCATCTGGCCAGCGTGGATGCCACCGGAGGCGACGGGCATGACGCCCGGCATCGACGCCCAGTCCTGCTCGAAGTACAGGCCCTTGGGCGGATCCGGTTCGGCCTTGTTAACCCGCAGCACGTCGTAGAACCCGGCGACCGAGTTCGGGTCTCCTTCGAGCTTGCCGACCACCGTTCCGGCGTGGATGTGGTCGACCCCGGCCAGCCGCATCCACTTGGCGATGACCCGGAAGCTCACGCCGTGGTTCTTCTGCCGCGTGTAGGTGGAGTGCCCGGCGCGGTGCAGGTGCAGCAGGACGCCGTTGGCACGCGCCCACTTGGCCATCGACTGGATCGCGGTGTAGCCGACCGTCAGGTCGATCATCACCACGACGCTGCCGAGCTCCTTGGCGAACTCCGCCCGCTCGTACATGTCCTCCATCGTCGCGGCGGTGACGTTGAGGTAGTGGCCTTTGATCTCGCCGGTTTCGGCCTGGGCGCGGTGGACGCCCTCCATGCAGAACAGGAACCGGTCCCGCCAGCGCATGAACGGCTGGGAGTTGATGTTCTCGTCGTCCTTGGTGAAGTCGAGACCACCCCGCAACGCCTCGAACACCACCCGCCCGTAGTTGCGCGCGGACAACCCCAGCTTGGGCTTCACGGTCGCGCCCAGCAGCGGGCGCCCGTACTTGTTCAGGTACTCCCGCTCCATCACGATGCCGTGCGCGGGTCCCTGGAAGGTCTTGGCGTAGTGCGGCGGGATCCGCATGTCCTCCAGCCGCAGCGCTTTGAGCGCCTTGAACCCGAAGACGTTGCCGATGATCGACGACGTGAGGTTCGCGATCGAGCCCTCCTCGAACAGGTCGAGGTCGTAGGCGATGTAGGCGATGTGCTGTCCGGGCTGCCCGGGAACCGGATCGACCCGGTAGCACTTGCCCTGGTAGTGCTCGTAGGTCGTGAGCCGGTCGGTCCACACCACGGTCCAGGTCGCCGTCGACGACTCCCCCGCCACCGCAGCACCGGCCTCCTCCGGCGGCACCCCGTCCTGCGGGGTCACCCGGAACGCGGCGAGCACGTCACTGGGTTTGGGCTCGTAGTCGGGCTGCCAGTACCCCATCTCGGCGTAGGGGATGACCCCTGCGCCCCAACGCTCGTTCTCGGCTGCCATGCGTCCTCCCCGGATGAGTGGATGCGTTTGACGATGGCGGCAGATTGAGCAACTGTCTATCAAGAATCCCGCCGCGATTCTCAAGTGAATGGTTGATGATGACGCTCACGCAGCTGCGCACGTTCCTGGCCGTCGCCGACACCGGCTCGGTGCACGCCGCCGCTCGCCAGATGTTCGTGACCCAGTCGGCGGTGTCGGCCGCGCTGAACGCGCTGCAGAAGTCCCTCGGCCTGCAGCTGCTGGAACGCGACGGGCGGGGCCTGCGGCTGACCCGCGCGGGCGAGGTCTACGCCGACCACGCCCGCACCGCCCTGGGGCTCCTCGACCAGGCCCGCTCCGCCGCCGCCGCGGAAACGGACCCGGAACGCGGCGAACTCCGCATCGCCGCCCTGACCACCGCCGGGGAGCAGATCCTGCCCGGTGTGCTGGCCAGCTTCCGCGAGCAGCACCCGCACGTGGGCGTCCGCCTGGAGGTCGGCAACCGGGAGCACGTCCGCCGGCTGCTGGAGCGGCACGAGGTCGATCTGGTCCTCGGCGGACGACCCGAGCCCGGCCGCGAGGTCGAGGTCCTCGCCACCCGCCCGCACGAACTCATCGTCGTCGCCAGCACACCCGGCCGGGGGACCCCCGCCTGGCTGTCGGCTCAGACGTGGCTGCTGCGCGAACCCGGTTCCGGCACGAGGGCGATCACGGAATCCTTCCTCGCCCAGCTGGAACTGGACCCGCCGCCCCGGACCCTCACCCTCGGCTCCAACACGGCCGTCATCGAATCAGCCGTCTCCGGCCTGGGCACCACCCTCGTCTCCAAGGACGCGGTGATCCGCCACCTCGCCGAAGGACACCTCACCGAGATCCCCACCGAAGCCACACCCCTGCTGCGGGACTGGCACCTCACCACCAACCCGGGCCCCCAACCCCCCACGACAACCCTCTTCACGAACCACCTGACAACAACAGCCCACTTCCGAACGCCCTGACGGTGAGTCGGAGCGGCCGGGGGTTACTCGCTCAGGCGCAGCAGGACCTTGCTGCTGCCCGTGGTTCGGTCGGCGGCGACCGCGAGGGCTTCTGCCGCTCGGGTCAGGGGGTAGGTGTGGGTGATGAGCGGGGTGATGTCGAGACCTCCGGCCAGGGCGGTGAGGGCGTCGGTGATCTCGTCCGCGAAGCGGTAGGAGCCGATCCAGGTGATCTCGCGGGTCACCAGGTCGCCGAGCGCCGCCGGAGCGGGCTCGCCGGGGAGGTTGCCGACCTGGACCACGGTTCCGCCGCGTGCGGTCGCGCGCAGCACAGGGCCGATGGCGGCCGGCGCGCCGGAGGCTTCGAAGGCGATGTCGACGTCCTCCGGCAGCGATTGCGTTGACAGATCGCGGGTTTCGTCCGCCCCCATGCGCTTGGCGATCTCCAGCGAGGAGGCGGCGAGGTCCGCGGCGACCACGGCGGACGCGCCCCGGTGCTTCGCGGCGGCGACGACGAGCGCGCCGATCGGCCCGGCACCGTTGACCAGAACCGTTCTGCCGCGCAGGGATCCGGCTCGGTTCACCGCGTGCAGAGCGACGCCGAGCGGCTCGGCGAGCGCGCCCTGCTGCGTGGACACCCCGTCCGGCAACGGGCGCAGCTGCCCCACCGGGACCGTCCGGTACTCGCTGAACCCGCCGTCGGTGTGCGGGTCGAATGCCGCCGAACCGAAGTAGCGGACGTGCGGGTGCAGGTTGCTGCGCCCCTCCGGGTACGCGTGCTCGCCGACCAGCTCGGCCGGGTGCGCGGTCGCCGCCTGGCCGAGCTCCACGCCGGAAACCCCGGGCCCGAGAGCCGCCACCCGTCCGGCGACCTCGTGGCCGAGGATCATCGGGTGGCGCAGGACAGCCGTGCCGGTGCCGCCGTGGCGCCAGTAGGAGATGTCGGATCCGCAGATCCCGCCCCACTCCAGCGCCAGCAGCACCTCGCCCTCACCGGGAACCGGGTCCGGGACCTCGTCGACGCGGACGTCGCGGCTTCCGTGAACGACAACGGCTTTCACAGGGCGTCCTCCAGTCGGACGAGGTCGCGGCCACGCGTCTCGGGTGACACCCAGGCGGAGACCAGCGTGATCAGCGAGTAGACGATGAGCATCGCGGCGATGGGCCACCAGTGCTGCGTCCACGCGGTCAGGCTCGCCGCCATGACCGGCCCGATCGCGGTGGCCAGCGTGCCGCCGATCTCCTTGGCCACGGCCAGCTGGGTGAACCGGGTGCGCGAACCGAACAGCTCGGCCATCGTGACGCTCTCCACCGCGAACAGGCCGAGCACGCCGATGTTGAGGCCGAGGACCATCGCGATGGTCAGCATCACCGTGCTCCCGCTGGCGATGGTGGCCATCATCGGCACCGCGATGATCGCGGTCAGCAGGCTCAGCGCGAGGTAGACGGGGCGCCGGCCGAAGCGGTCGCCGAGCAGTCCCACCAGCGGGATCGTGGCGAACCCCAGCAGCGAACCGTAGACGATGGCGTTGGTCGGCACCGATCGGCTCACCGCCAGCGAGGAGGCTATGTAGCCGACGAGGAAGGTCTGCACGAGACCGGAGTTGCCCGCCTGGCCGAAGCGCAGCCCGAGCGAGAGCAGGAACGCCCTGCCCTTGCGCTGCTTGAGCCCGGACTCGATGGCGCCCTCGGCCTTCGGCTCGACCTCGTCGCGCTCCTCGAAGACCGGGCTCTCCTTGAGGTTCGACCGCATCCACACGCCGAACAGCAGCAGCACGAAGCTCAGCAGGAACGGGATCCGCCAGCCCCAGGCGATGACCTGCTCCTCCGAGAGCACCAGCAGCAGCAACGCCCACAGTCCGGAGGCCGCCAGCGTGCCCGAGTTGGTTCCCAGCGACACCAGCGAGGAGATCAGGCCGCGGCGCTTGACCGGCGCGTACTCGACGAGCATCACCGTCGCCCCGGCGATCTCGGCGCCCGCGCCGAAGCCCTGGACCAGCCGCAACGCCACCAGCAGGATCGGCGCCGCGATGCCGATCGTCTGGTACGGCGGCAGGACGCCGATGAGCGTGGTGGACGCGCCCATGATCGTGATGGTCAGGAACAGGACCTTCTTGCGACCGATCCGGTCGCCCATCCGCCCGAAGTAGAAGGCTCCGACGAGCCGCGCGACGTAGCCGACGCCGTAGGTGGCCATCGCCGCGATCAGCCCGATCGCTGGGCTGACGTCGGGGAAGAAGATCTTGTTGAACACGATGGCCGCCGCCAGCGAGTACAGCTGGAAGTCCATGAACTCCATCGCGGTACCCAGCCAACCCGACACGGCGGCCTTGCTCAGCTCGCGAGTAGAACGTCTCACGCCACCCGCCGTCTGGGTGCTGTCCGTCATCGTGCGCTCCTTTGCTCCACGCCGCCTACTGATGTGGCAGTGCTGGTATACAAGCACTGACCGATCAGCCGGGTCAAGCCTCGTCTAGTCTGACCCCGTGCCCGAATCCAGGAAGCGCTCCAACCGCCGAGTCATCTACGAGACGCTGCGGCGCAAGGTGCTGACCCTGGAGCTCAAGCCCGGCGAGGCGCTGTCGGAGAAAGACCTGGCCGCGGACCTGGGCGTGAGCCGCACACCGGTGCGCGAGGGGCTGATCCTGCTCGCCGAAGAGGGCCTGGTGCAGGTCTTCCCGCAGATCGGCTCGTTCGTCTCCCGCGTCGATCCGCAGCGGGTCGCCGACGCCCAGTTCCTGCGCGAAGCCGTCGAGCTCACGGCCCTGGAGGACATGCCGGCCGACCTCGACGCCGAGCTGCTTGCCGAGCTGGACGACAACCTCGCCCGCCAGCGCTCACCCGAGATCGACGTCGAGGAGTTCTTCGCCCTCGACGAGGAGTTCCACCGCGGACTGCTGCGCCTGTCCGGCCACGACCGCGCCTGGCCCACGGTCGTCTCGGCCAAGGGCCACCTCGACCGCGCCCGACGCCTCGGCCTCGAGTCGAGCCCGCCGCAGGTCTACGCCGACCAGCACGTCGACATCCTCGACGCCATCCGAGCCCACGACCTGGACCGCGCCCGCGCCACCATGCGCGCCCACCTCCGCGCGGTCTTCGCCGACATCGAGCACCTCCGCAACCGCAAACCCGACCTCTTCGCCTCAGAAGACGACGCCACCCCGGTCCGCAAGAGCGTCATCGTCTGGCAGTGACCGGCGTCAGGACTTCGCCCAGGCTCCGGCTTCTGACGGGCTGAGCACTCCGTCGGTGATGAGGACTCGCAGGTTTCGGGTCAGTGATTCGCCGGGGGCGAGCCGGACCGGGTCGGCCCCGGCGAGCTGGAGGCCGACTCCGGGGTAGTCGTCGACGCGCACGAACCACGGGTCGTCGTCGCCTGCGAACACGAGGGTGAAGTCCCGGTCCGTCCAGGCCAGCCACGGTGCCGTCGATCCGTGCGTTGTCTGCTCGCCCTCCCCCTGCGCGGTGAACACCCGGGGCGCGACCGCGGGAGGCAGGCGCCAGAACAGGCCGCCGTAGCCGGCTCCGGGGCGGCCGTGGGTCGCCGGGCTGCCCAGCGCCGCGGGACGGGTGGTGGCGTTGGTCAGGGTCGTGGTCACGTCGAGCCGCCAACCGCGGACCGCCGGATCGGCGCGTACCCGGCGGGATTCCCGGAGCAGAGTCTCGGCAGGCGTGCACCAGCTCAACGACTCGTCGAAACCAGCTTCCGACCAGGTCAGCGCAGTGCTCTCGATGCGTCCTCGGTCGTCGAGGTCCACGTAGCCCGCGTCGCGGACGTAGGTGGGACCGCCCCAGAAGTTCCAGCCGTCCACGTCCTGCAGCGCCACCGAGAACCCGAGGTGCCACGGGTGGTCCTCCGGGCACGTGTCGGTGACGACCCGCCCGGCGAGGGTGCGGATCGGGTGCAGGTGCGGACGCGGCCCCAGCCGAGCGGGCAGCTCCGCACCGGAGCGGCGCTCTGCGACGACGACATCGCCGATCCGGATCACTTCAGCCACGGAACATCCATTTCGGACAACAACGTCAACGAATCAGCCGACCGCACAACGGCTTCCGACACGCCCGGGATCACCCGCAGGCCGCGGGAGGAGTCGTAGGAGCAGGGGACCTCGCGCGGATCGGGCGCCAGCCGCACCGCTTCGAGGATCCGCATGAACGGTCGGGCCGCCTCGGGAGGGACCAGCAGCGGTTCGCCGCGGCGGGTGTGGGCGACGAGGTTCGCAAGCAGGTCGGTCGTCGCGTGCTCGGTGATCTCCACCCGGTCCGGCGTTTCCAGCCGGACCCGGTTCTCCCTGTACTCCAGCACGATCCGGCCCTTCGAGCCGTGGATCACCAGGTACGGCTCAACTTCCCGATCCGCGCACAGCGTCACGGCCACCGTGATCGGCGTGCCGCGCGCGGTCACCAGCCGGAGGCACGAGGTGTCGTCGGCCTCGATCGGGTTCGCCCGGCACAGCTCCACCGACAGCTCGCGCGGCACCTCGTCCGCCGAAACCCCGTCGATGGCCAGGGCGTTGGCGATCGCGTGCGCGAAGGGGTTGGTCAGCGCGCCGTCGACCACCGGCACGCCGTCCAGCGTGCGGCGCCCGGCCCAGCGGGCACGACCGTAGTAGCCGGCGTCGCGCTGCCAAGCGCCCGCCGCGCCGATCCCGCGCAGCTCCCCGATCGCCCCATCGGCCAGCAACGCCCGCGCGCGGGACAGCGCGTGCGAACCGAGGCTCTGGAACCCGATCTGGCACGCGCGATCCGTGGTCGCCAGCGAGGCCACGAGCTCGTCGAACTCCGCGAGCGTCGGCGTCGGCGGTTTCTCCAGCAGAACGTGCGAACCCGCCCTCGCCGCGGTCAGCGCCAACGCGGAATGGGTGTGGATCGGGGTGCACACGATCGTCACGCCCGGGCGGGTCTTCTCCAGCAGCGCGGGCAGTTCCGGCTCGACCGGCACACCGAGGTCGATCTCCGGAGGGCGGGAATCGCAGATGCCGACCAACTCGACGTCGGGCATCCTCTCGACGTTGCGCAGGTGCCATTGCCCGTGCCCGTGCACCCCGGCCAGCACGACGGTCGTCGCAGCGCTCATCTTTCCTCGCAAGTCCTCGGCTCCAGCGCATGGTAACCATGCGGAAAGCGCCTTCCAACAGGCCGCCGAGTGGTTGACACCGCCCGGCGAGCGCTGTTCGATGGAAAGCGCTTACCGGCTGATCGGGACAACGGAGTACCGAGGGAGCACAAGTGGCAACACGCATGAGCGGAAAGCAAGCGAGCGACTCCCGGAGCAGATCGCGCCGGGCCGCTGCCAGCGGATGGATCGGCAGCGCGCTCGAGTACTACGACTGGTTCGTCTACGCCCAAGCCGCCGCGCTGATCTTCCCGAGCATCTTCTTCCCCGGCGGAAACCCCACCGTGGCACTGGTTTCCTCGCTGGGGACCTACGCGGTCGGCTACGTCGCGCGCCCCATCGGCGCGATCCTGTTCGGGCACTACGGCGACCGGCACGGGCGGAAGAACGTGCTGGTCCTGGCGATGCTGCTGATGGGCTTGTCGACCTTCGCCGTCGCCCTGCTCCCGACCTACCACCAGGTGGGCCTGTGGGCTCCGGTCCTGCTGGTCCTGCTGCGGTTCGTGCAGGGCTTCGCCGTCGCCGGCGAGCTCAGCGGCGCGAGCGCGATGATCGCCGAGCACGCGCCGTTCGGGAGGCGCGGCTACTACACCAGCTTCAGCCTGCACGGAACGCAGGCGGGGCAGATCATCGCCGCGGCCGTGTTCCTCCCGCTGTCGGCGGTGCTGTCGGACCAGGCGTTCGACTCCTGGGGCTGGCGAATCCCGTTCCTGCTCAGCGCGGTGGTGGTCTTCGCGGGTTACGTGATCCGCCGCCGGGTCGAGGAGACCGAGGTCTTCACCAAGGCCGAGAACGCGCCCGTGCGGGCACCGTTCGTGCAGGTCATGCGTGAGAGCGGCACCGACGTGCTGCGAGCGATCTGCATGACGCTGGTCAACGTGATCGGCGTGGTGGTGTCGGTGTTCGGCGCGGCCTACGCGACGCAGTCCGGCTACGGCATCGAGATGAGCAAATCCGTCTACCTGTGGATCCCGGTGGTGGCGAACCTGGTCGCGCTGCCGTTCATCCCGTGGTTCGCGAGCCTGTCGGACCGCTTCGGCCGCCGGCCGCTGATGATCGTCGGTGCGCTCGGTTCGGGTGTGCTGTCCTTCGCCTACCTGTGGTCGGTCAGCCGCGGTGACGTGGTGCTGACCATCGTGCTGGCGATCCTGACCTGGGGGATCTTCTACCAGATCTGCAACGCCACCTTCGCCGCCTACTACCAGGAGCTGTTCCCGGCGCGGACCCGCGTCACCGGGTTCGCCATCGCGCAGAACGTCGGCCTGACCATCACCGCGTTCCTGCCCAGCATCTTCACCCTCGCCGCTCCCCCGGGGTCGGCGAACGTCCCGCTGGTGGTCGGCGGGCTGTGCCTGGGCATCAACGTCATCGCCGCGTTCGCCGCGTGGTCGGCGCGGGAGACCCACCGGGTACCGCTGGAGATGTTGGGCGAGAAGGACGCGGTGCCGGTGCCGCGCGAGGAGTTCGACCGGCTGCGCTCCGAGGCCCGCTGATGGCCGAACGGTATCCTGGGGAAACGCATTCCCCCCAGGAACAAGGAGCGTCGTGGCGGCACGAGCAGCGACCCTCACCGACGTCGCCAAGGAGGCGGGCGTCTCCCTCGCGACGGCCTCGCGCGCTCTCAACGGCAGCGACCGGGTGGTCCGAGCCGAGCTGCACGACCGCGTGCTGCGGGCCGCCACCCGGCTCGGCTACTCGCCGAACGCCCAGGCGCAGTCCATGGCGCGGGGTTCCACCGACCTGCTCGGGCTGCTGGTCAACGACATCTCCGACCCCTACTTCTCGACCATCGCCGCTGGTCTGGCCGGCGCGGCCGAGGAGCAGGGCCTGCTGGTGATGCTGTGCAGCACGGCCGGCAGGCCCGAGCGGGAGCTCGAACTGCTCGGGGCGCTGCGGCGGCAGCGCGGGCGCGCGATCGTGCTGGCCGGAAGCCGCACCAACGACCGCTCCCACCTGCGGGAACTGGCCTCCCAGCTCGATCCGTTCGTGGCATCGGGCGGTCGCGTGGTGGCCATCAGCGAACCGAAGCTGCAGGTCGACACCGTGGTGGTGGAGAACCGCCGCGGCGCGCAGGACCTGGCGGCCGAGATCGCCGCGCTCGGCTACCGCAGGCCGGCGATCCTGACCGGCCCGGACCACCTGCTGGTCTCCCGCGATCGGCGGGACGGGTTCACCGCGGGCTGGCCCTCGGGCGAGCCGGTCGTGGTGGCCGACGAGTTCAGCCGCGACGGTGGTTTCCGCGCGATGCACCGGCTGCTGGACTCCGGCGGCGAGGTCGACTGCGTCTTCGCGATCAACGACCTGATGGCGATGGGCGCGATGGCAGCCTGCCGCGAGCGCGGCGTGGACGTGCCGCGGGACCTGGCGGTGGCCGGGTTCGACGACATCTCGACCCTGCGGGACGTCACCCCGGCGCTGACCACGGTCCGCCTGCCGCTGACCGACATGGGGCGCGAGGCGCTGGACCTCGTGCTCGCCTCCCCCACCGCGAAACCGCGTCGCCGCAAGGTCCGCGGCGAGGTCATCGTCCGCGAGAGCACTCCGCGGCGCTGACACCCTCTTGCGTCCTGCTGCTGCTTCCGCCTACGGTTTTGGTAAGCGCTTTCCAAATAGAGGGGGTTCGGCATGGCCGAGCGACGGTTGGGCGTCATCATGAACGGCGTCACCGGGCGGATGGGATACCGGCAGCACCTGGTCCGGTCGGTTCTGGCGATCCGGGAGCAGGGCGGGGTCGAGCTCTCCGACGGCACCCGGGTGGTGCCGGACCCGATCCTCGTGGGTCGCAACGAGGAGAAGCTCCAGGAGATCGCCAAGAACCACGACATCGACCGCTGGAGCACCGATCTCGATTCCGCGCTGGCCGGACCGGACGAGCTGTACTTCGACGCCCAGCTGACCTCGGTCCGCGAGCCCGCCATCACCCGCGCGCTGGAGGCCGGGAAGCACGTCTACACCGAGAAGCCGGTCGCCGACGACGTCGAGGGCGCGCTGCGGCTGGCCCGCCTGGCACGGGAAGCAGGAGTGAAAACCGGTGTCGTGCACGACAAGCTGTACCTCCCGGGGCTGCTCAAGCTGCGCCGGCTGGTCGAATCCGGTTTCTTCGGCCGGGTCCTGTCGGTGCGCGGCGAGTTCGGCTACTGGGTGTTCGAGGGCGACGTCCAGGCCGCGCAGCGGCCGAGCTGGAACTACCGCGCCGAAGAGGGCGGCGGCATCGCCACCGACATGTTCCCGCACTGGAACTACGTGCTGGAGAACCTCTTCGGCCGGGTCGAAGCGGTGACGGCGAAGGTCGTCACGCACATCCCCCAGCGCTGGGACGAGCGCGGCGAGCCCTACGCGGCGACCGCCGACGACGCCGCGTACGGGATCTTCGAGCTCGCGGGCGGGGTGATCGCGCAGATCAACTCGTCGTGGACCACGCGGGTGCACCGCGACGAGCTGGTGGAGTTCCACGTCGACGGCACGCACGGCAGCGCTGTCGCGGGACTGCACCGGTGCGTGGCGCAGCACCGGGCGCACACGCCCAAACCGGTGTGGAACCCGGACCTGGTGGAGGCCACGCCGTTCCGGCAGCAGTGGTCGCCGGTGCCCGACAACCAGGAGTTCGACAACGGCTTCAAGGCCCAGTGGGAGCAGTTCCTGCGGCACCTGTGCGACGACGGCGACCACCCCTACGACTTCCTCGCGGGCGCGCGCGGGGTGCGGTTGGCCGAGGCCGGGCTGACGTCCTCCCGCGAGGGCCGTCGCGTCGAGCTGGGCGAGGTGGCACCGTGAGCCTGCTGCTCCCCCGCTCCGACGGCCGGATGGTCGCGCACACCACGGGCGCGCCGCGCGAGTGGCCGAAGCCCGAGGGCCCGCTGCGGTCACGGGCGGCGTTCGCGGCGGCGCACGTGGTTCCGCGAGTCCTCGGCGAGAACGTGCCGGGCGCGCCCGCCGACATCGACTGGGACGCGACGCTGTCCTACCGGCACCGGATCTGGTCCTACGGGCTCGGTGTCGCCGAGGCGATGGACACCGCGCAGCGCGGCATGGGGGTCGGCTGGCGGGAAGCCGCCGAGCTGGTGCGCCGTTCGGCGGCCGAGGCCCGTTCGGTAGGCGGGATGATCGCGGCGGGCGCGGGCACCGACCACCTCAGCGGAACCCCGACGCTGCCGGAGGTGCTCGCCGCCTACCGGGAGCAGGCGGAGGTCGTGGCGGGTGCGGGCGCGCGGGTGATCCTGATGGCCTCGCGCGCGCTGGCGGCGGTGGCCCGCTCCACCGAGGACTACGCGTGGGTCTACGGGTCGCTGCTGGACGAGGTAGACGATCCGGTGATCCTGCACTGGCTGGGGCCGATGTTCGACCCGGCGCTGCGCGGCTACTGGGGCGCCGACGACGTGCCGGCGGCGACGAAGGCGTTCCTGGAGATCATCCGCGCCCGGCCGGAGAAGGTCGACGGGGTGAAGGTCTCGCTGCTGGACGCCGATCACGAGATCGCGCTGCGGCGGGAGCTGCCCGAGGGCGTGCGGCTCTACACCGGGGACGACTTCAACTACCCGGATCTCATCGTCGGTTCGCGCGGGGAGTTCTCCGACGCGCTGCTGGGGATCTTCGCCGCCATCCACCCGGCCGCCTCCGCGGCGATCCAGGCGCTGGACCGCGATGATCCGGCGACCGCGCAGTCCATCTTGGACAGCACGAAGGATTTGGGCCGGCACGTCTTCGAGGCGCCGACCTTCCACTACAAGACCGGTATCGCGTTCCTGTCGTGGCTCAACGGCCACCAGCCCGGGTTCACGATGGCGGGCGGGTTGCACGCGAGCCGATCGGTGCCGCACCTGGCCGAGGTGTTCCGGCTCGCCGACCGGGCGGGGCTGCTGGTCGATCCGCAGGCAGCCGAAGAGCGGATGCGCGGGTTCCTCGTGGTGAGCGGAGTGCAGCGGTGAACGATCTGACCAGGTTGTCGTTGAACATCGCGACGACGAAGCGGTGGACGCTGCGGGAGGCGGTCGACGGTGCCGTGCGCGCGGGCATCCCGTCGGTGGGCCTGTGGCGCGACCGGGTCGCCGAGGAGGGTCTGACCGAGTCGGCCAGGCTCGTGCGCGATGCGGGGCTGCGGGTGTCGAGCCTGTGCCGGGGAGGTTTCCTCACCGCCGCCGACGAGGACGGCGCGCGAGCGGCCCTGGCCGACAACCGGGCGGCGATCGTGGAGGCCGCCGCGCTCGGCACGGACGCGTTGATCCTGGTCGTGGGCGGCCTTCCGGAGGGCGACCGGGATCTGGCGGGCGCCCGCGCGCGGGTGGCCGAGCGGATCGCGGACCTGGTCCCGTTCGCCCGCGAGCACGGCGTCCGGCTGGTCCTGGAGCCGCTGCACCCGATGTACTGCGCCGACCGCGCGGTCATCTCCACCCTGGCCCAGGCCCTGGATCTCGCCGCACCGCACCCGGCGGAGCAGGTGGCGGTCGTCGTCGACACCTTCCACGTCCACTGGGACCCGGCGCTGGCCGAGGGCATCGCCCGCGCCGGTCGCGAGAACCGCATCGCCTCCTACCAGGTCTGCGACTTCAACCTCCCGATCGCCCGGGACGCCCTGCTGTCCCGGGGCATGATGGGCGACGGAGTCGTCGACTTCGCCTCGATCACCAGGATGATCAGCGCCGCCGGGTACACCGGTGATGTCGAGGTGGAGATCTTCAACGCCGAGGTCTGGGACTCGCCCGGTGACCAGGTCCTCTCCACCATGATCACCCGCTACGGCGACCTCGTCCTCCCGCATCTGACCTGATGTCCACTGAATCAGATCACCCCACGTCACGCTTTTGTTCTGACATTAGCACCTGTCAGCCCAGGCCATCGGTCATCTTTCGTCCATAGTGGACGCACGTCGCGGAACCGGTTCGCGCGAACGGCCCTTGACATCGTTGTGAGGCAGCGCACAGCATTGGTCCGCACCAGCGCTCCCCTCTAGACGAATCGAGGCCCTCGCCGAGATGAAGATCGGAGTAGCCGGGGTCGGTCGAATCGGCTCCATGCACGCCACGAATCTCGCCGCGCTCGACGAAATCGACCAACTGCTGCTCTTCGACCCGGCACCGGGCAGGGCCGAGGCCGCCGCCACCGACCTCGGCCCGCCCGCCGCTGCGGTGACCACTGTGGACGAACTCCTCTCAGCCGATGGGGTGCTGATCGCCACCCCGACCGGCACGCACCCCGACCTGGTGCGCGCGGCGCTCACCGCCGGAACACCCGTCCTGTGCGAAAAACCGCTGGCATCAGACCTTTCCACGATGTCGGCGCTGGTCGACGAGATCGAGGGCTCCGGCGTGCCGGTGCTGGTCGGGTTCCAGCGCCGCTTCGACCCCGACACCGCCGAGGTGCACCGGCGGCTGCGCGACGGATCGGCCGGGTCGGTGTACCTGGTGCGCGCGGTCTGCAACGATCACCTGCCGCCGCCGAGGGAGTTCGTCGCCACCTCGGGCGGGTTGTTCCGGGACTGCCTGATCCACGATCTCGACGCGGTTCCGTGGTTGCTCGGCGAACCGGTCACCGAGGTCTACGCCTCCGGATCGGTGCTGGTCGACGAGGCGTTCCGGGAGGTGGGCGACGTGGACAACGCGGTGGTGTCGCTGCGCTTCGCCGGTGGCGCGCACGCGCTGCTCTCGGCAGCCCGGCACGACCCGGTGGGCTACGACTGCCGCCTGGAGGTCTTCGCCTCGCGCGACACGCTCAGCGTCGGACTCGACGAGCGCACCCCGCTCAACACCGTCTCGGGCGCCGGTCCGCAGCGGCCGTGGACGTCCTTCACCGAGCGCTACCACGACGCCTACCTGCGGGAGACCCGCGTGTTCCTCGACGTCATCACCGGTCGGGCCGAGAACCCGTCGCCCCCGAGGGAGGCGCTGGTCAGCCTGCGCCTGGCGGAGGCGTGCGAGGAGTCGCTGCGCGTCGGCAAGCCGGTGGAGGTGGGCGCATGACGTTCAAGGTCGCAGCCGCGCCGATCTCCTGGGGCGTGAGCGAAGTCCCCGGCTGGGGCCGGATTCTCGAACCCGAGCGGGTCCTCTCCGAGATGGCCGGGCTGGGCGTGCACGCCACCGAGCTCGGACCACCCGGATACCTGCCGGATCCGCCGACCATCATCGGCAGGAACGGGCTGGAGCTGGTCGGCGGCTTCCTCGCCGTCCCGCTGCACGACGCGTCCGCGGCCGAGGGCAGCGTCGCCGAAGCGTGCGCGACGGCGAAGAAGATCGCCGCCGGTGGCGGCGAGATCGTGGTGCTCGCCGCGGCCACCGGGTTCGACGGTTACGACGAACGACCGCCGCTCGACGACGCGCGGTGGGCGACGCTCATCGACACCTGCCGCCGCATCACCGAGGTCGTCACCGCCGAGGGACTGCGGGTCGCGATGCACCCGCACGTCGGCACGCACGTGGAGACCGAAGCCGAGGTCGAACGCTTCCTCGCCGACTCCCCGATGCCGCTGTGCCTGGACACCGGGCACCTGCTGGTCGGCGGGACGGATCCGGTCGCGCTGGCCGAGCGGCATCCCGCGCGCATCGGGCACATCCACCTCAAGGACGTCCGAGCCGATCTGGCCGCCGAGGTCCGCGCCGGGCGCGTGGGTTTCGCCGATGCCGTCGCGCGCGGCCTGTTCGTGCCGCTCGGGGACGGTGACGTGGACACCGAGGCGATGGTCCGCTCGGTGCACGCGGCCGGCTACCACGGCTGGTACGTGCTGGAGCAGGACACCGCGCTGGGGCCGGATTCCGACGACTGCGGCCCCCGGCGCGACACCGCGCGCAGCCTGGTCCACCTGGACGAGGTGTTCTCCCGGATCCGGGCAGGCCGATGAACCCGCACCGCAGATGCTGCCAGTGCTCCTGATCGGAGCGCTGGCGCTGGCCGGGTGCACCGGCCCCAAGGCGTCCGGCCCGCTGCCGGGCAGCGGTTCTCGCAGGCGGGCAAGCACGAGCTCCTGTGCGTGATCCACCAGGCCGGGGTCGAGACGCTCGCCCAGCGCTGCGACAGCGCGCGCACGTCGCCCGAGCCCGCGACCTGGGATCGGGCGACGTGCTGATCACCCACCCCCACCACGCCTACCCGCTCGGCGACCGCGTCCTGCTGCTCACGCGAGGACGGAGCCTCGGCAGCCACGAGGAGCAGGACGTCACCCTCGACCACCTCACCCACCAGATGGCCGGCGGCGCGGAGCTCGAAACCCTCACCCGCGAACTCGAATCCGACCGACCCTGGCCAACCCCACCCCAACCCGATACCCTACCAAGCACTTGCTTGTCCCCGATTTCCACTGAAGCCAGACGTCGGACTTCCACTGAAACCAGGTACCCGGTTTCCACTGAAATCCGGTACCTGATTCCCACTGAAGTCGGGTGTCGGGTTCCACTGAAATCGGGTGTCGGGTTTCCACTGAAATCCGGGGGTGGTCGAGGTGAGGAGGCGAAGTTGGCGACGTTGCCGCTGTTCCGGCTCGATGGCCGGGTCGCGTTGGTGTCCGGGGCCGGGCGCGGGATCGGGGCCGCCACGGCGTTGGCGCTGGCCGAGGCCGGCGCGGACGTGGCGGTCCTGTCGCGCACGCCCGACCAGATCGAGGCGGTGGCCCAGCAGATCCGCGAGCTGGGGCGACGCGCGGTGGCGATCCCCACCGACGCCGGGGACGCCGACGCCGTGGCGGGTGCGGTGGCCCGGGTAGCCGAGGAGCTGAGCCGCATCGACGTCGTGGTGAGCGTGACCGGCGGGTCGATGCCCCGGCCGTTCGCCAACACCCACGACGAGGCGCTGCGGAAGTCCTTCGAGAACAACGTCGTGCACGGAGTTCGCCTGGTGCGCGAGGCCGTTCCGCACCTGGTCAAGTCGGACGCGGCGACCGTGGTGATGGTCTCCAGCAGCACCGGGCACCTCGTCGGGCGCGGCTACCTCGCCTACGGCGCGGCCAAGGCGTCGCTCGATCACGCGGTGCGGATGATGGCCGCGGACCTCAACCCGCGCATCCGCGTCAACGCCGTCGCCCCCGGCGCGATCCTCACCGAGGCGCTGGAGGTCGTGGCCGCCGACCCGGAGATGAAGGCGACGCTGGAGAGCCACACCCCGCTGCGCCGGATCGGCGCTCCGGAGGACATCGCCGCAGCGATCCTCTACCTCTCCTCCCCCGCCTCCTCCTACGTCACCGGCCAGGTCCTGGCGGTGGACGGCGGGCTGGTCGCGCCGAACATGCCGCTGCCGATCCCGGACGTCGAGGCCTGAGGCGGTTTAGGTCCGAGTCTGGACCAGAACCGCCCCCTGCCGCGCGCCGCGAACGCCACCCGGCATGCGGTATCCGGGGTGAGCACCCGGCGGTAATTTCGAGGTGGGTGCAGGGACGGGGGCCGCGGTGTTCGCACGCGGTCCTCGCGCCGCCGCTGCGGGAGGAGCCGCCGTGCGTGATGACCTGGACGTGCTGATCGTGGGAGCCGGGCTGGCCGGGATCGGGGCCGCGCACCAGCTCCAGTCCGCCTTCCCCGACCTGGACTACGCGATCCTCGAATCCCGCGACGCGCTCGGCGGAACCTGGGACCTGTTCCGCTACCCCGGCGTCCGCTCCGACTCGGACATGTTCACCATGGCCTACCGGTTCCGGCCGTGGCCCGGCGCGCAGTCCTTCGCGGACGGACCGGCGATCCGCGACTACGTCCGCGCGACCGCCGAGGACGCCGGCATCGACCGGCGGATCCGCTACCGGCACCGGGTGCTCAGCGCCTCCTGGTCCAGCGACGAGGCGCGCTGGACGGTGCTGGCCGAGCACGACGGCGAGCAGGTGCGACTGACCGCGAAGTTCCTCCACCTCTGCGCCGGTTACTACCACTACGAGCAGCCGCACTCGCCCGAGTTCCCGGGCGCCGAGCGCTTCACCGGAACCGTGGTGCATCCGCAGCACTGGCCGGAGGACCTCGACCACGCGGGCAAGCAGGTCGTGGTGATCGGCAGCGGTGCCACCGCGATCACCCTGGTCCCGGCGATGGCCGAGGACGCCGCGCACGTGACGATGCTGCAGCGCTCACCCAGCTACGTGGTGTCGGTGCCCGGCCGGGACCCGCTGCTGCCCCACCTGCGCGGCAGGCTCGGCGAACGCGCGACCTACGCGCTCGTGCGCTGGAAGAACATCCTCTACGGCACGGGCTCGTACCGGTTCAGCAGGGCGTTCCCGAAGTGGATGAGCAAGGCGATCCGCAAGGCCGCCGCCAAGCGGCTCCCGGCGGGTTACGACGTCGACACGCACTTCAACCCCAGCTACGACCCGTGGGACCAGCGGATGTGCCTCGCCCCCGACGGTGACCTCTTCGAAACGCTGAGCAGCGGGAGGGCCTCGGTGGTGACCGACCACGTCGAGGAGTTCACCCTGACCGGGATCCGCCTGCGGTCCGGCGCCGAGCTCGACGCGGACATCGTCATCACGGCCACCGGGCTGCGGCTGCGCCCGTTCGGCGGCGTCACCTTCACCGTCGACGGCCGCGAGGTCGCCCCGAGCGAGACGACCGTCTACAAGGGAGCGATGCTGTCCGGGGTTCCCAACCTGGCCTTCACCTTCGGCTACACCAACCACAGCTGGACGCTCAAGGCCGATCTGGTGGCCGAGTTCGTCGTCCGGCTGCTGCGCCAGATGCGCCGCAACGGCCACGACCGGTGCGTTCCGGTGAAGGCGAGCCGGGGCGCGGAGCCGATGATCGAGAACTTCACCTCCAACTACGTCCAGCGCGGCATCGACGCCTTCCCCCGCTCGGACGTCAAGGCGCCGTGGCGGGTCAAGATGGACTACTTCCACGACCTGCTGGTGCTGCGGCACCTGCCGGTCAGCGATCGCGACCTCCGGTTCGGCCGGAGTCAGTCGCACGCCAAGCCGTCACCGTCGCTGTCCAACGCGGACGAGTAGCCGGTGTCGCCGCGCCGCAGCGGTGCCGCTCCGGCGGCCCTGGCCTGCTCGCAGGTGGCGTAGTAGGCGGGCAGGGCCTCCTCGGCCTGCGGTGGCGCGGGCGCGGCTCGATCGGTGCTGCACTCCTGACCCCACAGGCCGCGGCCCGCGGTCCTGGCCGTGGCCTCGGCCTGGGTGAGCTCCGAGGTGAGGCCCTCGGCCAGGAACGCCTGCGGGTCGAGCCGGGCCGCACCCTGCTGCAGGGCCAGCGACGAGTACTCGGCGCCATCGGGGAGGGTCAGCGAGACCTCGGGTTCGGGACTGCGACCGCTGCTCCAGCCGACGCCGAAGGTGACCTGCACCGTCGCGTCGCGCAGCGCGCCCTCGGCGAACGCGCGCGCCTCGGAGCTCCAGCACTCCCCCGCCGCCGGGGCCCGCGCTCCCGCGATGCGCACCACCTGCGGCTCCCGGCCCGGCACCTGGATCAGCACCCGGTCGTCGTCGAGGATCTCGCGCACCTGCGCCCGGTCCTGCTGCGGCGGTGGCGCGAGGACGGGCTCGGGCGTGATCACCGACGGCGGCGGCGAGCTCGGTTCCCGCAGCACCTGCGGCCCCGCGGGCTGGGCCCGTTGCTCCGGCCCGGACAGCCCGCCGACCACCAGCAGCGTGATCACCGCGCCGAGCGCGCACGCTCCGGCGATCAGCGGGGCCTTCGCCGACTCGCCCTTCCGGTGCCAGTAGGCCGCGACCGCGGGCCAGAGCGTCACCGGCCAGAGCACGCCCGCGATCAGCCCGGCCATCAGCCACGGCCACGCGCGCCCCTGCCTGGCCCGCTGCCGCCAGAGCAGCGCGCTCATGACCACCGTCGCCACCATGCCGACCAGGTGGACGATCCCGAAGAACATCGGACCCCTCACTGCGCTCGCGTTCGCAACGATGATCCCTCACCCGATCAGGTGGTCGCGGCCAGATCCCCCGGAACTCCACCCCACAGGAGCAACCGTTCACAGCTTTCACGGCTGCGGCGCGTCTCGTAGGAGCGCGATGCGATCCGACCGGAAGCGGACGAAAGGACTCCGGTCCGCTATACGTATTCAGCTCACGTTCGGCGCTCTCCGGCGGCTGAACGGGGTGCGCATCGCGCAGGAGTAGTATTCGTATGCAGCTACTCCGAGGGGAGCCAAGTCCTTGATCACCAGCCGCGATGTGGCCCGTCTGGCGGGTGTTTCGCAGCCGACGGTGTCCCGGGCCCTTCGCGGCGATCAGCGCGTCTCGGAGGCTACCCGGGAACGCGTCCAGCGCGCGGCCGATGCGCTCAACTACGTGCCGAGCGAGACCGGCCGCAGCCTGTCGACGCGGGTGACCAAGCGCATCGGCGTCGTGGTCACCGACCTCACCAACCCGTTCTACCCCCACCTGATCGGCCCGCTGCACGACGAGCTGGAGCAGCACGGCTACCGGATGATGCTGTTCACCGAGCGGTCCGAGACCGCCGTGGCCAGCCAGCGCCTGCTGGACCGCTCCATCGACGGCGTCGTCCTCGCGACCGCGACCATCGGATCCCGGCTGCCCGACGACCTGCAACGGCGCGAGCTCCCGTTCGTCTTCCTCAACCGCGAAGCCGGAGGCCGCCCGGCCGACGCGGCGGTGGTGGACAACGAACTCGGCGGCCGGCTGGTCGCCCGCGAGCTCGCCGAGCTCGGCCACCGCGACATCGCCCACATCGGCGGCCCGGCGGAGACCACCACCGGCCGCGAACGCGAGATGGGTTTCCGCCTGGGACTTTCCGAGTCGGGCATCGGCCTGCCCGAGGACTCCGTGCGGCGCGGCCCCTTCGACTTCGACACGGGATACCGGGGACTGACCGAGATCCTGGACGGCCCGACCCGTCCCACCGCCGTGTTCTGCGGCAACGACGTGATCGCGATCGGCGCGTTCAACGCCGCCCGCGCCCGCGGCGTGCGCATCCCCGAGGACCTCACGCTCATCGGCTTCGACGACATCCCGATGGCGGCGTGGGAGGCGTTCGGACTCAGCACCGTGCACTACGACCTGGCAGAACTCGCCCAGGAAGCCGCCCGCCTGCTGGTCCGGCGCATCGAAGCCGACGACGACCCCGAGCCCCGGCGCACGCTGTTCACCCCGGAGCTCGTCCTGCGCGCCACCCACGCCTCCCGCTGATCCTCAGCCCTTCAGGCTCCGCAGCAGTTGCATGAGGATGTGGGTGAGGTTGTGGAGCACCATCCCCGGCGGTGCCTGGGCACCCTGCTCGGTGGAACCGACGATGGTCATCAGCGGCTCGCCACCCGCGGCCTCGACGACCTGGGCGAGTCGAGCGGCCACGTCCGGATCCGACGGCCCGCTGCGGCCCATCGCCACCGAGAGGTCCGCAGGCCCCACCAGGACCGTGTCGACACCTTCTACGGCGAGGATCTCGCGCGCGTTGTCGCACGCCTGCGGCGTTTCCAGCATCGGGACGACCATCGTGCTGCGCTCGGCCTGCGCGAGGTGCTCGCCGATGCTGCTGGTGCCGAAGCGACCGGCGCGGCTGTAGGTGGCGAAGCCGCGCTCGCCCAGCGGCGGGTAGTGCGCCGCTGCCACCACCTCCCTCGCCTGCTCGGGGGTGTCGACGTGCGGCACGATCACCCCCTGCGCGCCGAGGTCGAGCACGCGCAGCACCAGCGCCGGTTCGTGCTCCCCCACCCTGACCAGTACCGGGAGCCCGTGGGCGTCGGCGATCTGCAGGTGCTGCTGCAGGCTCAGCAGATCGGCGGGACCGTGCTCGCAGTCGATGACCGCGTAGTCGAGCCCGGCCACCGCGGCCATCTCCAGCAGGTTCTCCGAGGGCAGCCGGAGCAGACCGCCGTGCAGCCTCTCGCCCGCCCGCACTCGCTGCTTCAGGGTCGTCATCGCGCCACCATCCCCGCCGACAGGTCGATGTCGGCTCCGCACATCCCGCGCATCTGCAGCATCGCCACCAGCGCCTGGCCCACTTCCTCCTCGGTCACCATGCGCCGCAGCAGCGCGCGGGACACGAACTCCTGCTCGGCGGCGGTCTCGGTGATCCCGCTGCGTTCGGCTTCGAGCCGGAAGTTGCGGGTCATGCGCGGCCCTTCGACCGGCCCCGGCGACAGCGAGTTCACCGTCACCCCGCGCGGCCCCACCTCTCCCGCCAGGGTCGTGGTCAGCCCGATCACGGCGGTCTTCGAGGCGCAGTACGGGGTTCGGCGCAGCAGCGGCCGCTTTCCGGACACCGAGGCGACGTTGACGACGTCACCGCTGCCCCGGTCCACCATCTGCGGCAGGAACGCGCGGCACATCAGGTAGACGCCCCGCACGTTGATGTCGAAGACCTCGTCCCACTCGGCGGGCTCGATCTCCAGCAGCGGTTTGACGGGTCCGGCGATCCCGGCGTTGTTGACCAGGATCGAGATCTCCTCCCCCGCCAGTTCCCCGGCGAGCGCCGCCACCGAGTCGGGGTCGGAGACGTCGCAGGTCGCGGCACGCCCGTCAAGACCGTCGAGGGCCTCCTCCAGGGTGTCGCGCTTGCGGCCCACGGCGACGACCCGGGCTCCGGCGGCCGACAGCGCCCGGGACATCGCACGCCCCAGCCCGTTGCCGCCGCCGGTGACCAGGGCCGTTCGCCCGGTGAGCGGTGTGGTCATCGTTCTCCTCGTTCCAGTAGTTTCCGGATCAGCGCGCCCACCACAGCGGGTCGCTCCATCGGGAGCAGGTGCCCGGCTCCGGAGAGCACGTGCAGCCTTCCGCGCTGCGCGTGCTTGACGATCTCCTCGTGGAACCCGGTCGGGCACAGGGCGTCCCGGTCGCCGCACAGCACCCGCACCGGTCCGCCGTAACCGGCGATGGCGTCGAACGCCTCGGTGCGGGTGGCCTGGGCGGCGAGCTGGGCGTGGAAGGTCCCGGGCCCGACCCGCCCGGCCATGCCCAGGAACCGCTCCCGCAGGGGGCTCCGGGGTTCGGCGAACATCGCGGGCAGGATCTCCTCGACGACCTCCTCGAAGTCGGCCGCGGCCTGCCGCTCCCACGCCCGGCGCTGCTCCGGCCGGGGTGCTCCGGCGTTGGTCGACAGGGCGCCGAACGCGCTCACCCGCTCCGGCGCCCGGCGCAGCGCCTCGAACCCGACGATCGCGCCGAGGCTGAGCCCCACCAACGTGAACTCACCGTCCACTGCGGACAGCACCTGCTCGGCCATGCCGCCGATGGTCGGTTCGGTGATCTCCACGTGCACCACCTCGCCCGGCAGCTCCGGCAGCTCCGACCACAGGTCGGCGTCGCAGAGCATGCCGGGCACCAGGACGATCGGGCTCACTTGCCCACCGGTCGCGGGATGAGGTGGAACGGGGCAAGGTAGCCGTTGTGGTCGACGCCGACACCGGCGTCCGCGGCGGCCTTGACCACCTCGTCGTCCCACTCCAGCCGGACCCGGCCGTCACCGCTGTTGATGACCAGCATGCTGGCCGTCGAATCCGAGACGTTGCGGACCCTGCGCCACGCACCGGCGGGAACCGAGAGCATGTCCCACGGACCGAGCCGCACCGAGACCTCCTCCTCGCGGTTGAGGGTCACCTCCCACTCGCCGTCCTTGACCATCAGGACCTGCGTGCCCGCGTGCCGGTGGGTGAGCATGCCCTCGCCGGGGGCCGCGCGCAGCCAGGAGATGTTGTGGCCGTGCGGGTTGTAGATGCGCGGCTCCTGCAGCCGGTCCTCGGTCATGCCGAAGCCGATGACCTGCGCCAGCTCGCCCGCCCCGCCCGGCAGCGCCGAACCGAGCAGCGCCCGGGCCGACCACTCCAGGTCGTCGGCGGTGGCGACGCGCTTGCGCATCTTCTCCACCGGGAAGGAGCTCAGGCCGGCGATGTCCTCCGGGCTCATCGGCCGCTTGAGCTCGACGTCCTCGGGCTTCTCATCACCGGCGACGGTGTCGACGAGCCGGTTGTCCTCGGTCAGGAACAGGCCGTGCCCCTCGGCCTCGCGCAGCACGTTCGGGCCCCAGATGATGCCGCCGGTGTCGTCGTGACCGAGGGCGGTGAACAGCCAGCCGTCGTCGGGCCCGATGTTGGTGAAGCCCCGGAAGATCCAGGTGGGGATGGAGGCGATGTCGCCCTCCCGCAGCACCAGCTCGCCCTCCTGCCCGTCGGCACCCCAGCGCAGCAGGAACTCGCCCCGGAAGCAGATGAACACCTCGGCGGTGAAGTGCAGGTGCAGGTTGTTGACGACGCCGTGGGGCATCGCGGCCGCGCCGATGTTGTAGCCGTGCGCCTCGCGCAGGTTGACCACCTGGTTCGGGCTCTGGGTCACCCCGGGCCCGATCATCGAGTAGTTCTCCTTGCGGTCGGAGCCCGGTGTGCGGCAGTCGATGAACGCCTGGTTGCACGAGACGAAGTCCGATCGCCGGATCGTCCGCCGCTCCAGTTCCTGCCGGGTCACCTCGACCTGAGACATCAGCACCTCCGTGTGAATACGTATGTATGGATAAAAACCGTTGTGAAGAGCCATGTCAATAGGACTCGGGAAACCGTCTACCCGTGCCGTAGGGTTCGGCCGTGACCCTCAACCAGCTGCGCGCGTTCCTGCTGGCCCACCGACTCGGCACGTTCACGGCGGTGGCGGACGAGCTCGACATGGCCCAGCCGTCGGTGTCCGAACTCGTCCGGAGGCTCGAAGAGGAGCTGGGGACCGCGCTGTTCGTCCGCGGCAGCCGCAAGCTGACGCTCTCGGAAGCGGGCCGCGAGCTGCTGCCCCACGCCGAGCAGGCCCTGGCGGCGGTGGACCACGGCGGCGCGGCCGTGCGCGCGCTGAACACACTCAGCGGCGGCACGGCCACGTTCGGGCTGCTGCGCAACGCCGACTACTACCTGCTGTCGGACCTGGTCCGGCAGTTCCTCGACCGCTACCCCGACGTCAAGGTCCGCCTGGTGGGGCAGAACTCGGCCGAGACCGCGGCGGCGGTCCGCGACGGCGACCTGGAAGCGGGCCTGGTCGTGCTGCCCATCGACGACGAGGCCCTGTCGGTCACCCCGCTGGCGCGCGATGAGGTCCTCTACGTCAGCCCCGACCCCGAGCGCACACGGCGGCCGGTCGCGGTGGAGGACCTCACGACCGCACCGCTGATCCTCTACGACGCCCGCTACGGCTGGGCCGATCCGACCCGCCGCCAGCTGGCCGAACGCGCCCAGCTGGCCGGGGTGGCGCTGGACGCCGGGATCGAGGTCGAGCACGTGGAGTCCGCGTTGCGGCTGGCCGCCCAGGGCATCGGCGACACGATCGCCTCCCGCGCGGTGGTCAACAGCCGCCGCTTCCCGGCCGAGCTGCACACCGCCCCGTTCGCCGAACCGCTCTACGACACCATCGCGCTCATCCACCGCCGCAACCGCACGCTCTCCCCGGCCACCGGCGAGCTCGCCCGCCTCGCCCAGGAAACCCTCCTCGAAGGAGGCACCTCCTGGGCAGGCGCGTGATTCTCGTTTGACAACCTGCGCGCAAGTGGCGAAGCCACGAGCGACAACAACCACCTGAGCAACCCGCACCGCCGCGGGTTCTCAGACGTCGCCTGGGGAGGACGCCGCGACGCCGTGCATTGGCATACATCAGGAGTGGCGCCCGGACCCAGGCGGCGTCTGAGGTTCCGCTACCCGCACCGCCATGCAGGCCGCCTTCAGACGAAAAGACCTACTCCATCGGTTTCCCGGTGGTCAGGTCGAGGCGGTAGCTCTCCTCCATCCACTTGATGACGACCACCAGAGAGATCACCGCGGCGACCGCGAGGTAGCCCCAGACGGCGTAGATCGTGCCGAAGGTGCTCACCAGCAGTGCCGAGACGAACGGCGTGATGCCGGAGAACAGGGCGAACGAGCAGTTGTACGCGACGCCTCCGGCGCTGAACCGGGTCTTGGTCGCGAACAGCTCGGCCACGCAGACCGTCACGATGCCGGTCAGGAAAAACTCCGGGATCACGTAGATCAGCTGCGCGATCACCGCGGCGGTGAACGTGCCCATCTGCGCGACCGCGAAGGCCACCGGGATCAGCACGAGCGCCGAGAGGTACCCGATGATGAGCATGGGGCGCCGACCGATCCGGTCCGAGAGCGCACCCGCCAGCGGCAGCAGCGGGATGATCGCCGCGACCGAGATGGCGTTGGAGCCCAGCGCCTCCGCCCGCGACAGGCCGACGTTGGACGACAGGAACTCCGGCAGGTACGTGACCCAGGTGTAGGACACGATCGCCAGGGTGATCGACGAGCCGCAGAACACCAGCATCTCGCGCCACTGCGACTTGAACGCCTCGGTGAGCGGCGCCTTGACGACCTCCGCGCCGTCGGCCGTGGCCTTGACGAACTCCGGCGTCTCGCCGACGCGCTTGCGCACCCAGAGCCCGACGAGGCTCAGCGGCAGCGCGAGCAGGAACGGGATGCGCCAGCCGTAGCTCTGCAGCGCGGCCTCGTCGAAGAGGGTGGCGGTGAGGGCGGAAACGCCTGCGCCGCCGAGGATTCCGACGAATACGCTGATCGAGACGAACGAGGTGTAGTAGGCGCGTCGTTTCGGTTCGGCCCATTCCACGACGAACGCGATGGCGCCCACGTACTCGCCGCCGGAGATCAGCGCCTGCACCATCCTCATCGCCAGCAGCAGCAGCGGTGCGAGCATGCCGACCTGCGCGTAGCTGGGCAGCACACCGATCAGCGCGGTGCACAGACCCATCAACGCGATCGTCCACAGCAGAACGCTCCGGCGACCGAAGCGGTCACCCCAGCGCCCGAGGATCATGCCGCCGAGGGGGCGGATGATCGTGCCGATGGCCAGGATCGCGTAGGTGCTCAGCACACCGACGACGGGATCCTGTGAGGGGAAGAACACCGGCGCCATGACCGGTGCGAGATAGCCGTAGATGCCGAAATCGAACTGCTCGACGAAGTTGCCGATCACGCCGGCCGTGACGGCTCTGCGCATCGGTTCTTTGGACTGTGCCTGCTTTTCGGGCACGGGAGTTGAAGTCGACAAACGTAGCTCCGAGATCCGGGGCGGGCATCTTGGCCCGCGCATGCCTGTTGCTCGATCGGACGAGTCGGCGGATTCGCAAGAGAGTCGCAGTGCCCGAATCGTGTGTCAAGCCCCACATGCATACGGATGAATTCATGACGCGGGTGGATCAGGCCAGCTCAACACCGCCTGTGCATACGGATTAGCAGATCGTGATCGCATAGGGTTGTCCTATGCCTCTTACAAGAAACTCCACTCTTGTCCTGTGGTCCGGCCCCGCTTAGCGTTCGCCCCATGCGATTCAGCTCACGGCTGCTCGGCGACCTGGCCGGGCGGTTCGAACACCTCAAAGCGCCCGCTTCGGACGCACCCGCGGCCCAGCAGGATCCCCTTGTGGCGCAACGCGTCTCGGAGATGCTCGGCGAGATCGAACGGGACGGCTTCGACGCGGTGCTGCGCTACGCGCGCGACCTGGACGGCTGGGACCAGCCGGACGTCGAGCTCAGCCGGGAGGCCATCAGGGCTTCCGGTGACGCGCTCACGCCCGAGCACCGCGCGGCGCTGGAGCTCGGCGCCGAGCGCACCCGGCGCTTCGCCGACCTGCAACGCGCGGGCCTGTCCGACGCCGAGGTCGAGCTCGCGCCCGGCCTGACCACCGGATACCGCTACGTGCCGGTGCAGAGCGTCGGCGCCTACCTGCCCGCGGGCCGGTTCCCGCTGACCGCGGGCGCGTTCATGACCGTCGGCGTCGCCAAGGCCGCCGGGGTGCCGACCGTGGTGGCGTGCCTGCCGCCCGGCAAGAACGGCCAGGCGGACCCGGCGGTGGTGTACTCCGCGCACCTGTCGGGCGTGGACCGGGTGTTCGTGCTGGGCGGCGTGCAGGCGCTCGCGGCGATGTCGTTCGGGCTGCTCGGCGAGGCGCCGGTGGACATGATCGTCGGCGCGGGCAACGCCTTCGTCGCCGAGGCCAAGCGGCAGCTGTTCGGCCGCGTGGCCATCGACCTGCTGGCCGGACCGTCGGAGGTCGCGGTGATCGCCGACGAGACCGCCGATCCGGAACTGGTCGCCGCCGACCTGCTCGGCCAGGCCGAGCACGGCGTCAACTCCCCCGCCGCGCTGGTGACCACCTCGCGCGAGCTGGGCGAAGCGGTCGTCGAGGAGGCCGACAAGCAGCTCTCCTCGCTGGCCACCGAGGAGATCGCCGGCCCGGCGTGGCGCGACTTCGGCTCGGTGACCTGGGCGCGGGACCGCGAGACCGCCGTGGCGCTGATGGACGACCTGGCTCCCGAGCACCTGGAGATCCAGACCGCCGACGACGACTTCTACCACGACTCGCTGCGCAACTACGGTTCGGTCTTCCTGGGCACGTGGAGCACGGTCGCCTACTCCGACAAGGGCATGGCGGGCACCAACCACGTGCTCCCCACCGCGGGCGGCGCCCGGCACAGCGCGGGCCTGTCGGTGTCGAGGTTCCTGAAACCGCTGACCTACCAGCGAGTTTCACGCGAGGCGACGCCGCTGCTGGCCGAGGCCGTGGAGACCATTTCCGACTACGAGGGCATGGCGGCGCACCAGGCCACCGCGACGCTGCGGCTGGAGCGCCTCAGGAAGGACGAGGACCGATGACCGAGGTTTCCGAGCAGATCGCAGGCTCCCCCGGCGGCACCATGGAGCCCGGCAAGCGCACCATGCCGGGCGATTTCAGCATCGCCGTGCGCCCGGGCTCCGGCGCGACGCTGGGTGGCGTGAACTACGGCGGCGAGCGCCGCCAGTCGATGGAGGGGTTCGAGGACACCTACACCGACATCGTCGACTACATCGTCCGGATCACCCACCGCATCTGGGAGGACCAGGACGTCGGGTACATCTACGACACCTACAGCCCCGGCTGCCGGCTCTACGACGACAGCGGCTTCCGCTACGGCGTGGAGAGCCTGGTCAACGGCACGATGCAGAGCATCAACGCCTTCCCGGACTGCCGTCACTACGCCGACGACGTGATCTGGGCGGGCAGCGACACCGAAGGTTTCGTGACCTCGCACCGGGCCATCAACATCGGCCACCACACCGGGCCGTGGCGGTGGGGACCGCCGACCGGCCGCAGGCTGGAGACCTGGGTGATGGCCAACTGCGTGGTGTGGCAGAACGAGATCTTCGAGGAGTGGGTCCTCTACAACACCGCCGCCAAGCTGCAGAAGCTCGGCATCCCGGTGGTCGAGGCGGCCCGCACCTACGCCCGCGAGGGCGGCGTGACCCCGCTGACCGAGCGGCAGTTCTCCGAGGCGCACCGCCTCGACGGCGGCCGCAAGCCGATGCCGATCCCGGAACCGGACAACCGCGCGGGTTTCGACGTCGAGGGCACGGTCCGGGCGCTGTTCCACAACACCTACAACCGGCGCGACCTGAGCACGATCGACCGGGTCTACGCCGACAACGTCCGCTGGCACGGCACCACCAACCGCGCCGGCTACGGACGTTCGGACGTGCGCGCGATGGCCCGCGGCCTGCTCGCGACGTTCCCCGACCTGGGCGTGCAGGTCGACGAGGTCTACTGGATGGGCAACGACACCGACGGCTACAGCATCTCGGCGCGCTGGTCGGGCATCGGCACTCACCGGGGCTTCGGCCTCTACGGCAAGCCCACCGGCAAGCGAGCTCACCTCTGGGGCATCTCGCAGCTCTACGTGATGAACGGCCGCATCGTCGAGGAGTGGTCGCTGTTCAACGAGTTCGACGTCATCGCTCAGCTCGTCAGCGAGGACGGCGGACCGGAACTCCTCTGATCCCCGCCCCACCCGGGTGACCACTTTTCGTGGCCACCCGGGTGGGTGAACGGGACCCACGTTCCCGTGAAACCCTCCGGTGGCAGGCTCGAGGCGCTGGACATTACCAACAGGTAATGACACATTCGACGTTTGCACGCACGGCCGCGAGGAGGCAGTGGACGTGAGCGGTTCCGAAGTCGACGCCCTGCTCGACGAGCTCCGGCAGCAAGGCTGGGAGTCCTACGTGTTCGGGTCGCGCGACGACCCGAACGCGGTCGGCATGGCCTACCGCTGGGAGACCTGCGCCGACGTCCTGGTGCTGCACGCCGAGGACGAGGCCACCGCCTACCGGATGCCGCTGTGCCCGAACGCTGATCTCTTCGCACCCGAGATCGTGTCCTGGCACTACCACGCGCCTGCCGAGTGGACGATCCGAGCCTTGCTCTCGCTCCCCCGCCCCGGCGCCCCGGACGCGCCGCTGGCGATGCTGAACCCGCCGCCCGACTGCGGGGTTCCGGCGCACCTCCGCCGCAGGATGACCATCCGGCCCAATCCACGCCGCGCCCACGCCGCCACCTGATCGGATTAATCCGGCGCTGCTGCGGCCCATCCCGGCGGGCAACCTGAGCTGGTGCCGCTGACGCATCCGGACAACACGCCTCGCCCGCACCGCAGCGAACTCGCGGTGAACCCGATCTTCGCGCGCGAACCCGTGCACGTGCCGACCTACGACCTCCCCGCCCGGGGGACCGATCCCGAGGTCGCTTACCAGATCGTGCACGACGAGCTGATGCTCGACGGCAACGCGCGGCTGAACCTGGCGACCTTCGTGTCCACCTGGATGGAACCGCAGGCCACCCGGCTGATGTCGGAGTGCTTCGACAAGAACATGATCGACAAGGACGAGTACCCGCGCACCGCGGCGCTGGAGGACCGGTGCGTGCGGATGCTCGCCGGGCTGTGGCACGCCCCCGACCCGCACCACGTCGTCGGCTGCTCCACCACCGGATCGTCCGAGGCGTGCATGCTCGCCGGCCTCGCGCTCAAGCGCCGCCGGCGGGGAACCGGCACGCCGAACATCGTGCTCGGCGCCGACGTGCAGATCTGCTGGGAGAAGTTCGCCAACTTCTTCGAGGTCGAACCGCGGTACGTGCCGATGGAGGGCGACCGCTTCACGCTCTCCGCCGAGGAGGCGCTGCGGCGGGTCGACGAGAACACCATCGGCGTCGTGACCATCATGGGCTCGACCTTCGACGGCTCCTACGAACCGGTCGCCGAGGTCTGCCACGCGCTCGACGACCTGGCCGCGCGCGGCGGACCGGACGTGCCGGTGCACGTCGACGGCGCTTCCGGGGCGATGATCGCGCCGTTCCTGGATCCGGACCTGGTGTGGGACTTCCGGCTGCCGCGGGTGGCCTCGATCAACACCTCCGGGCACAAGTACGGGCTGGTCTACCCGGGTCTCGGCTGGGTCGTGTGGCGCACGCCCGAGGCGTTGCCCGACGAGCTGGTGTTCCGGGTGAACTACCTCGGCGGCGAGATGCCGACCTTCGCGCTGAACTTCTCCCGGCCGGGCGCGCAGGTGGCCGCGCAGTACTTCAACTTCCTGCGGCTGGGATTCGACGGATTCCGGCGGGTGCAGCAGGAGTGCCGCGACGTGGCGATGCGGCTGGCCCGCGAGATCGCCGCGCTCGGGCCGTTCGAGCTGCTCACCGACGGCGGCCACATCCCGGCCTTCGCGTTCACGCTGCGCGACGACGTCCGGAATTATTCCGTTTTCGACGTTTCCGCTGCTCTTCGCGCCAGCGGTTGGCTCGTTCCGGCCTACGCGTTCCCGGAGAACCGGACCGACCTGGCGGTGCTGCGGATCGTGGTGCGCAACGGGTTCAGCCACGACCTCGCCGACCTGCTGCTGGACGACCTGCGCCGCGCTCTGCCGAGGCTGGAGGCGCAGACCACCCCCGCCCGGGGCCACGACTCCGCCGGGTTCGCGCACGGAGCCCGTTCCCACGACTGAGCGGCGAACGGCGAAAACTTCCCGGACACCGGGAAATCCCAGCCCGGAGCCGGTGGGGACGATCACGCTCAGTCGATCAGCTGATCGCAAGCCGTTCGAAGCCGACTAGCCTGCCCGGTTATGAGTCGTTCCGAGGACGCGAACGCGCGGCTGACCGAGCTCGCGCTGCACGCGCGTCGCGGTGACCCGCACGCCATGGAGTCCTTCATCCGGGAGAGCCAGCACGACGTCTGGCGCTTCGTCGCGCACCTGGCCGGGCCGCACCTCGCCGACGACCTCACGCAGGAGACGTTCCTGCGCGCGTTCCGAAGCGTCCGCCGGTTCAACGCCCGCTCCTCGGCACGCACGTGGTTGCTCACGATCGCCCGCCGCGTGGTCGTCGACCAGATCCGCTACGAGCGCTCCCGCCCGCGCACCACCCACGCCACCCCGGCCACCGAACCGACCTCGCCGGACACGGGTTTCGAGAACATCGTCGAGCTCAACCTGCTGCTGAGCGACCTCGACCCGGAACGCCGCGAAGCCCTGGTCCTCACCCAGGTCCTGGGCCTCCCCTACGCCGAAGCCGCCCACGTCACCGGCTGCCCGATCGGCACCATCCGCTCCCGAGTGGCCAGAGCCCGCGACCAACTCCTGGCCACCCGAACCCACCAGGACGAAGAAACCGGCTGATCTGGTCAAACGAGCGCGGTTTTCGCCGCGCGAGCACGTTGCGCCGCAGTAGCGCGCAACCAGGCGCGAGCCCGCTTGTCCAGATCCCGGACGTCGGCCCAGCTGCGCTCGACCGGGATGGACGCGATTCGCTGATCGTCCTCGTGAACCGGGCCGGTATCACCGCGCAGGACGTCGATCGCGGCGTCACCACGGCCCCATCGGAAGGTGAATCCACCGAGGTAGAGCCATTGGCACGGAATCTGGGCCATGTGTCATCCCTCCACCAGGTAAGCGAAGTGCACGTGCTGGACGTGCCAGGTCATGCAGTCCAAGCCCATGGGGCCGAAGTCCACGAGGACTCGGCCGCAGCGTGATCCCCCGACGGGGCAGCAGAACCAGTCCCGCCCGTCGACCACGGTCACGTCGAGTTCCAGCTCCCATCGGCCGACCCTGATCACACCGCCGACACGCGCTGGCTTCGCGGGCTTGGTCGCTGACATCGCATCGCCTTGTTGTCTCAGTCGTCACAGTCGTCTCATACAACTAGGCGGAAGGTAGCGCTGCCGCTTCCTGTGAGGCAAGGTGAGACACTCGTTTGGGAGGACTGAGTCGTCTAGTGCGAGGTGTTTCCGATGTCCGCCGCAGCGAAGTACCAGGAGATCGCCGCGACGCTGCGAGGTCAGATCGACAGCGGTTCGTTGGCGATCGGCGACAAGCTGCCGACCGAGCAAGTGCTGCAAGAGCAGTTCGGGGCTTCGCGCACGACCGTTCGTCAAGCGCTGAAGGAACTCCGCGACGCCGGTCTGGTGCAGATGCGCCACGGCGTCGGCGTGTTCGTCGCACCGCCGAACGTGGTTCGACGGCTGGATTCTCGCGAGCGGCTGTCGAAGGCGCGTCGCGATCGGAACGAGTCCGCCTTCCTCGCCGAAGCCAAGAAGCAGGACTTCGCTCCCTCGTCCTCGGTCCGGGTGTGGTTCGAACCCGCGCAGGACTTCGCGGAACTCCTCGACGTCGCGGAGGATGCCGAGCTCTGCGTGCGCGACCGGGTCATGCGCGCCGATGACCAACCCGTGATGCTCGCGGTTTCCCGCCTGCCGCGTGAGATCACGCGAGGAACGGCGCTGGAAGACGTCGAGACCGGTCCCGGTGGCGCGTTCGCCCGCCTGGAAGACCTGGGCTTCGCGATCTCGTGGCACGAAGAGGTCGTGGGCGCGCGGATGCCGGACGCCAACGAGCGCCAGCTGCTCGGCCTGGGCAGCGGTCCGGTCCTCACGGTCCGCCGCCGCACATGGAGCGGCGACCGCGTTGTCGAGGTCAACGACATGGTGATGGCAGGCGAGAGCTACGAACTCCGCTACACCTGGGACGCCATCTGACCGAGCCCGGCGCAGAGCCCTGAGGTCCCTCACCTGGAGCGGGGTGGGGACCTCCCGCTCCCGACGTCTCGGACTCCGGGTGACCCGGTGGGAACTTCGGGGACGCGGGGCGCGACAGTAGTGGTGTGGACTGTTGCGTGTGCCGGGAGGCGCTGTCGGCGCGGTTGGACGGCGAGGAGCCTCCGGCGGCCTGGGCCGAGGTGGAGCGGCATCTCGCCGAGTGCGGTGAGTGCCGGGACTGGGAATCCCGCGCCGTCGCGTTGAGCAGGGAGTTGCGGGTGCGGGTGGTGCCGAGCACCCCCGACCTGACCGCGTCGGTGATGCGGGCGCTCCCGGCTCCCGCTGTCCGGCGCTGGCCCCGGGTGCTGCTCGGTGTCGTCGCCGTCGTGCAGATCGCGTTGGGCGTCGCGCAGCTGCTGGGCGCCGGCGGGCACGAGGCGATGGCCGGGCACGTGTTCCACGAGAGCACCGCGTGGAACCTCGCGCTCGGAACCGGGTTCGGCTGGGCCGCCTGGCGGGTCCGCGCGGGTGCCGGGATGGTGCCGGTGCTCGGCGCGTTCCTCGCCGTGCTCACCTTCATCAGCGTCCAGGACCTGGTGGCCGGAGTCGTCACCGCCGGTCGCCTCGCCTCGCACCTGCCGCTGGTGGTGGCGCTGGTGCTGCTGCTGGTCATCCGCCACGACCACCGGGACGGCGAAACCGGTCCGGGCCACGGCGTCCGCCCCGGCGAGAGCGCGGTCACGACGGACGATCCCGACGAACCGGCACCCCCGCGCGAGCTCGGCCCGACCGCCCACCGCCGGGCCGGTTAGGTGCTGTTGAAGAACGCGGCGGAGCCGCTGTGCCAGGTGAGGGACTCAGCTCGCACCGCCGCAGGTGCTGCCACCGGCACCGCCGAGCAACGCACTCCCCGAACAGCCCCTAGCGCTTGCGAGCCATCGCGGCCCAGTAATAAGCGCTGCGCGGGTCGACCTCGCGCTCGGGGTGGAGCTTGGTGATCCCGGCCGGCTCCGGGTCGGGCCGCCACGCCAGCACCGGCGCCACTCCGGGCTCGACCAGGTCCATGCCCTCGAAGAGCGCGGCGACCTCGTCCTGATCGCGGGGCTGGAACGGGATCCCGGACTGCTCGGCGGCAGCCACCACGCCTGCCATCGCTTCCGGGTCGAAGTCGGCGGTGGGGTGGGTGATCGTCAGGTAGCTGCCCGAGGGGACCGCGTCCATCAGCTTGCCGAGCGCCTGCTCGACCTCCGAGTTCTCCCGGAAGTACATCAGCACCGCCACCAGCATCACCGCGGTCGGCTGCGTCAGGTCGAGCGTTTCGGTCAGCGCGCGGTCGGACAGGATCGAGTCCGGGTCGTGCAGGTCGGCGAAGATGAATTGGGTCGCGCCCTCGTCGGTGCTGGTCATCAGCGCGCGGGCGTGGGCGAGGACGATCGGGTCGTTGTCGACGTAGACCACGCGGCTGCTCGGTTCGGCGCTCTGCGCGACCTCGTGCACGTTACCGCTGGTGGGGATTCCGGTGCCGATGTCGAGGAACTGCCGGATGCCGCACTCCTGCACCAGGTATCGCACCGCGCGCCCGACGAACGCCCGGTTCGCACGCGCCATGGTCTTGATGGTGGGGATGTGCTCGGCGATCGCGTCACCCAGCGCGCGGTCGGCCGCGAAGTTGTCCTTGCCGCCCAGCCAGTAGTCGTAGACCCGCGCCTCGTGCGCGACGGTGGTGTCGATCTCGACCGGCAGCCGGCCGCCCTGCTCGCTCATCGCCATCCTTCGGATCAGTGCTCGTCCATTAACTCGCGCAGCAGCTGCGTGGTGTCCTGTGGTGTCGCCGCCTGCACGCTGAGCAGGTTCATCACCGCCTGGTACTGGTCCAGGTCGTTGCGCTTGTCCAGGTACAGCGCGCTGGTCAGCTGTTCCAGGTAGACGACGTCGGGCAGGTCCGTTTCGGGGAACCGCACGATGGTGAACGGACCGCCCGCCGCGGCGTGCCCGCCGACGCTGTAGGGCAGCAGCTGCACCGTCACGTTGGGAAGTTCGGAGATGCGGATCAGGTGCTCGATCTGCCCGCGCATGATCCGCTCACCCCCGATCGGGCGGCGCAGCGCGGCCTCGTCGATGACCGCCCACAACGTCGGCGGTTCCGGCCGCGTGAGGATGTCCTGGCGACGCATCCGCAGCGCGACCCGGCGGTCGACCTCGGCCTCCGGTTCCTGCCCGTGGCCGAGCAGGATGACCGCGCGCGCGTAGTCGGGGGTCTGCAGCAGGCCCGGCACGAACTGCGCCTCGTAGGTGCGGATGATCTCAGCGGCCTGCTCCAGGCCGAGGTAGGTCTCGAACCACGACGGCAGCAGGTCGCCGTACTGGTGCCACCAGCCGGGTTCGTTGGCCTGCCGGGCCAACGACATGAACGCCGCCCGCTCGCCGGAGTCCCGCACGCCGTAGAGGGTCAGCAGGTCGTTGAGATCGCGCTCCCGGAAGCTGACGCGTCCCAGTTCGAGCCGGCTGATCTTCGCGTGCGACCCGCGGATGGCATCACCGGCGGCCTCGCGGCTGATCCCGCGCTGCTCGCGCAGGCGTCGAAGCTGTCCGCCCAGCGCGATGCGCAGCACGGTGGGCCCAGCGGTGGACCCGCCCTGCTGCTTGCCCTGTCTCTCCGGCTCGATGCTCATCGTGTCGATACCCCCATCGGGAGCAATGCGGCGTCCGATCGCCGCCAAAGCCAGTCAGCAGATTAGATCATCGAAGTCGCCTTCTTTAACCCCTTCGAGAAAAGCGGCGATTTCTTCTCGCGTGTAGACCAGCACTGGCCCCTCCGCGAAGCGGGAGTTGCGCACGGCCACCCGGCCGCGCTCCAACTCGGCCACCTCGACGCAGTTCCCACTCGGGTTGCTGTGCGCGCTCTTGCGCCAGCGCAGGTCAGACCGCCAGCTCAGGTCTGCCCACCGCGGAGCCTCCGGCACTGCGGACTCCGGCATGGATGCCTCCAACATTCGGGCGAAATCACGTCCGTGCTTGCAGGTGTTCTTGCAAACGTTCTTGCATCTGCAAGGTCAGTCCGGGACAGTAGCAGCAGCAGATCGATCGTCGATCTTGATCCGTCAGCGGGAATCCGGTGCCCGGCAAATGGCCCCGGCGCGCGCGGGAGGGGGCCGAGGGATGATCCGGTTATCGCGGCGAGGGACGGTTCGCCGCGTACATCAGATTTGCCCGGCTTCGACCCAGGATCGGGCGACGCGATGAGCGTGCTCGTCGCGGTCTGCGCGTTAGCCCTCTGCGCGATCCTCTCGGCGGCGCTGCTCGACTCCCGCCGCAAACGTCGCGAGCTCGAAAAGCGGCTCGCGGTGGCCGATCGCGCCGCGCACACCGATCCGCTCACCGGCTTGGCCAACCGCGCAGGGCTCCAGCGCGCGCTGGACCACCAGCGGGCCAGCACTCGCCCGAGCGATCACCTCGCCATGATCCTGCTGGACCTGGACGGGCTGAAGGAGACCAACGACCTCTACGGCCACGACTTCGGCGACAGCGTTCTGGTCGCGGTGGCCCACCGGATCCACGAAAAAGCCGGGCACGCGGCGTGCGCGGCCCGGCTCGGTGGGGACGAGTTCGTGGTGCTGCTCAGCGGTGAGGAACCGCAGGACGCGGATGCGCTGGCCGCCGAGCTCTGCGCTGACATCGCCTCGGCGGAGGTCATGTCGGAGATGCCGATCCGCTGCACGGCCAGCGCGGGGGTCGCGGTGCTGCCGGCGCACCGGATGCACCAGCTCGTCACCGCCGCGGACCAGGCCATGTACCGGGCCAAGTCCACTCGCGCGGGAACTTCCAGGTATCAGCCGCTCACCGATGTCTCCGACCGGATCCCGCGAAACCGGACGGCACTGGTGGCCCTGGAAGGTGGCGCCTCGAAAGAGGCCCAGGGCTGATCCTCTCCAGGACTGCTCCGGGTGCGGGACTCGGCTCGCACCGCGCAGCCCGTTCCTCGAAGACCTCTAGACCGCCGCTGCCTGCCGGACTCCGCCGACCATGCGGTGCGCTTCGGCGTTGCACGCAGGGCAGGTGTTCCACAGCCACGCCATCTCCCCCACCTCGGCACGCATCTCGCGGTCGCAGAGCGTCGTGATGGCGCTTCCCGCCGGGTATCCCCCTGACGGCCGGGGGTCGGTGCTCGCGTGACGCTCCCCGAGGGCCGGAACCCAATGGAACGGATGCATCCGCACACTCTCCTTCGCTGCCGTGTCCCACCGCGTGGTGGCGTCTTGCCGATCGCGAACCGGGTGGCCGGTCGACCACGATCCGGATAATCAGCTGTTCAGATGGATTCCAGACCGACGATGCCTGCGGTCGCCGCCAAGCATCGGCCACACGGTAGGACCCCACCCGAAGGAATATTCCCGATTGTGTCATGACCCAGGGGGAGTCCGCACGTCGCACGCGCGACACCGGCCTGCCAATCCCGCCGCGAAATCGCGTGAGCCTGCCGAACTGTCACACGTGCGGCGGTATGCAGGACCCAGAAGCACTCCGCTCCGGACTGCTCTACCCGCGCCCCCCGGGTGCTCCCGGTCAAGTTGAGTGGCATGATCCCTCCCCGGATCGTCTACGATTAATCGTAAGCACATCCGCGCCACGGAGTCGAGAGATTCGGAAGGGATGCACCGCGATGCTTCACCCGAAACCGACCGCGACGAGTCCCGCCTTCAGCGCCACGGGCTGGGCTTCTGCGTCCGCCTGCGGGCCGAACGGGGGAAACTGCGTCGAGGTGAACTTGACAGCCCCCGGGCGTGTCGGGGTCCGCGACAGCAAACGCCTCACCGGCGACGTCCTGCTCAACTTCGACACGAGCAGCTGGAGCCGGTTTCTGACCGACATGAGAGCCGGAACCTTCGACATCGACTAGATCTTCGCAGCTCACAGCCGCTTACTGATTAATCACCGTCGGCGCGGATCACCGGCGGTGACCCGTTCGCCGGGCATCCACGTCCGAGTGCATTACAGTGTTGTTCTTGACAGAAGCGTTTGCGCTTGTCAGACGTGGTGACGGCAGAGCATACGAGCGGAGATCTGGTGCCGAGCACGGTAACTTCGCGACGCAGGCAGCTCGGAAACGAGATTCGCCGCGCGCGGCAGACCGCGGGCATGACCCAGCAGGACGTCGCCGAGCTGCTCGGATGCAGCCAAGGCAAGATCAACAAGATCGAGTCGGGCACGGTCGCGGTCAAGAAGGCCGAGCTGCAGAAGATGCTGGAGTCGTTCAACTCCGGCAAGGCCGAAGCCGATCTGATGCTGGACCTCGCGCAGTCCAGCTCCGGGCAGCGCGGCCAGTGGGCCGGCTACCGCTCGGCGGTGCCGCAGTGGTTCCGCACCTTCACCGACCTCGAACCGGCCGCCACGGAGATCCTCAGCTGGCACGGCGAGCGCATCCCGGGCCCGCTGCAGTCCGAGCACTACATGCTCACCCAGTTCTCCGAGGACCGCGCCACCGACGTCACCGCGCTGGTGCGGAACCGGCTGGACCGCAGGCGGGTCTTCGACCTGCCGCGCCCGCCCTACTACCGCTTCGTGCTCAGCGAAGCCGCGTTCCACCGGATGCCGGGCGGGCCGAACCCGTCGGTCGCGCTGGACCAGGTCGAGCACCTGCTGGACCTGCAGACGCGGTACCCGAAGGCGTACGTGCACATCCTGCCGTTCGACGTGCGGCTGCCGTACGTGCCCAACGACTTCACGATCATGCGGTTCGCCGACGGCACCAAGGACTTCGTCTTCGTCGAGCACGTCGCAGGCGGGCTCTACCTGGACGACGAGGACGACTTCAACCTGTTCAACGACGCCTGGGACCGGCTGCGCGGAGCCGCGCTGGAGCGCCACGACACCGTGGCCCGCCTGCAGGAGCTGGCGAAGGGGTACCGGAACCAGATCGAGTTCTGATTAATCGCGACGAGGCCCCCTCCGCGCCGGAGGGGGCCTCGTCGCGCGCTCAGGAGGTCAGCCGACGGGGGCCGGGGTTTCGGCCGGGGCCTGCTGGATCTTGCGGGGAGCCTTGGTGCGGCCGTGGGTGGCGTAGAGGGCCAGACCGACGAAGACGACACCACCGACGAGATTTCCGACCACCGTGGGAATCTCGTTCCAGATGAGGTAGTCGGCGATGGAGAAGTCGCCGCCGAGCATCAGACCGCTCGGGAACAGGTACATGTTGACGACCGAGTGCTCGAACCCCATGTAGAAGAACACCAGGATCGGCATCCACATGCCGATCACCTTGCCGGACACCGACCTCGACATCATCGCCGCCACGACCCCGGTGGAGACCATCCAGTTGCACAGCACGCCGCGCACGAACAGCGTCAGCATGCCTGCGGCGCCGTGCTCGGCGTAGCCGACGGTCCGGCTCTCCCCGATCGAACCGAGCTTCTGCCCGATGGCGTTCGGATCGACGGTGAACGCGTAGGTGACGATGATCGACATCAGCACCGCCACGGTCAGCGCACCGGCGAAGTTGCCGAGGAACACCAGGCACCAGTTGCGCAGGACACCGCTGATCTTCACCCCGGGCCGCTTGTCCAGCCACGCCAGCGGGGCGAGCGTGAAAACGCCGGTGAGCAGGTCGAACCCCAGCAGGTAGAGCAGGCAGAAGCCGACCGGGAACAGCAGCGCTCCGATCAGCGGGACACCGGTCTCGACGGTGACGCTCACCGCGAAAGCGGCGGCCAGCGCCAGGATCGCACCGGCCATGTACGCGCGGATCACGGTGTCCCGGGTCGACATGAAGATCTTGGACTCGCCCGCGTCGATCATCTTGGTGACGAACTCGGGCGGACTCACGTAGGACAAGGGAACTCCTCGAAGCCGGAAGGGGAACCAGGTACCGTGGGGAGGTCTGTTCCCGGTCTGGCTGGCAGTTTCCGCATCCGTGATTTCCGCGTTGTAACGCGCCGGCGAGATCGGCGTCAAAAGGACCTCACGGCTTCGAGGGCTTCGTCGTCAGTCCAGCAGGTTCACGATCATCGAGGCCATCACACCGGGATCGCCCATTTCCGGCCGCAGCACCAGGTCGGGGTTCTGCGGGGACTCGTAGACGTCGTCGACGCCGGTGAAACCGGTGATCTCCCCCGCCCGCGCCCGCGCGTAGAGGCCCTTGGGGTCGCGCGCCTCGCACATCTCGATCGGGGTGTCGACGAAGACCTCCACGAAGGTCAGCTCCGCGTCCTGGTGCACCTGCCGCGCCCGGTCGCGGTCGGCGCGGTAGGGACTGATCAGCGACACGATCGACACCACGCCGGAGTCGGCGAACAGCCGCGCCACCTCGCCGACGCGGCGCACGTTCTCAGCCCGGTCCTCGGCGCTGAAGCCCAGGTCGGCGTTGAGGCCGTGGCGCAGGTTGTCGCCGTCGAGCAGGTAGGCCGGCCTTCCCGCCGCGACCAGCCGACGTTCCAGTTCGACGGCCACGCTGGACTTTCCGGATCCCGACAGCCCGGTGAGCCACACCGTCGCTCCTCGGGTCCGGCGCTGTTCCCTGCGCACGGCCGTGGAGACCCAGCTGACGTTGGACTCGGCGATGTCCGGGCCGGTGATCATGCCTGCGGCGACGGTGTTGTTGGTGGCCTCGTCGACGAGGATGAAGCTGCCGGTCGTGCGGTTGCGGCGGTAGGCGTCGAACAGCAGCGGCTGCTGCGCGCGCAAGCGGATCCGACCGATCTCGTTGAGCGACAAGGACGTCGCGCTCGTGTCGCGGTGCAGGGTGTTGATGTCGAGCCGGTAGTCCAGCTGCCGCACCTGGGCGCGCGTGCCGCGCGTGGTGTGCTGGAGGGCGTAGCGGCCGCCGGGTTCCAGCGCGGTCTGCTCGGTGAGCCAGCAGACCAGGGCGTCGACGTCCTGGCTCGCGTGCGGCCGGTTCTGCGGACGGCAGATCATGTCGCCGCGCGAGACGTCGAGGTCGTCGGTGAGCCGCACGGTGACGGCCTGCGGCGTGAACGCCTCCTCGACGACTTCCCCGCCCGGCCCCCAGATCTCCTCGATGCCGCTGGTGAAGCCCGAGGGCAGCACGACGACGTCGTCACCGGGTTTGAGCACACCGCCCGCGACGGTTCCCGCATATCCCCGGAAGTCGCCGTCGCGGATGACGTACTGCACCGGCAGCCGCGCGTCGATGAGGTTGCGGTCGGAGGCGACGTGGACCTCTTCGAGGTGGTGCAGCAGCGAAGTACCCTCGTACCAGGGCATGTTCTCGCTGCGGTGCACGATGTTGTCGCCGCGCAGCGCCGAGACCGGGATGAACGTCAGGTCCGGGGCGTCGAGCTTCATTGCGAAGGAGGCGAACTCGGCGCGGATCTCCTCGAACCGCTGCTGCGAGTGGCCCACGAGGTCCATCTTGTTCACGCACACCACCAGGTGCGGGATCCCGAGCAGGCTGGCCAGGAACGCGTGCCTGCGGGACTGCTCGAGCACGCCCTTGCGCGCGTCGACGAGCACCAGCGCGAGGTCTGCGGTGGAGGCGCCGGTGACCATGTTGCGCGTGTACTGGATGTGCCCGGGGGTGTCGGCGATGATGAACTTGCGCCGGGGCGTGGCGAAGTAGCGGTGCGCGACATCGATGGTGATGCCCTGCTCGCGCTCGGCCCGCAAACCGTCGGTGAGCAGCGCGAGGTCGGGACCGTCGGTCCCGTGACTGGCGCGCTCCACGGCCTCCAGCTGGTCGCTGAGGATCGTCTTGGAGTCGTACAGCAAGCGCCCGATCAGCGTGGATTTGCCGTCATCAACGCTTCCAGCGGTGGCCAACCGAAGCAGCTGCGTCATCGAAGCTCCTCGTGCGGTCGTGCTTCCGCTACTTGCTTTGCAACGGCGAAGCCGTTTCTCCTCGCCCCACCCGAGCAACCGGCACCGCCGCGGGTTCTCAGACGTCTTCTGGGGAGGACAGCCGAAGCGCCGTGCATCGGCATGCACGAGTCTCGGATCCCGGAGCCAGACGGCGTCTGAGGTTCCGCCACCCGCACCGCTGAGCAACCCAGCCACCGAACACCCATTCAGAAGTAGCCCTCTCGTTTTCGGTCTTCCATTCCTGCTTCTGAGATGCGGTCGTCGGCGCGCGTGGCTCCGCGTTCGGTGAGGCGGGCAGCGGCGACCTCGGCGACGACCTCGCTCACGGTGCTCGCCGTGGAGGGCACGCAGCCGGTGCAGGTCGTGTCGCCCACGGTGCGGAAGCGGACGGTGGCCTCGTAGGGCTGCTCGTCCTCGGCCGGCGTCAGGTGCGGGTTGGTGGCCAGCAGCATGCCGTCGCGCTCGAAGACGGTGCGCCGGTGGGCGTAGTAGATCGACGGGAGTTCGACGCCCTCGTCGAGGACGTACTGCCAGATGTCGAGCTCGGTCCAGTCCGACAGCGGGAAGACGCGGATGTGCTCGCCCTTGCGGTGCCTGCCGTTGTAGAGGTGCCACAGCTCGGGGCGCTGGTTGCGCGGATCCCACTGGCCGAACTCGTCGCGGAAGCTGAACACGCGCTCCTTGGCCCGGGCCTTCTCCTCGTCGCGGCGCGCGCCGCCGAAGACGGCGTCGAATCGGTGCTCGCCGATGCTGCGCAGCAGGGTCTGGGTCTGCAGCCGGTTGCGGCCGGCTCCGGGCTGCTCGACGGAGCGGCCGGCGTCGATGTCGTCCTGCACGCTGCCGACCAGCAGGCGCAGGCCGAGCCGCCGCACGGTGCGGTCGCGGAAGTCGATGACCTCGTCGAAGTTGTGGCCGGTGTCGATGTGCAGAACCGGGAACGGCAACGGTGCGGGCCAGAACGCCTTGGTGGCGATGTGCAGCATCACCGCGGAGTCCTTGCCGCCGGAGAACAGCAGCGCGGGCCTCTCGAAGGATGCGGCGACCTCGCGGAACACGTGCACCGTCTCGGCTTCCAGGCCGCGCAGGTGGGTCAGCTCGTAGGTCGTGGTCACCCGGGACCCGCCCTTTCCATCGGCACCGAACCTAGAACAAGTTTCACAGAAAAGTAGAACAAGTTCTTGCGCTCGGTCAAGCTGCGCGGAAAGCTGGGTCCACCCCTCGAAGCCAACCCTCGCAAGACACAAGGAGGCGTCATGGACCTCGTCGCGCTGGAGGAGATCAAACGACTGAAGTACCGCTACCTGCGCGCGGTCGACCTCAAGCTCTGGCACGTGCTCGCCGAGGCGCTCACAGAGGACGCCGTGGCCGAGTACGGCACCGAGGCCACGGGCTCCAAGCTCGAACTCACCAGCCGGGAGGAGATCCTGAAGTTCATGCGGGAGAATCTCGGCCCGAGCATCATCACCACGCACTCCGCCGGTCAGCCCGAGATCGACATCGACGGCGACACCGCGACCGGGATCTGGGGCTTCGAGGACACGGTCATCGCCACCGAGTTCAAGACCTTCATCAAGGGCGCGGCCTTCTACGAGGACACCTACCGCCGCGAGTCCGACGGCCAGTGGCGCATCAGCAAGACCGGCTACACCCGCACCTACGAGCTGATGCACACCTTCGACGACCTCCCGAACTTCAAGCTCACCGCGAACCGCTGGAGCTGAGGAGCACGGGGGCTTCAGCCGAACCTCGACAGCCAAGACGACCGCAGTGCACTAGAACGAGTTCTCAAGAGGAGCTTATGCTCACTCAGCCCTTCGCCGATGCCGTCTCCGAAGCCGAGGAGGTCATCCGGCACGCCAAGCACATCCGCGACGAGCAGGACCTCATCGAGGGTTACGACTACCTCGCGGGAAGCATCCAGGCCTCCCTCATGCTGGCTTGGGCCTACGAGCGGGACTTCCCGTACTTCGTCCAGTCCACCGGCCCCCACACCAAGATGGGCCTGGACAACCCGGACGCGCTGTACTTCCACTCCTACATCCGCGACGACGCCGAGTACGTGGTGACCGGAAAGCGCGGCAGCACCGCGGATCTGAGCTTCCAGGTGCTCAACGGCGACTACTCGCCGGTGGACGTGCCCGACAGCCTCGCCGCCTTCGACGACCGGCGGATCGACATCGACGACAACGGCGACTTCGAGGTGCGCTTCGGCCCCGGCCCCGCCGGTCCGAACTACTTCACGCTCGCACCGGGTTCGGCGATGCTGGTGGTGCGCGAGGTCTACAGCGACTGGGATGCGGAGCGACGCGGCCTGATCCGGATCCGCCGCGAGGACACCTCGGGAACCGCTCCCCCGCCGCGCACGATGGACCTGCTGACCAAGCGCTACGGCGTCGCGGGCAAGATCCTGCTGAGCCGGTTGCGGACTTTCCTGGCGTTCCCCGAGTGGTTCTACCTGAACCAGCCGGTGAACACGATGAACGATCCGCGCTCCACGCCGGGCGGTCTGGCCACCCAGTTCTCCTCGGCCGGTCACTTCGAGCTGTCCGAGGACCAGGCGATGATCGTCACCGTTCCCCAGTCCGAGGCCCCCTACCAGGGTTTTCAGCTCGGCAGCCCCTGGTACGTCTCCACCGACTACATCAACCACCAGACGAGCCTCACCGCGGAGCAGGCGCGCACCGACCCCGACGGCAAGATTCGGTTCGTCATCACCGAGCGCGATCCGGGCCTGGCCAACTGGATCGAGCTGACCGGGCATCAGCGCGGCTACATGCAGATCCGCTGGCAGCGACTCTCCCGGGACCTGGGACCCGACGACGGACCGGAGGTGGAGATCGTCGGGTTCGACGAACTGCCGCAACGACTTCCGCATCACGAGCGCTCCCGCGTGACACCGCAGGAGTGGCGGGAGCGAATCGCCGCGCGGCAAGCAGCCGTGCACTACCGGATGCTGGGGTGAGGCCGATGCTGGACGGACTGCTGCGCGACAAGGTCGTCGTCGTCTCGGGAATCGGCCCCGGTTTGGGCCGGTCGCTGGCCCTGCGCAGCGCGCAGGCCGGAGCCGACGTGGTGCTGGCCTCGCGCACCGAGAAGCGGCTCGAGGAAGTCGCCGAGGAGGTCACCGCACTGGGCCGCCGCGCCCTGGTGGTGCCCACCGACATCACCGACGCCGACGACTGCGCCGCACTGGCGAACCGCTCGGTGGAGCACTTCGGCCGGGTGGACGCGCTGATCAACAACGCCTTCGCGATCCCGCCGCTGGCCGACCTCGCCGACACCGACCTGGAAGCGATCCGGCAGGGCTTCGAGACCACCTCGATCGCCGCGCTCCGGCTGACCCGGCTGTTCACCCCGGCGCTGGCCGAGGCCCGGGGCGCGGTGCTGATGGTGAACTCGGCGGTGCTGCGGCACTCCCGCCGCAACTACGGCGCCTACAAGATGGCCAAGTCCAGCCTGCTGTCGCTGGCGCAGAGCCTGGCCACCGAACTCGGACCGAAAGGCGTGCGGGTCAACTCGATCGCGCCCGGCTACATCTGGGCGGACTCGCTGAAGTGGTACCTCGGCCACCTCGCCGAGCAGCGCGGCATCACCCGCGACGAGGTCTACGAAGAGACCGCCGCCACCACCGACCTGCGGAAACTCCCGGAACCGGACGAAATCGCCGACGCCGGCCTGTTCCTGATCTCCGATCTGGCCCGGATCGTCACCGGTCAGTGCCTCGACGTCAACGCCGGCGAATTCCACCACTGAGGAGCCGTTTGATGAGCATCGGACGCGAGAACGTCGGCACCGTCGAAGACCTGCACGCCTCGGCCAGCCGTCTCGTCGGGCTGGACGACTTCGGAACCGACGACTACACCGACGGTCTCGGCGTGCTGTTGGAGTCGTACGAGCGGGATGCGGGCCTGACGCCGTTGGGGAACAAGGTCAAGCGGGCCTTCCTGCGCGGTGCGTTGACCGCGCGGCTGTTCAGCGAAGCGGCGTGGAAGCAGCACCCGAAGCACGCCGAGGCGGCCGTCGAACGACCCATCTTCGTCACCGGGCTGCCGCGCACCGGCACCACGGCGCTGCACCGGCTGCTGACCGCCGACACGGGCAACCAGGGGCTGGAGCTGTGGCTGACCGAGGTGCCGCAACCGCGGCCACCGCGCTCGACCTGGGAGGACGACCCCGTCTTCCGGGGAATCCAGCAGGGCTACACCCAGCACCACGTGGAGCACCCGGAATTCATGGGCGTGCACTACATGTCCGCCGAGCAGGTCGAGGAGTGCTGGCAGCTGCTGCGGCAGTCGATGCGCTCGATCTCCTACGAGTGCCTGGCGCACCTGCCGACCTATTCGCGCTGGCTGGAAGGCCAGGACTGGACGTCGGCCTACGCCCGGCACAAGCGCAACCTGCAGCTGATCGGGTTGCCCGAGAACAACCGGCGCTGGGTGCTGAAGAACCCGAGCCACCTGTTCGCGCTGGACGCCCTGTTCGAGACCTACCCGGACGCGCTGGTGATCCAGACCCACCGGGAACCGCGCACCGCGATCGCCTCGGTGTGCAGCCTGGCCGCGCACGCCACCCACGAGTGGTCGGAGACCTTCCACGGCGACACGATCGGCCGCGACCAGCTCGACCTGTGGTCGCGCGGGCTGGCGGAGTTCAACGCCGCGCGAGCCCGGCACGACCCGGACCGGTTCTTCGACGTGCGCTACGAGGACTTCATCGCCGACCCGATCGGCGTGGTGGAGCGGATCTACGGGCATTTCGGACTACCGCTGAGCGAGAACGCGGCAACAGCGATGCGGAACCTGCACTCCGAGAGCACCGCAGGTCACGCCAAGCCCGCGCACCGGTATTCGCTGGCCGACTTCGGATTGCGGCCCGAAGAGGTCGACGAGCGCTTCGCCGGGTGGGCTCCCGTCGGTTAGATTCCGGATCGGATTCGACGACCGGAGGGGCGGGCATGGCGTACGGCGACTACCAGCTGGAGATCTACCTCAACGGGTTGAGCGGGGTGCTGCCCGATCTCCCCATGGAGTTCGAGGAGCTGGAGGAACGCGCGCGAGCGGCCATGTCGCCGACGGTCTGGTCCTACGTCCACGGCGGCGCCGGTTCGGAGCGCACGCAGCGCGCGAACGTCACCGCATTCGAGCGCTGGGGGCTCGTCCCGCGCATGTTCGTCGGAGCCACCGAGCGCGGCCTCGAAGTGGACCTGTTCGGCCTGAAGCTGCCGTCACCGGTGTTCATGGCGCCGATCGGCGTGCTCGGGATCTGCGCGCAGGACGGGCACGGCGACCTGGCCACTGCCCGCGCGGCGGCGCAGAGCGGTGTGCCGATGGTGGCCTCCACTCTGTCGTCGGACCCGATGGAGGACGTGGCGGGGGAATTCGGTGGCACACCGGGCTTCTTCCAGCTCTACACGCCGAAGGACCGGGATCTGGCGGAAAGCCTGGTGCGCCGGGCCGAGAACGCGGGCTACAAGGGCATCGTCGTCACCCTGGACACCTGGATCCCCGGGTGGCGGCCGCGCGACCTGGCCACCTCGAACTTCCCGCAACTGCGCGGGCACTGCCTGAGCAACTACTACAGCGATCCGGTCTTCCGCGCGGGACTGGACAAGACGCCGGAAGAGGATCCGGGTGCCGCGGTGATGCGCTGGGTCTCCACCTTCGGAAATCCGCTGACCTGGAACGATCTGCCGTGGTTGCGGTCGCTGACCGACCTGCCGCTGATCGTCAAGGGCATCTGCCACCCCGACGACGTCCGCCGCGCCAAGGACGGCGGCGTGGACGGCATCTACTGCTCCACCCACGGCGGCCGGCAGGCCGACGGTGGCCTTCCGGCCCTGGAGGTGCTGCCCGAGGTCGTCGACGCGGCCGCCGGCATGCCGGTGCTGTTCGACTCCGGTGTCCGCAGCGGCGCCGACATCGTCAAGGCCCTGTCCCTGGGCGCCACGGCCGTGGGAATCGGCCGCCCCTACGCCTACGGACTCGCGCTCGGCGGTACCCCGGGCGTCGTCCACGTGCTCCGGAGCCTCCTCGCCGAAGCGGACCTCATCATGGCCGTGGACGGCTACCCCTCGATCGCCGACCTGACCCGGGAAGCGCTCCGTCGGCTGTCCTGATTCGCGTCGAGTTCCGTTGCCGGACAAACGGTTTCGTCCACACCGGAATCGGGAGCGGAGAGCACCGCGCGGGATGTCCGGACAGAATCGGCCGCCGGGTCCCGCGCGGTGGCGAACGCCGCTACACTCCGGCGAAACGTGATCGAGTCCACTGGAGTTCGGGGCCGATGGGAATCGAAGGCGAGGCCGCCGGCGTCGGGACGGCGGCCGGCATTGACACCAGCAAGGCGAGCATCGCGCGCGTCTACGACATGTTCCTGGGCGGCAAGGACAACTTCGCGGCCGACCGGGAGGTCTACGAGACGATCCAGGCGGTCGCGCCGCAGGGCGACGAGGTGGCCAAGTCGATCCGCCGCTGGCTGATCCGCGTGGTGCGGCACCTGGCGGGGTTCGAGGTCGGCATCGACCAGTTCCTCGACATCGGTTCCGGCCTGCCGACCGTGGAGAACACCCACGAGGTCGCCCAGCGCAACAACGCCGACGCCACGGTGGTCTACGTCGACAACGACGCGACCGTGGCCGCCTACGGGCGGGCGCTGATGGAGGAGAACGACCACACCCACTTCGCCACCTCGGACCTGCGCGACCCGGCGGCCCTGCTGGCGGCGCCGCAGGTCGCCAAGCTGGACTTCGCCCGGCCGATCGTGCTGATCCAGTGCGCGACGCTGCACCACATCGACGACGAGGCGGATCCGGCCGCGTTCATGAAGCACTACGTCGACGCGCTCCCGTCGGGCTCCTACCTGGCGATCTCGCACTGGTGGGACCCGGGCGACGAACTGCCCGAAGGACACCGGATGGCCCGGGAGCTGGAGCAGCGCTGGCGCGAGTCGTCGATGGGCACCGGCCGCTACCGCACGCGCGCGGAGATCGCCGAGCTCTTCGCGGGGCTGGAGCTCGTCGAACCAGGACTCGTCGAGCTCAACGACTGGTGGCCGGACGGCCCCCGCTTGCGCGAGCCCTCGCTGGTCGAGCGCCTGATCCTCGGCGGCCTCGCCTACAAGCCCTGATCAGCCCCGTTCGCGCTCGCGCAGCGCCGCGCGCAGCGTTTCCGCCTGCTCATCGCTGACCGAGGCGACGAAGTGCGCCAGGACGACGTCCGGGTCGCCCGAGGCGACGAGCACCTGGTGCAACGACCGGGCCGCGGCTTCCTCGCGGGTGCGCGTCGGCCGGTACAGGTAGGCCCGGCCGTCCAGGTCCCGCTGCACCCAGCCCTTCCGATGCAGGTTGTCGAGCACCGTCAGCACGGTCGTGTAAGCCAGCGACCGGCCGGTGTCGAGCCGCGACAGCACCTCGCGCACCTTGATCGGCTCCACCGAGTCCCACAGCACCCGCATCACCGCGGATTCGAGCTCTCCCAGACAACGCATCGGCCTTCCTCCCCGGGCACATCGTACGTCTGGACGCGCACGTCGCGCGCGCTATGTGAATGGGGTTCGGATTTATTGGCGATATACGATCCATTTTGGACCGGAGGCGGTCCGCAAGGCCGTTGACCCGCAATAGGATTCACATCTACTATGATCGTTAGTAGCGGTGCAGCCCCCAAGTCCCCGACGCCGCTACCTCGCGAGGAAACCGGTAATTCCCCCTCACCGGTCCTCGCCGAATGCTGGGCGGGTCCCAATCCCCCCTGGGATCCCGCCCAGCCCCGCGATGAAACCACATCAAGCGGAATTCGCTCATCCGATTGAGCCGATCCGGGCATGTCGCAGAAGTTCAGCCATGCCTGCTCACCTGGCGTTTCGCAACCGGAATCCGGACGACACCTTTTCAGAAAACGGGGGTGAGGCGCGGTCAGATCAATGAGCGGCAACACCTGCGTTCCACTCGCACAACTCTCCTTTGCAGAACCGCACAAGGTTGCCGCGGCGTGATTCGCGCGTTTCCGGATCGTTTTCTCCGATGTGAATTCCCTCCTATTCCGCGAAGACGCGCTCTGCGATGCTTGCCCGCCGTCCCGGACGACGGCCGATCCAGGGCACCGCAGAGAAATTCGGATGACTTCATGACACCCACCACACAGCACTCCAGCCCCACCGACGCCGCGCACCCGCGGGACCCGCGATGACCGCGCAGGAGAACCCCGGCGGCGAGGTGGAGCAACTGCTGCTCACCTTCGAGGCGGCCCTGGCCGAGACCGACCTGCTCGGCAGGCACGCCGACCCCGACGAAGAACCTCCGCAGCTGCGCGAGCTGCGCCACCAGGTGGTGCGGCAGGTCCAGAACGTGCCGGCCAGCGAGCTGCCGCGCGAGCGGTGCCAGAACTGCGACGGCGAGCGCGAGGTCTCGGCGGTGCACGTGCGGCGCAGCGAGGAGACCGCCCCACCCGAGGTCGTCACCGCGCAGCGGCTGTGCCCCAACTGCTGGGGCACCGGGCTCTCGCTCCGGCACACCGACCAGCCGCCGCAGCTGCACGAGTAACTCGGGTGCTGACCGCCGAAAAATCGGTGGCGGCCGCGCGGACTCCGGTGTCATGGTTCTCGCGTGGTTGTGGACCATTTCGGCGAGAGAGTCGCGGCGGAGTACGACTCCGACGAGACGGGCATGTTCTCCCCCGCGGTACTCGGGCCCGCGGTGGAGTTCCTCGCCGAGCTCGCCGGTGCCGATGCCGCGCTGGAGCTCGGCATCGGCACCGGACGGGTGGCCCTGCCGCTGAGCGCGCGCGGCGTACCGGTGCACGGCATCGACCTGTCCGAGGCGATGCTGGCGCGGCTGCGCGCGAAGCCGGGCAGCGAGCGGATCGGGGTCACGACAGGTGATTTCGCGCGCACCAGGGTTCCCGGCGAGTTCGGCCTGGTGTTCCTGGTGTTCAACACGATCAACAACCTCACCACGCAGGACGAGCAGGTCGACTGCTTCCGCAACGCCGCGCGGCACCTGCCACCGGGCGGGCGCTTCGTGATCGAGGTCGGCGTGCCGGACCTGCAGAAGCTGCCGTTCGGCGAGACCCACGTGCCCTTCGAGTTCGGCGCCGACCACGTCGGCATCGACGAGTACGACGTGGTGAACCAAGGCCTGATCTCGCACCACTTCTGGATGCGCGACGGCCGGTGGGACCTCGATTCGATGCCGTTCCGCTACGTCTGGCCCGCCGAGCTCGACCTGATGGCCCGGCTGGCGGGAATGCGCCTGGTGGAGCGCTGGGCGGACTGGGACCGCAGCCCGTTCACCAGCACCAGCGGCAAGCACGTCTCGATGTGGCGCAAGGAGTCGGCGTGAGAATGATTGGGAATGCCGCGATCGGCTAATAATAGTCTACAGTGGATGATCGACGGACCACTGCGGCTCTGGTAGGAAGCGCGCATGCGCTTCTACGCCGAACGCCCGATCCGCTTGGCAGGACAGGTGTTGTGCGACGTCCTCGCGATCGCGTGGGTCGCCGGCTTCTGCTGGCTCGCCGGTCTGGCGAAGTCCGCGGTCCTGGAGCTGCAGGCACCTGGGCATCGCATGATCGAGGCGGGCGGCGAGCTCCGGAGCACCTTCGCCGACGCGGCGGGCACGGCCTCGGAAGTCCCCTTCGTCGGCGACGACCTCGCCGGCGCGCTGGGGCGGGGCGGCTCGGCCGGGGACGTCCTCATCGACGCGGGGGTGCGACTGCTGGAGGCGATCGGGCTTGCTGCCACCGGTGTCGCGGTCGTGATCGTGGCGTTCTCGCTGATCCCGGTGCTGGCGGTGTGGTTGCCGCGCCGGATCCGCTACGCCCGCGCGGCCGGGCAGGCCGTGGCGATGCGGGCCCAGGGCCCCGACCTGCTGGCGCTGCGCGCGCTGACCGAACTGCCGCACCGCCGGCTCAAGCGGGTCGGCACCGAACCCGCGGCGGCGTGGCGCGCGGGTGACGCCGAGGTCATCGCGGAGCTGGCCGGGATGCGGCTGGCCTCGCTGGGGTTGCGCGTCAGCTGACCGCACCGGAGCGGTCGGGGAGACCGAGCCGCAGGTGTTCGCTGTGGTAGACGGCCTCGTCGAGCAGCTGGGCGACGTGGTTGTCGTAGAGGCTGTAGACGATGCTGCGCCCGGAACGGGCTCCGACGACCAGGCCGAGGTTGCGCAGCAGCCGCAGCTGGTGGGACACCGCGGACTGCTCCATGCCGACCGCTTCGGCGAGCTCGGTGACCGGGCGCGGCCCCTGCCGCAGTTCGGTGAGGATCAGCAGTCGGCTCGGCGTGGCCAGCGCCTGCAGCGTGTTCGCCACGTGCGCGGCCGACTCCGCGTCGAGTCTGGTCGCCTCCCGATCCACTCCGTGTCCCATGCGCAGCAGTCTAGACCCGCATTTGCATGAACGCATGTTCATGTGTTCTGCTGTGCGGGTCTAGCTCAGCTCTGCGGAGGTTCCACCGTGGCCACGTCCACCACTGCTCCCCCACGCCTCGCGCCACCGGCGCGGACGCGTCTGTTCGCGCTGCCCGAGATGCGCTGGGCAGCCGCCGCGCTCGGCCTGTTCCTGGCCGGACTCGGCCTGCAGCTGGCGGGCGCTCCGGCGTGGTCCTGGTGGGCGCTGTACCTGGCCTGCTACGTCACCGGCGGGTGGGAACCCGGGCTGGCCGGGCTGCAGGCGCTGCGGGAGAAGACCCTCGACGTCGACCTGCTGATGGTGCTGGCCGCGATCGGCGCGGCCTCCATCGGCGAGATCACCGACGGCGCGCTGCTCATCGTCATCTTCGCCACCTCGGGAGCGCTGGAGGCGCTGGCCACCGCGCGCACCGAGGACTCCGTGCGCGGGCTGCTGAACCTCGCCCCCGACACCGCCACGGTCGTCACCTCCGGCGGGGTCGAGCAGGTGCGCCCGGCCGCCGAGCTGGAAGTCGGCGACGAGGTGCTCATCCGGCCAGGCGAGCGCGTTCCCGCCGACGGCACGGTGCTGTCCGGGGCCAGCGACGTCGACCAGGCGACCATCACCGGGGAGCCGCTGCCGGTGGACGTCTCGGCCGGGTCCGAGGTGTTCGCGGGCACCCTCAACGGCACCGGCTCGCTGCGCGTGTGGGTGAGCCGCCGCGCGGAGGACTCGGTGGTCGCGCGCATCGCGGCGCTGGTCGAGGAGGCCGGGCGGACGAAGGCACGCACCCAGCTGTTCATCGAGAAGGTCGAGCAGCGGTACTCGATCGGCATGGTCGCCGCGACCGTGGCGCTGTTCGCGATCCCGCTGCTGTTCGGCTCCGACCTGCGGGAATCACTGCTGCGAGCGATGACGTTCATGATCGTCGCCTCGCCGTGCGCGGTGGTGCTGGCGACGATGCCGCCGCTGCTCGCCGCGATCGCCAACGCCGGCCGCCACGGCGTGCTGGTCAAGTCCGCGGTGGTGATGGAGCGGCTGGGCACGACCACGAAGGTCGCCTTCGACAAGACCGGCACGCTCACCCGGGGAACTCCGGAGGTCGCCGAGGTCCGGGTGCTCGACGCCGCGTGGAGCCGCGACGAGCTGCTGCGCGTGGCCGCCGCGGCCGAACGCCCCAGCGAGCACCCGCTGGCAACCGCAGTGGTGCGCGCCGCCGAACGGGAGGAGCTGGCTCTGCCTCCGGCCGACGACTTCGCCGCGCTGCCCGGTCGCGGAGTCACCGCCCGGGTCGAGGGGCACCACGTCGAGATCGGTGCCGCCCCTGCGGAGTTCGAGGCCCAGCCGGGGCACACGCCGGTGCTCGTGCGGCGCGACGGTGAACCGATCGGGCTGCTGGCGATCACCGACCAGCCGCGTCCGGAAGCCCCCGAAGCCGTGGCGGCCACCCGCCGCCTGACCAGCGACCCGGTTCTGCTCACCGGCGACACGGCGGACGGGGCGGGTCGGCTCGCCGCGCACGTCGGCATCACCGATGTGCGGGCCGGGCTGCTCCCGGAGCAGAAGCTCGACGAGGTCGACGAGATGCAGTCGGCAGGGCACCGCGTGACGTTCGTCGGCGACGGCATCAACGACGCCCCGGCCATGGCCACCGCCCACGCAGGAGTCGCCATGGGCGGCGCGGCCTCCGACCTCACCTTGCAGACCGCCGACACGATCATCGTCCGCGACGACCTCAACGCGATCCCGGCGGTCATCGACCTCTCCCGGCGAGCCCGTCGCGTCGTCACGGCCAACCTGGTCATCGCGGGCACGTTCATCGCGGTCCTCGCCACCTGGGACCTCGTCGGCCACCTCCCGCTCCCCCTCGGCGTGGCCGGTCACGAAGGCTCCACGATCCTCGTCGCCCTCAACGGCCTGCGCCTCCTCCGCCGAAGCGCCTGGAAAACCCCCTGACCCACCCCCATTCCGATCCCTTCTCCGCCCCAGTGGGTGACCGGATTTCAATGGAAATCGGGGATCTGATTTCCATTGAAATCGGACCGACCACCTGGGCGGGTGACGGACGAGGTGGGTGGCTCAGAGGTCGAGTTCGAGGGTGCCGCGTGCCCGGGAGACGCACGGGGTGATGCAGGTGGTGCGCTGGTCCTCGGAGAGGTAGAGGTCGTGGTGGAGCGGATCGCCCGCGGTGATGGCGGTGACGCACTCGCCGCAGACTCCCTTGCGGCAGCGGCTGCGGACGTCGACGCCGGCTGATTCGAGGGCGTCCAGGAGCGTCCGGTTCTCCGGGACGCGGAGGGTCGTGCCCGTTCGGCGCAGGTGCGCGGTGAACGGGACGCCGGTGGCCGGTTCCGCGCCGAAGTGCTCGGCGTGGATCCGGGTTCGCGGCCAACCGGCTTCGCGCGCCCGGGTGGTGACCTCGTCCATGAACGGTTTCGGGCCGCAGACGTAGAGGTGCGCGCCCAGGGGCTGGTCGGTGAGGTCGAGGGCGCGCCAGAACTCGGTGCGGGAGCCGGTGATGTGCGCACCGGGGAGGTCGGCGGCGTGGGCGGCGTCGCGGGAGATGTAGTGCACCTCGGCGGAGCGCTGCCAGGTCTCGGCGGCTCGGAAGTGCGAGAGGATCGGTGTGATGCCGATTCCGGCGGCGACGAGCAGGTGGTGGCGGGCGGTCTGCACCGGTGCGAAACCGCTTCGAGGGTTTCCGGTTTCGACGACGTCACCCGGTCGCAGCCGGTGCATCCAGCGCGATCCGCCGGAGCCGAGGCGCACCGAGATCGCGTAGTGCTCGGGCCGGAACCCGTCGCCGGTGAGCGAGTAGGAGTTCCAGCGCGGCCGTCCCCGCTCGTCGGTGCCGCACAGCACGTCGATGTGGCTGCCGGGCGTGTACGAGCGCAGCTCGCCGACCAGCCGGATCCCCCGCACGCCGTCGGCGAGGATCCGGGTGTCGGCGACGGTGAGCCGGTTCATCGGCGCAGCCATGCGAGCAGCTCGGGCCGGATCTCGCCGTAGCCCTTGTAGTCGGCCATCTCGTCGGGCAGTTCGGCGATGACGGCCGCGAACTGCTCCCGCCAGGCCGGGACCAGCACCAGTTCCCGCATCGGCAGCAGGTGGGTGCGGATCAGGAACATGATCGAACCCGACATCGGCAGCCTGATCAGGTGCTGGGCCTCCACGCGGAGGTGCAGGTCGTCGCCGATGTCCGACAGTCGGCCGCGCTCGGCGCCCCACTCGTCGTAGGTCTCCAGCGAGGCGTCCAGCCGGTGGCCGACGGTCGAGCTCCAGTTCAGCCGCCGGTAGCAGTCGCCGGCTTGCATGCCGAGCAGGAACCGCTCGGCGCGCGGGATCGCGCCGTCGGCGAAGTCGCGCGGGACGGGGCCGTGCAGCTCGGTGAACGACATCCCGAGCACGAACCGGATCGACCAGTTCGACGCGAAGGTCACCACCCCGGCATCGGCGAACAGCCGTCCCTCGCGTTCGTCGAGCAGCACGATGTCGTCGGGCACCTGCGAGGCCGCGAACCGCAGCGGCGGCTCGCCCAGCGAGTCGTCGTCGCCGAAGCGGAAGCGGCGCGCAACACCGAGTCTCGCGTTCTCCCAGTGGAATTCGCGGTCGCCGCACGGTGTCAGGGTCATCGCCGGGTCGGTGGCGGCGGCTTCGGTGAGCAGGTGCAGCAGCGCGTCCCAGGACGCCGCTCGCATGTGCTCGAGCTCCACGTGCCGACCCCGGTCGCGGCCGAGGATCGCCGCGCGCTCGGCGAGTTCGGTCTCGTAGGCCTCGTTGAAGTCCAGGACCGCGCCGCCCCACTCGCCCGCCGCCGTCCGGTGGACGCGCGGTGCGGGCTCGACGTTGACGCTGTAGCGGTAGCGGTCGCCCTCCAGCGGCCACGGGAACCGCCGCACTCGCGCTGGCAGGATCACCTGAACGCCTCCACGTCGGCGCAAAAACCCAGGTAGGCACCCCGGAATCGGGACACGTGGGAGTAGATGTGCAGCAGCCGGCCGCACCCGCCGCAGGCCGTGCGCTCCCCCGCCGACGCCTTCACCTCGGTGTCGGCGGCGCAGTGCGCGCAGTGCACCACGACCCGTTCCCGGGTGGTGATCCGGCACCGGATCTCCTCGTCCACGGCACCGGCCGAGAGCGCCTGCGAGCGCAGGGCCAGCACGTCGGCTTCGGGTCCGGCCAGCATCAAACGCCACCCGACCCGCGCCTCCCGCAGCTGCGCGGCCAGGGAGTCGGCTGCGGTCGCGACGTCGCCGGCCTGGAACGTCCACACAGGACGGTCGATCGAGCGGGCCCAGCCGCGGGTGATCTCCAGCGCCTCGTCGCCGATTCCGAGGATCGCGAACCACCGGCCCGACGGATCGGCCTCGACCCGCTCCGGCCACGCGGGCAGGCTGGTGCGCGCACCGGCCGCCATCCGCTCGTCGGTCATCGCATCCCCCCGCCCCCGAGTACACAAAGGCCGGGCGCGGGTGTCAACCGCGCCCGGCCCAGGTCACGGTGTCACTGGACCGCCCAGTACCCGAACGCCTTGTAGTCCGGGGACGGGCCGAACGAGGTCAGCCCGGCCAGGCGGACGGTCAGCTCGCTGCTGGTCACCAGGTGCGCCGGGATCGTGATGACGGTTTCCGACCAGCCCTTCGCCTCCGGCTTGAGCCAGTGCTTGCCGAGGTCGGTGCCGTCGACGAACACCCGCACGTCCCGCGCTCCCGTGTACAGCCCGGGCTTGGGGCCGGTGGAGTCGTGCCGGGCGATGAGCCGGACCTCCTCCCCGGGAACCAGGTTGCGCAGCGTGAACTCCTCCTCGCCGACGATGTGCCTGGCGCTGTCGACGACCTCGTGCCCACCGGTTTCGAGCGTGCGTGCCTCGGTGAGCGGCTGGAAGCCCGCTCGCGAGGTGTGCACCTCGTGTTCGTGGTCGGACTCCGAGGTCATCGACCCGACGTTGACGTGGTCGCGGATGGTGCCGCGGAACGGCCGCATCGGCACGTCACCGGTGTCGATCAGGCTCCAGTCGGCCTTGTACACCGTCATCACCGGCAGCGAGAGCACCGGCGCCCCCAGGACGCCCGCGTCGGCGAGGTGCTCCAGCTGCACACCGTTGGGCATGCGGTCGTAGATGGCGATGTAGTCGGGGCGGTCGTCGGGCGACATCGCGCGCAGTTCCTCGTAGAGGGCGCCCATGCCGTGCAGCGCGGGCTTGGCGAGGCCGTTGGTCGTCAGTCCCACGAGGTCCACCGTCGGGTGCCCGCCCAGGTAGGCGGCGGCGCCGACGTCGTGCACGCCCAACCGCGCGCCTTCCGGCAGGTTGCCCTTGGTCCACGCGGCCAGGGCGACGACGCGCTCCCGGATGCCGCCGGAGTCCTGCACCGCGTTGTGCACCCAGGTCGGCACCGACAGGGCCGTGAACAGCCCGGCCACCGCCAGCAGCGCCACCGGGGCCTTGTCGCCCAGCCGCAGCCGCTTGCCGACCTCGACCAGACCGATGACGGCGGCGAGCACGAACAGCGGCAGGAACGGCTGCAGGTAGCGGACCTGCTGCCACAGCGCGGTTCCCATCGTGGAGATCGCGCCGAGCGCCAGCAGCGTTCCGATGCCGATCGTCCAGCCGACCCACCGCCGCGTCCCGCCGTCGCGGACCAGCACGGCCACGCCGAGCGCGGCCAGCAGCAGCGCGCCGGGGAAGGCGAAGTCCTGCCGGTTGAGCCCGGCGAGGATCTCCATGAACGCCGAGAAGTTGTCCGCGGTCTTGCCCGCGAGTTCGCCGAGGCTCAGGTTCGGCATGCTCAGGTGCGACTTGGCCTGCGAGCCGTTCGGCGAGGAGTGCCCGGTGGTGACCAGGTAGAACAGCAGCTGCGCGGCGATCACGGCGAACGGCAGAGCGCACCAGGCGACCGAGGCGATCCGGGCGGCGAGGCTCCGCCCGCGACGCGCGCTGAGGGCCATCATCAGCGGCGGCACCAGCAGCAGGAACACCAGGGCTTCCAGCCGGCACAGGGCGGCCAGCGACACCAGGACCGGGGTGAACCTGAAGGCTCCGCTCGGCGCCTCGCGCACCAGCATCAGCAGCGTCGCGACCAGCAGCAACGAGGTGATCGAGACCTCCATGCCGCTGGAGGCGCCCCACAGCAGCGGTCCGCTGAGCGCGACGAGCACGCCCGCCCACACCCCCGTGACCGGGCCGGCGACGCGGCGGCCCAGCAGCACCACGCCACCGGCGGTGAGCGCGTGGCAGACCACGCCGAACAGGACGGCGGCGGGCATCAGCAGACCGCCGTGCATCCCGAGGAAGTGCAGCGCACCCAGCACCAGCACGTAGAGCAGGCTGCTGGCGCCGGTGCTGATCGGGTCGCCGTCGTTGTACCGCAGGAACTCGCCCTGCCCGATCTGCATGCCGTACTGGAGGTGGATGTAGGTGTCGTCCAGCGGCGGGATGTAGTGGCCGCCGTTGTAGTGGACGTTCACCAGCACGAAGCCCAGTCCGGCCACGGCCGCCAGCAGCGGCACCGCCCACAGGGCGATCCGGTCCACTCGCCACCGGGGCGCGGGGATGTTCCCTCGTCGTGTCGGCTCCGATAACTCAGGTTCGACGAGGTCGTTCATCACGCTCAACCCAACGGGTCCTTCCAGAAAGGTGTTCCGCGCCCTGCTCACTGGCGGGCGGGCCGCGTGATCGACTATAGATGGGCGTTTTCGCCCTTTTCGCCGGGCCATCGGCTCCGGGTCAGCGCTCGGTGGTCGACGCCCAGGTGTCGACGGCGTCGACGAGGCTTTCCGTCCAGGCGCGAAGGATTCGGCGGCCTTCGGATCCGCTGGCGCCGCGCGGGTCACCGAGGACGCCGTTGTCGCTGACCGCGGCGGTGCCGCCGTCGCGGAGCCGGTCGATCAGCTCCGGCAGCGGTGCGGTGTTGCCGGGTTCGGCCCGTTCCAGGTGCACGGTGTGCGGCCGGAGGGCGAGCATCACCGAGGTCTCGGTGAGCCCGGCGTGGCTGTCGTCGGCCGGCCCGGTCGGCGACCAGGCCAGCGCCCGGCGGCCTTCGGAGCGCAGCGTGCGCACCGCGTTGCGCACGGGTGCGGCGTTGCCGCCGTGGCAGGACACGAGCACCACGCCCGCGAAGGCGTCGGCCGAGCGGCCGAGCTCGGTGAGCAGCAGTTCGGTGGCGGTCTGCCCGATGGACAGGGTTCCGGGGAACGCGGCGTGCTCTCCGCTGGAGCCGTAGGCCACGGCGGGGGCGATGACGACGGGCCGCTGTTCGGCGAGGCGCTCGCACAGCGCGCCGGCGATGTCGGTGTCCACGGTGCACGGCAGGTGCGGGCCGTGCTGCTCGGTGGCGCCGACGGGGACGGCGAGCAGCCGGGGTTCGCGCAGCTCGGGCCAGGTGGTGTCGCCGAGGTTCACGCCGGGTCCCCGTTGACGGGCACGCTGCTGCGCCCACCTCGGTCGGTGAGCACCGGTCGCAGCGCGATCGTGCTGCGTTCGCGCAGGGCCCCGCGCAGCACGCCGCAGCCGTAGGCGGCGTCGTCGGCGACGCGGGCGAGGGCGTGCCGGACCGGGTCGAGCTCGCCCTTCTCGGCGAGGTTGCGGGCGGCGACGAGGGCGAGCACGACGCGTCCGCGCTTGGTCAGCAGCAGCGGCGGGATCGCCAGCGGCGCCCAGGAGCGTCCGATGGCATCACCGAGGAGCCTTGCCGCACCGAGGTTCCCGCGCCCGGCGAGCTTGATCGACTCGGTCGCCGGGATGCCGAGGGCGCCGAGCTTGCGGCTGAGCATGACGGCCGCCGCGCCGGTGACGGCCAGGGCGGCCCCGGGTCGGCCCAGTGCGATCAGCAGCCAGGTCAGCACGCTCCACAGCGAGATCCGCACGGGTGCGACGTGTTCGCCGTGGCGGCGCCCGAGCGGCCCGGCCGAGCAGCCGTAGCCGTAGCGCTGCCGCAGCAGCGCGGGCCAGCTGGGGCGCGGGGCGTGCTCGACGATCGCGGCGGGTTCGTAGCGGGCCTGGTGGCTGGCGGTGAGCCGCCACACGAGGTCTACGTCCTCGCCGAAGCGCATGGTCTCGTCGAAACCCCCGAGTTCGTCGAGGGTTTCGGTGCGGATCAGCAGCGCGGCGGTGGGCACGTAGCTGATGCGGCTGCCGGGCAGCACGGGTCCGGGTTGGGGGCCGAGGTCCAGCGGTGAGCGGGTCCGCTCGTAGCGCTCCAGCGCCGAACCACCGGGTGTGCTGCGCACTCTCGGCGCCACCGCGGCGACGTCGGGTGCTTCGAAGTGGCGCAGCAGCGGGTCCAGCCAGCCGGGCTGCGGGAGGGTGTCGGCGTCGAGGAAGGCCACCAGCGGAGTCGTGACCAGGCGTCGTCCGGCGTTGCGCGCGGCGGCCGGACCGCGTGCGGTGTCATGGCGGACGGCGGCACCGGGGATCGGTGCCGGGGAGCCGTCGTCGACGACGATGACGCGCAGGCCCTCCAGGGCCGCGAGCAGCGCGGTGGGGTTCTCGCCGCGGACGGGGATGACGACGGTGACGTCATCGGGTCCCAGGTTCGCCGTGTCGTGCTCGGGGTGCACCAGACCGGTGCGCACGAGCCGCTGCGCCAGCGACCTCCCGCTGGTCACGGGTTTTCCGGCGAGCCAGTCGTCGAGGAGTTCGCCGCCGCGCGCGGTCAGCCGCATGATGCGGTACGGGGATCCGCCGGCGACGGTCCGCCCGTCGTCCCAGCGCTGCAGGCTCGGATCGGCCACCAGTCTCACGCCGTGAAGCCTCCGTCCGCGTGGACGACGGTGCCGGTGATCGCCGAGGCGCGTTCGTCGCAGAGCCAGCACACGGCGGCGGCGACCTCCTCGGGTTCCAGCAGTCGTTCGACGACCTGGTGCCCGGCGAACTCCTCCACGTCGTCGAGGTCGTAGTAGGCGGCGGTGGCGGTGAGCATGTCGGTGCGGGTCGAGCCGGGCGACACCGCGGTGGCGTTGATGCCGGTTCCGCGCAGGTCGGTGGCCAGTCCGCGGATCAGCCCGACCACCGCGTGCTTGGCCGCGTTGTAGCCGGCCAGGTGGTGCAGGCCCCGGTGCGCGGCGGCCGAGGCGAGCGCGACGAACCGCCCGGCGCGGGGTTCGGGCCGGCGCAGCATCGCCGGGACCGCGGCGCGGGCCAGGTTGGACACGCCCCGGACGTCGATGTCGAAGAGCAGGTCCAGCTCGGTGTCGGTGGTCTCCCACAGCGGCGACCCACCGGCCATCACGGCCGCCGCGGCGACGGCGGCGTCGAGCCCGCCGAACTCGGCCTCGGCCACCTGGACGGCTTCGGCCAGTGCGGCGGCGTCGCGGACGTCGGCGACGACCTCGCGCACCGACTCCGGGTGCTCGTCGGCGAGTCGGCGCAGTTCATCGCGGGTGCCGAGCGGGTAGGCCACGCCGGGCAGGTCGGCGCACACGTCGAGCGCGACGACCCGCCAGCCCTCGCCGACGAGTTGCCGCACGACCGCGGCCCCCACTCCCCTGGCGGCTCCGGTGACGATCGCGACCCGGTTCACGGCCGCGCCCCGTATCCGTGGCGTCGCAGGTAGGCCAGCAGTTCGTCGGCGGCCTCGGCCGCGCTCAGCGGGCCGATGACGGTCGGCGGGGTGCGCTCGACCAGCGCGCCGGTCAGCTCCAGCACCCGGTGGTGGGCGCTGTCCCCGCTGGGCGCGAGGTGTTCGCGGGCTCGCGGGCGCCGGGGCCGAGTGCTGACGACGTCGGCGCAGGTGGGAGCCGGGGTCCACGGCAGGATTTCGATCTCGGCGTCCTGCGCCGCCAGCACGGCGGGCAGCGCGGCGCGTCGAAGCCGCAGCCCGCCTTCGACGGAGACCACGGCGGGGCCGGGCAGGCGCAGGACCTCGCGGGCGCCTCGGTCCAGCCGGCGGTGGACCAGCAGCCGGTCGCCGTCGAGTTCGAGGTGGACCGCGCCGAGCGCCTGGGCGGCACCCAGGTGCGCGGCGAGGAACGCCGGGGTCGCGCCGGTTCCGCCGTCGGAGGACCGGTCGCCGCAGAGCACCAGGTCCGGCACCTCCGGCAAGGCGGCGGCCAGCGCCGCGGCGGTGGATCCGTTGTGCGCCAGCGCGTTCGGGTCCAGCGGGGTGCTGACGTCGACGCGGGTGGCGCGGTCCGCTCCGGCCGCCAGGGCTTCGCGCAGCCCCTCCTCCGCTTCCGCCGGGCCGGCGGTGATGGCGTGGACCTGGCCGCCGGTGAGCTCGGCGAGCCGCAGCGCGTGTTCCAGCGCGGCGTGTTCGGCCGCGCTCTCACCCCGGTGCCCGCCGGCCAGGGCGCCGGTGAGCGGGTCGACCTCGACCCGCTGCCAGGATCGGCTCAGTGCCACGGCGATGCGCATGTGCTCAGCTCTTCCGGAACACGACGCCGTGACCGCCGTCGGGATAGGTCCAGCTGATGGCTCCGGCGTTGTTGCAGATCTGGTAGCAGGTGCCGCACTCGAAGCACTGCTCGTAGTTGAACAGGATGCCGCCGTCGCCGGTGGGCACGAACAGCTTCGCCGGGCAGGCCGCCACGCACGCCTTGGTGGTGCAGGACCGGCAGACCTCGGTGTCGACGGTGATGTGCGCCCGCTCGCCGACGTCGAAGTCCACGGTGTCCATCCGGTCGTCGAACGAGATGTCTCGGTACATGGTCGCTTCTCCTCAGCCGAAGGTGCGCAGTCCGGTCCACGCGTCCGCGGCCAGCTTCCGCAGTCGGACGCCGTGACGGGCGGCGGTAGCGCGGAAGAGCTTGCCCAGACCAGGCTTCGGATCCGGGTTGCCGACGGTGAACACGCCCTGGGCGAAGTCGCACAGCAGTTTCGGGTACTGCTGCTGCACCCGGTCCGACAGCACCAGGCCGGGCGCGCGTTGCAGCCGCTTGTGGTCGGCGAGCACGAAGTTGCCCTCCAACCGTTCGCGGTAGCCGTCGAGCCCGCCGCCGTTCTCGATGGACTCGGCGGCGGTGCGCCCGGCGGCGAGACCGGATCCGATGGCGAAGTTGACCCCCTCCAGCCAGATCCCGGCCGCCAGGCACATCGCGGCGGCGTCACCGGTGACGAGCATCCCCGGCGTGGACAGCGGCGGCATGCTGCGGTACCCGCCTTCCGGGATGAGATGCGCGGAGTACTCCTTGAGCTCCGCGCCGCGCAGGTAGGGGGCGATCGCCGGGTGCGCCTTGAGGTCGGCGAGCACCTCCTCCGGGCGCCTGCCCGAGGCGGCGAGCCCGGTGAGCGAGAGGACGACGCCGACGCTGACGGTGTCGCGGTTGGTGTAGAGGAAACCGCCGCCGGGGATGTTCCCGGTGCAGCCGAGGATCTCGAAGTCCGCGCCGTGGTCGCCGGTGACCGCGAAGCGCTCCTCGATGGCTTTCCGCGGCAGCGCCAGGGTTTCCTTGACGCCGAGCGTCTGGTGCTCGGGGTCGGTCGCGGGCAGCAGTCCGGCCCGCTTGGCGAGGAACGAGTTGACGCCGTCGGCCGCGATGACCACGCGCGCCCGGATGTCGCCGTCGGGGCGGTCGGTGCGCACGCCGACGATCCGGCCGTCCTCGCGGATCACGTCGGTGGCCACCGTGGAGGTGACCAGCCGCGCTCCGGCGTCGACGGCCTTGCCCGCCAGCCACGAGTCGAAGTCGGCGCGAAAGGCCGTCATGCCGTTGTAGGGGGCGTTGCCCCAGTCCTCGGTGCGGAAGTCGACGGTGAGCGCCTGGCGATCGGTGAGCATCATGGTGCTGCGGCGGGTCACCCAGCGCTGCACCGGCACTTCGCGCCACCACTCGGGCAGCACCTCGTCGAGCACCCGGCCGTAGACGACTCCGCCGTAGACGTTCTTGGAGCCGGGGAACGGACCGCGTTCGAGCAGGATGACGCTGCGCCCGGCTCGGGCAAGCTCCAGTGCGGCGGCCGATCCGGCGGGACCGGCGCCGACCACGACGGCGTCGACTTCAGGCATCTCGTCTCCGGCGGTCGAGTTCGCGCAGGACTTCGGGGGCGTCAGCGATGATGCCGAGGTCGGCCATCGCGGTCATCGGGCAGGACGGGTCGGTGTTGATGCTGACCACGTGCTCGGGTCTTCCCAGTCCACCGGTGTGCTGCGCAGCGCCGGAGATGCCGAGGGCGACGTAGAGCTCGGGGTCGACGACGACGCCGGTGGTGCCGATCTGCCGGTCGTGCCCGGCCCACCCGGCGTCGGTGATCACCCGGGTCGCTCCGGCGGAGGCGCCGAGCCACGCGGCGACCTCGGTCAGCGTGCGCATCACGGCCGTGCCGTCCTCGCCTTGCCTCACCAGACCGGCTCCGCCGCCGAGGATGCGTTCGGCCTCGGTGAGCTCGACCGTCTCCGGTTCGGGTTCGCGGAGCTCGACCGGTTCGGCGTCGAGCACCTCAGCGGGTGTGACGTCGATGGTCACGGGTTCCGGTGGCGGGATCGGGTGGCCGACGCCGCGCACTCCGGATGCCAGCGTCACCACCACGGGCCCGGTGAAGCGGACCTGGATCTCCAGGGAGTCGTCCACTCTGGACAGATCGGCGGTGTCGGTGCCGCAGCGGGTCGCTCCGGCGTGCAGCGGCCTGCCGGTGCCGAACGCCAGCCGGGGCGCGAGGTCGCGCCCGTCGGGCGAGGCGGGCAGCAGCACCACCCGCACCGCGTCGAGCAGCGGCCCCAGCGTCGCGGCCAGCGAACCGGGCCCGACCTGGGCGGTCTCGGCTGTCCACGTGCTGCGGGCGGTGCGGAGTTCCTTGGCGGCGCGGGCGGTTCCGGTGCCGACGAGCAGGACCGCTCCCCCGGCCTCGGCTACGGTCTCGTCGGCCCCGCCGGGCAGTGCGCCGTCGCGGACGACGACCACGGCCAGCACCTCGGGCAGCGCGTTCACAGTTCCACCGCCACTCGATGTCCCTCGATCACGGCCGCGTGCGCGCGCCGCGGTGCCAGGCAGTCGCCCGCGCGGTGCACCGGGAACGGCGCGTCGCGCAGCTCGAGCCACAACTCGTCGACCGGGCTCTGGTGCACCGCGCACACCACCCAGTCGAAGGTGTGCTCGCCCGTCTCACCGGTGGTGTGCTTGAGGATCTGCAGCGACACCCGCTCGCCGTCGGCGGAGGCCGCCATGACGACCTCGTCGGTGCGCTGCCCGATGCCCTTGGCGTGCGCGCGGATGTTGAAGGTCTCCATGTCCAGCGTGACGCCGAGGTCCTGGCAGACGACCATGCCCGGGGTGCTGATCTGCACCCGGCACCCCCGGTCGGCCAGCAGCTCGGCGACCGAGGCCGCCTGGTGGAAGCCGAGTTCGTCGACGATCAGCACGTCGCCCTCGGGCGCGGCGTCCCCGGCGAGCACGTCGCGCACGTCGACCACGCGCGGCAGATCGCCCGCCCACCACGGTGATTGCGGTCGGGCTCCGGTGGCCAGCACGACCGCGTCGGGGCGTTCCTCGCGGAGCAGCCGCGCGGTGGCCTCGGTCCCGGTCTTGATGTCCACGCCGTGGCGCTGGCACTCGGCGCGCAGGTTCCGCACGACGTCGAGGAATTCGGCTCGTCCCGGCACGCTCGCCGCCTGCGCGACCTGCCCGCCGGTCTCGGCCGCCCGCTCGAACAGCGTCACGTGGTGGCCGCGTTCGGCCGCCGTGGACGCGGCCTGCAAGCCGGCCGGGCCACCACCGACCACCAGCACGCGGCTGCGCCTGCGCGGCATCGGCAGGGCGGTGGACTCCTTGCCGGTGCGCGGGTTCTCGATGCAGCCCAGCCAGCGGTTGAGGCCCATCCGGCCGACGCACTCCTGGTTGCAGGACAGGCAGGTCCGGATGTCGGTGGCGTGCCCCGACCGGGCCTTGGCCGCGAAGTCGGCGTCGGCGATCTGGCCGCGCACCACGCCCACCAGGTCGCAGTGGCCCTCCTCCAGCGCGCGTTCGGCCTGCAGCGGGTCCTTGATGCGGCCGACGCCGACGACCGGCAGGTCGACGGCCTGGCGGATGGCGTTGGAGATGAACAGCGCGTACCCAGGCGGGATCGCCATCGACGCCTCGATCATGTACAGCGTCGAGGTGGCCACGCCGATCGAGGTGTTGATGTAGTCGACCTCGCCGGTGGCCTCGACCATCTTGGCGACCTCGACGGCCTCGTCGATGGTGGTGCCGCCCTCGATCAGCTCGTCGCCGCAGATCCGCACGCCCAGCGCGCGGTCGGGACCGATTGATTCGCGGACGGCGCCGATGATCTCCAGCAGGATGCGGGCCCGGCGGGCCAGCGATCCGCCGTACTCGTCAGTGCGCTTGTTGGTGGCCGGGGACAGGAAGCCGCGCACGATCGACGAGTGCGAGCACTGCAACTCCACGCCGTCGAACCCGCCCTCGGCGCAGTGCGCGGCGACCGTGCCGTACCCGGCGACGACCTCGGCGATCTCGCGGGTGTCGATGGCCTTGGGAACCTCGCGGAACATCGGGTCGGGCACCGCCGAGGGCGCCCACACCGGCAGCCGCGAGTACATCGACGACGCCTGTCCGCCGTTGTGGTTGAGCTGCGCGAAGATCGGGGTGCCGTGGGCGTGCACGGCCTCGGTGATGCGCCGGTAGCCGGAGATCACCGACGGGTCGAAGCCGTGGATGAGCTTCTCGTACGGCCAGTCGGTGGGGTGGGTCGAGTGCTCCTCGGTGATCACCAGACCGGCACCGCCCTCGGCGCGCGCCGCGTAGTAGGCGGCGTGCTGCTCGGTGGGGTGGCCGTCGCGCGCGTAGTTGGTCAGGTGCGCGGAGAACACGATGCGGTTGCGCACCGTCACCGGCCCCAGCCGCAGCGGGGAGAACAGGTAGCGGCTCATCGCAAACCTCCCGCCGCTCGACGGCCTTCCAGGATCGCCTCGTGCGCGGTGCGGGGCGCGACGCAGTCGCCGATCCGCACGCCGTCGAGCCGCTGGTCCGGCAGCCGGTGTCCGCAGTGGACGACGGTGGTGGCCGGGCGTTCCCGGATTTCGGCGGTGTGGACGTCCTCCAGGACCACGTGATCGGCCCGCACCTCGCGCAGCAGGGACCGCTTCTCCAACGCCACCCCGGCCCGCTGCAGGCGCGCGTTGGCGTCGGCGAGGTCGCCGGTCAGCGCGAGCTGCGTGCCCACGACCTGGTCCTGCGTCACGATCGCGGTCTCCACGCCCCGGCCCGCCAGCAGTTCGGCCACCCCGACGCCGACGAAGTCCCCGACCGGGTCGTGCACCAGCACCGGCCCCTCGGGCGTCTCACCGCTGAGAGCCTCGACCACGTCGAGCACCACACCCCCGTCGACCTTGAAACCCCAGGGTCCCGGCACGGATCCGGTCGCCACCACGACCTGGCGCCCGGCCACGTCCTCCGGACCGGCCTCGACCCCGAGCCGCACCTGGACGCCGAGCCGCCGGACCTCCCCCTCCAACCACTCGACCGACCGCGACAAACGCTCCCGACCGGCGACTTCAGCCGCAGTGCGCACCATCCCGCCAACCCGGTCCTCGCGCTCTACGACCTCCACGCTCCACCCCCGCAGGGCCAACACCCGAGCGGCCTCCAACCCCGCAGGCCCACCACCCACCACCAACACCGACCCCGGCTCCACCCCAGAACCAACCCGAACCCCAGTGGAACCCAGGCCCCCAACTTCAGTGGAACTCCGGTTCCCGACTTCAGTGGAAATCCGGCCCCCGACTTCAGTGGAAATCCGGTTCCCGACTTCAGTGGAAAACGGACTGCGGATTTCAGTGGAAATCAGGGGTTCGTCGGTCTCGTGGCCTGCGGACGGGTTGACGATGCAGGTGACGATGGGGTTGCGGTTGTCGCGGACGTTGCACTTCTGGTTGCACAGCACGCAGGGGCGGACCGGTGTGCCGTCGCGGACCTCGGCGACGAGGTCGGGATCGGCGATCTGCGCTCGGGTCATCTCGACCAGGTCGGCCACGCCGTCGTCGAGGGCTCGCTGAGCCTGTTCCGGTTCGACGACGCTGCCTTGCAGGACGACCGGAGTTCCCCCGGCGGCTTCGCGGATCCCCCTGCAGAGATCGATGTTGAAGCCGGGCTCGGTGTGCAGGTCGGGGCGGGTGGCGGAGGTGCCCATCGCCGATCCGCGGACGACCGCCAGGTAGTCGACCGCGTCGCGGACCGACTCGACGACGCCGACCGCGGCCTCGGGCGTGATGCCGGCCCACGGGGCGAGCTCGTCGCAGGACAACCGCAGTCCGAGCACGCCGTCCCCGACGGCCTCGCGGACCGCTGCGAGGACCTCGCGCAGCAGGCGGGTGCGGTCGGTGCCGTAGTCGTCGGAGCGCTGGTTGGTGAGCCCGGACAGGAACTGCCGCAGCAGCGAGTACTGGCCGGCGTTGAGCTCGACCCCGTGCAGTCCGCTGCGCATCACCTCGCGCGATGCCGAGGCGAAACCCGCCACCAGCGCGTCGATCTCGTCCTGCTCCAGCTCCATCGGCATCTCGCGGCTGGCGACGTCGGGCACCCGGGAAGGTGCCCACAGCACGCGCTGCGAGAACGCCGAGGAGCCCTGCGACCCGGAGTGCCCGAGTCCGGCGAGCACCACCGTCCCGTGCGGACGGCACGCCTCGGCCACTGCGGCCCAGCCCGGCCCGCAGTTCGACGCCAGCGGAGCGCGTTCGTAGGGCCAGTCCGAGTCGTGCGCGCTCGCGATCTCGGTGACCAGCACACCGGCTCCACCGGCGGCGCGCGCCGCGTAGTAGCCGACGTGCCGGTCCGAGATGTCCCGATCACGACCGAGGTTGGTCTCGTGCGGTCCGAACAGGACCCGCGACGGTGCGGTGCTCCGGCCGAGCCGGACGGGATCGACGAGGCTCACAACCCGCTCACCAGCGGAGACGAGTCGCAGGGCTTCGCCGGGACGGCGGGCATGCCGAGCCCGACCTTGCGCCGCGAGGTGCGCGAGTGGTCCTGCGTCGCCTTCGGCAGCTCGCTCTTGTCCACGATGGACAGCGCGGACTGCCCGTGCCCCTGCACGCACTCGGGGTCGGGTCCGTCCAGCGGCAGCCCGGTGAAGAACTTGGCCGCCATGCAACCGCCCTGGCAGGAGTCGTAGTGCGCGCACGACGCGCACGCCCCCGCCGACTGCGGTTGACGGAGATCGTTGAACAGCTCCGATTCCCGCCACACGCGCGCGAAACCGCCCTCGTCGCGGACGTTTCCGCCCTTGAACACGTCGTGGATGGCGAACGGGCACGCGTAGACGTCGCCGACCGGGTCGATCAGGCACACCACCCGGCCCGCGCCGCACAGGTTCAGACCCGGCAGCGGAGTCGATCCCAGCGCGTTGAGGTGGAAGAACGAGTCACCGGTGAGCACCTGGTCGCCGCGGGCGACCAGCCAGTCGTAGATCTGCCGCTGCTGCGCGTCGGAGGGGTGCAGCTCGTCCCACACGTCGGCGCCGCGCCCGGACGGCCGCAGCCGGGTGATGCGCAGCTGCGCGCCGAACCCGTCGGCGATGACCTTGAAGTCGTCGAGCTGGTCGACGTTCTGGCTGGTCATCACCACCGAGATCTTGAAGTCGCGCATGCCCGCGTCGGAGAGGTTCTGCAGCGCGGTCATCGCCATGTCGAACGATCCGGGCCCGCGCACCGCGTCGTTGACCTCGCGGGTCGCACCGTCGAGGGAGATCTGCACGTCGACGTAGTCGGTGGCGGCCAGGCGGCGCGCGCGTTCGGCGTCGATGCGCAGCCCGTTGGTGGAGAACTTGACCCCGACCTGGTGATCGATGGCGTAGTCGAGGAGTTCCCAGAAGTCGGGTCGCACGGTGGGTTCACCGCCGCCGACGTTGACGTAGAAGACCTGCATGCGTTGCAGCTCGTCGATGACCGCCTTCATCTCGGCGGTGGAGAGCTCGTTCGGGTCCCGCCGCCCGGAGGAGGACAGGCAGTGCTCGCAGGCGAGGTTGCAGGCGTAGGTCCATTCCCACGTCAGGCAGATGGGGGCGTCGAGTCCGCCCTTGAACTGCTCGACAAGCGCGGGAACCGGTGCTGTGGTGGTCATCCAGGCTCACTTCCAACGGGACTTCGTCGTCGGCATTGGGTGGCGACTGTTCTTCTCAACGCGGCGAAGCCGCCGTCTCAGGTGTGGGATTCGGCCCGCACCGCCCAGCAGAACGATGGACGGTCGTCACTCTTGCGGGCGGATCATGTCGGAGGCTGCGAGAGAGGCGAGTGCCGTGCGGAACTGCGGGCGGCGCGGCTCGGGGATGCCAGCCAGCGCGTCTTCGACGCTGGCGTGGTCGTCGAGCTGCTGCACGAGTTCCACCAGTTCAGGAACTTTCAGGAACGACAGCTTCCGGTTGCCGAAGTGGTACGCGAGCGCCCCGAAGGGTTCGGGGCGCAACGCGACCTGCGTATTCAACCGGTAGCCGCGGCTGATGTCGAACTCCGCGGCGGTCATGATCAGTAGACCCCGCACATCCCGTCGATGGAGACTTCCTCGACCAGGAGTTCTTCCTCGACGACGGGCTCGTTTCCGGTGCTCTGTTCGATCTGCTGGTCAGCCATGCGATGCTCCTCACAGTGTCGAGCTACCATCGACACGGTATTTGCACCGAGTGCATTTTTACAAGACCTGGAGCGAGATCCGTTGCGGCATGACACATCTGGAGTACAGCGATCCGGTGGGCGCCGAAAGGTCACCACCGCAGCGGAACTGGAACAGGTCGCCTTCGACCTCTTCGACGAGCAGGGCTTCGAACGCACCACGGTCACCGACATCGCGGCCGCCGCGGGCATCGCGCGGCGCACGTTCTTCCACTACTTCCCGTCGAAGAACGACATCCCGTGGGGCGACTTCGACGCAGGCCTGGAGCGGATGCGCGCCGAGTTCCGCGCGCTGCCGGGCGACCTCCCGCTGATGGACGCGGTGCGGCACTGCCTGGTGGAGTTCAACCGGGTCCCGGACGAGCAGGCCCCCGATCACCGCAGGCGGATGCGGCTGATCCTGGGAGTGCCCGCGCTGCAAGCGCATTCGACGCTGCGCTTCGAGGCGTGGCGCGAGGTGGTGGCCGAATACGTCGGCCACCGCCTCGGCCAGTCGTCAACCGCGCTGACCCCGCAGACCATCGCGCACGCGACGCTGGGCGTGGCGCTGTCGGCGTATCAGCACTGGCTGGATCATCCCGAGCAGAGCCTCTCGTCCCTGCTCGACACGGCGATGCGCGAACTCGCGCTCGCGCACGCCGCTCAGTGAGTCGTCGATCCATGCGGCGAAGCCGCATTCTCTTTCACCACCTGAGGCGCTGGCACCGCGGCGGGTTCTGAGCGCCTTCGTGGCGAGTACGCCGAGACACCGCGTATTGGACGAGCGGCGCACGGAGTCCACGAAGGCGCTCAGGTTCCGCTACCCGCACCGCCGAGCAGAACAACCACTACCAGGTTTCTCAGTAGTCGGCTTCGGTGTAGCGGATCAGCCCGCGCAGGTTCTTGCCCGCCATCATGTCGGCGTAGCCGGTGTTGATGTCCTCCAGCTTGTACTCGGTGGTGATCAGCTCGTCGAGCTTGAGGGTGCCGTTGCGGTAGTGCTCCAGCAGCCGCGGGATCTGGGTGCGCGGGCTGACGCCGCCGAAGATCGCGCCCTGCAACCGCTTCTGCAGCAGGGTGAGTTCGAACAGGCTCACCTGGGCGTCGATCTGGTCGGCGCGGCCCATGCCGGTGACCACGACCTGACCGCCCTTCTTGGTCATCGACAACGCCGGCTGCAGGTGCTCACCGGTGGTCTCGCCGATGCAGATCAGCACGCTATCGGCCAGCTGACCCCAGGTCAGCTCCCCGACCGCTTCGTGGGCTTCGGCCATCGAGGCGAAGGAGTGCGTGGCCCCGAGCTCCTCGGCCTTGGTCCGCTTGAACTCCACCGGGTCCACCGCCACGACGTAGCGCGCACCCGCCGCCGCGGCTCCCTGCACGGCGTTGATGCCGACGCCGCCGCACCCCACGACGACCACCGTGTCACCGGTGCGCGTCTCGCCGATCTCGGTGGCGGTCCCCCAGCCGGTCGACACACCGCAGCCAAGCAGCGCGGCCTTCTCCAGCGGGATGTCCTTCTCGATGGTGAGCACCGACGCCTGGTTGACCGTCACGTACGGCGCGAAGGTGCCCAGCAGGCACATCGGCGCGGCGGGTCTGCCCTGGTAGGAGATGCGGTGACCACCGGAGATCGCCTCGCCGGAGAGCAGGCCCGCGCCCGCGTCGCAGAGGTTCTGCATCCCCTTCGCGCACGCACGACATCTGCCGCAGCCCGGGATGAAGGTCAGCACCACGTGGTCGCCTTCCTCGATCCCGGTGACCCCGGCACCCACCTTGGTGACCACACCCGCACCCTCGTGCCCACCGACGGCGGGGTAGATCGCCATCGGGGTGGCGCCGGTCCGCAGGTGCTCATCCGAGTGGCACAGGCCAGAGGCCGCGAGCCTCACCTGCACTTCGCCCTCGATCGGATCGCCCAGTTCGATCTCTTCGACTTCCCAGTCCTTGCCCGGCTCGTGCAGGATCGCGGCCTTCGTCTTCATAACCACTCCTCGTCGAGTGCGGAAGCACATGCGCATCTGAGAATGAGAACTCGGTCACACCGAAGTCAATGCCGCGATCGAACGATCAGCAGCGGCGCCGGTGTGTGGTGGATCAGCTTGTGGCTGGTCGAGCCCAGGTGAGCGCCCGCGACACCACCACGTCCGTGCGCGCCCACGACCACCAGTTGTGCCTCGGTCGAGTGGTTGATCAGCGCCGCCACCGGGGAACCGCGCCCCACGATCCGCTCGACCTCGACACCGGGGAACCGCTCCCGCCAACCGGCCATGACCTCGGCGAGGAAGCGCTGCTCCTGCTCCGCGACCTCCTCGCTCGGCAGCCTGCTGCGCAGCCACTTCAGGTCGATCCCGACGATCTCCCAGGTGTGGACCACGTGCAGCGGTTCGCCGAGCGTGTCGGCCAGCCGGAAGGCCTGCGCGAGCACCGGCGCGGCGGATTCGGCGTCGTCCACACCGGCCACGACCGGACCGGCCGCCGGGAACGTCGGCGGATCGCCGACGTCGGGCACGACCGCGACCGAGCCGAGCGCGTGCGCGGCGACCTTGACCGCGACCGCGCCCGCCAGCAGGCCGGTGAACCCGCCGAAGCCCCGGTCGCCGACCACCAGAAGTTCGGCGGCCGCGGACTCGGCGACGAGCACCCGCTCGGGGGGCCCCGGGATCGCCGCGGCGCTCACGTCGACCTCGGGCTGCTCGGACCCGACGCGCTCGGCGGCGTCGGCGAGCCAGTGGGCCACCTGCGCGCGCACGCGCTCCTCGCCCGGATGTGCTGTCGGGTCGGCGTAGACGAGCCGCAGACCGCAGCCGCGCCGCGCCGCCTCGCGCGCCGCCCAGGTCGCGGCGTTGCGCGCCACCGCCGAACCGTCGACTCCCACCACGACGTTCATCACGGCCTCCCCGGTCGTCCCCTCCCAGGGTCGTCGACCGGGGCCCGCCGCGCCTTCCGGATCAGATCGGCAGGCGGCCCGGCACGAGCAGTTCGGTGTTGCGGTCGGTGTGGGCGCCGAGCTGGCTCAGGTCGGTGTGCGGGTCGTTGAACGACAGCTCCCGGTACAGCGCGGCGAGTCCGGCGGGCGAGCGGTCGTCGTAGTCGGCCTGATACGGGCTGTCGGCCTCGATCAAGGTCGTGAACAGCGACAACGTGCCGTCGCGGTTGTCGGCGATCTCGATGGTCCTGGCCAGCTGCGGGAAGTCGACGTGCGACGCGGTGTTGATCTCCCAGAAGCCGCGTTCGGGCTCGTCGGCGGCGTGCGGGGTGATGGTGTTGCGGTGGGTGTGGCCGTTGACCCAGGTCAGCACGTTGGGGAACCGCTGGAGCAGCCGGACCACGCGATCCCCGCCCACGCGAGCCTCGCCGGGCGAGCGGAAGTCGGGCCACAGGGCGGTCATCGTATCCGATGTGTGATGGCTGAACAGCACGAACAGCTCGTCGGTGCCGTGCCGGGACTGCTTGCGGCCGAGCTCGTCGTAGTAGGTGGAGCTGCCCCGGGTCAGCACGTCCTGCAGCCACCGGTACTGGGTCAGCCCGAGCGAGCCCTCGGCCAGACCGGCGGTGTTGGTGCTGTCCATCGCGATTCCGGTGACGCCCGGGGCGATGCGGAAGGTGTAGTACGGCTTGGGGTCCGCGGCGTCGAACCCGTGGCCGATCGGGCCCGGCCCGGTGTTGGCCTCGTCGAGGTGGGCGGTGATGAACTGCTCGGTGGTGAAGGGGTGCCGCCGCTCGTCGGGTGTCACCGTCCGCACGACGGTGTCGCCACCGAGCACCATCTGGCCCGATGCCTCGCGCGTGCCGTGCAGCATCTGGGCGACGGCGGCGGCCTCCCGCTCATCGCGCCCGATGATCTTGCGGTCGCCGGTGTACCAGTCGTTGACGCGCGGGATGACCTGGTCGGCGAGGGTTCCCATGACGCTGTTGTCGTGGTTGCCGAACACCGCGTACCACGGGATGTCCAGACCGGGACTGGCGAAGGGCCGGAGCGCGTCGGTGAGCAGCCCGGGAAGCACGGGGAACCCGGCTTCGCGGAAGCGGTCCTCGACGCCGCCCTCGGGGTGCCAGTACAGCGGATCGCCCGAGTCCTGGACCCCTTCGTAGTGGGCGGCGCCGGTGTTCTGCGCGATCCGCCCTCCGTTGAGGACGGCGAAGTACCAGTCGAGCTCGGCGAACTCGTGGTTGTCGGTGCTGTCGCCGGTGGTGATCATGAAGGCCATCGGCGCCCCGGTGACCGGGCCGGTGCGCAGCTCGTTGACCCGCTGCACCAGGTGCGCGGCGGCCAGCGCGCCCAGCGTCTCCTGCGGCCGGAAAGCCCCACCGGCCAGCGGGTGCAGGTACTCGAAGCGGGCCGGGCTCTGCGCGTCGGTCACGTGCATGTCGGTGAACTGGGTGAACGCGGTGATCGGAACCCGCCGGTCGATCCGGCCCGGGTCGGCCACGGCGAGTTCGGTGCGCACGACCTGCGGCCAGCCCGGTCCGGCGATCAGCCGCCGGTAGCCCTCACCGGCTTCGGGTTGCGCGGCCACCTCCAAGGTCGTTCGGGCTGGTCGGGCGCTCGCGGAAGCAGAGCCGATGCCCAGTGCCATGCCCGTGATGCCCGCGGCCAGCATGAAGCCGCGCCTGTTCAAGTCCGCCATACCCAGTCCTCTGATCGCGCCGGAACTGATCAGAAAACCTTTCATGTTTAGCGGATGTGGAACACCTCAGTTCAGGTGAAAGCCCGGGAAACACCACTCGAACGGCTCAACCGAGATCGATTGAAGGACGAGCAGGCTCAGCCGCTAGCCGTCAACGGGTTTCCGACACGTCTTCCGGCGAGCACGCCGCCCGGACGTGCACGAGTCGTGCCGCACCGCCGGGCGAACGGAGCCCGGCCTCCTACCCCAAGACGCCGGTCGGCAGCACGGCGTGGACTCCCCAGGTCTGGTTGGCGATCTGGGTGATGCGCATGTCGACCGTCGCGCTCGCCAGCGCCAGCGCCGCACCCCGGTCGAGGGCCTGCTCGATCTGCAGCCAGTCGACCATCGCGCTCAACGCGGTGGCGGTGGCCTCGTTGAGGTCGGCGTCGAAACCGAACGTGACCAGACCGGAGGGGGTTTCGGCGTGGATGCCGGGAACCGGGCGGTCCACGACCAGATCGAGCCGCACACGGGTCGTCATGCCGCACTCGATGGCCGTGCCCCCGACCTCGCCGTCGCCCTGCCGGGCGTGGCCGTCGCCGAGCAGCAGCATCGCGTCCGGGACCGTGACCGGCAGGTACAGGGTCGATCCGGCGACGAGCTCGCGGCAGTCGATGTTGCCACCGCCTTCGGGGCGCGGCGGGATGGTCGAGTGCTCACCGGGTTCCTCCGGCGGCATGCCGACCACGCCGAGGAACGGCGCGAGCCGCACGGTGTGCCCGTGCTGGTCGGTGGCGGTCCGGCCGTCGAGCTCCCACAGCAACCAGGTCCGCTCGGCGTCGTCCACGCGCAGCCGGCGCATCAGCCAGTCGTCCTTGCCCGCGGTCGCCGTCCACCCCCACTCGGCCGGGGTGAGCTCCTCGAAGTGCACGACCAGCACCATCCCGGGCTTGGCGCCGCGCACGGCGACCGGGCCGGTCAGGCAATGCCCCCGCCGCTCGGCGAACATGACGGGCTGCTGCTCCCCCGGCACCTCGTGGCGCCGCAGGAACCCGCTGGAATCCAGCGACTCCACCGTCACGACGTCCCCGGCCTCCACGGTGAGCACCGGCGCGGTGTCCCGGCTGAACACGTCGACGACGCTGCCCGCCTCGGCCCGAACCTCGAAAGAACCCACCACGACCTCCGCCCCTGGAACTCCCATCACCCAACCAGGACGGACGCTCCTGGCCAAGTGAGGGAACCCACGTCAGCGATGCGTCACGTCGAGGGCGGCCCGGATGATGGTGCCGGTGTCGAGACCGTGGTGGCGGTAGACGTCTTCGAGAGATCCGGACTGGCCGAAACCGGTCACGCCCAAGTGGACTGCCTGAATCCGGTTGACACCGGCCAGGAACGCCAGCGCGTGCGGGTGTCCATCCAGGACGGTGACCATCGGACGCGCCCGATCCGCCGGGAAGACCTGGTCCAGCACGCCCCGGTCCGCATCGCCCCGATGAGCCCGGAACAGCAGGTCCGCGCTGGTCACGCACACGACGTCGGCGCCGATCCCCTGGTCGGCCAGCCGGTCGGCCGCGGCCAGCGTCTCGGTCATCAGCGCACCCATGCCCACCAGCGTCACCTGCGGGTCGGGGTCGCGCCGCAGCGCGTAGGCGCCTCCGACGACCTGCCTGCGGCGGCGTTCGCGGGCCGCCGGATCGGAGGGCACCGACGCCAGCGACTGATCCACCGGACGCGTCGACAACCGCAGGTAGGACGAGGACCCACCGGGCTTGCCGAGCTGCGACATGGCCTCCAGCAGGCACCACTCGGTGTCGACGGCGAACGCGGGTTCGTAGCTCGTCACGCCGGGCTGCTCCAACCCGATCGAGGGCGTGCCGACCGACTGGTGCGCCCCGCCCTCGGGCGCCAGGCTCACCCCGGACGGCGTCCCGACCAGGATCGACTGCCCGCCGCCGTACACGCCGAACGACCACGGCTCCAGCGCGCGCCCCAGGAAGCAGTCGTAGACCACGCCGATCGGCAGCAGCGGCTGGCCCCACCGGCTCCAGGTCGAGCCGAGCTCGCCGAGCAGGCTGACCAGGTTGGTCTCGGCGATTCCCAGTTCGATGTGCTGACCGGCGGGCCGCTCCCGCCAGTGCAGGATGGTCTCGGCGTCGTCGGCGAACCAGTCGACGCGCTCGGACGGGGACCACACGCCGACCTTGTTCAGCCAGCCCCCGAGGTTGGTGGTCGAGCTGACGTCGGGAGCCAGCGTCACGATCCGCTCGGCCGCCTCCGGCGACTCGCGGGTCAGGTCCAGCAGCGTGCGCCCCAGCGCCGCCTGCGTCGTGGTCGTCCCGCTCGGCGTGCGCCCGATGTCGGTGGGCAGCTTCGGCGGCTTGACGCGGGCGCGTTCGCGGCGGCTCAACCGGGAAGCCGTTTCCGCGCAGCGCTTCCCGGCCGGGCTGTCGTCGGCGAATCGGTGCCACGGGTCGTCGAGGTCGGCGCCGACCTGACCGGCCAGCTGCCGCATCTGCTCCTCGCCGAGCAGCGAACCGTGGTTCTGCGGGTGCCCCTCGGTCGCCAGGCCGTAGCCCTTGATGGTGTAGGCGAAGATGACCGTGGGCCGGGTGTCGTCGATGGACTTGAACGCCGAGTCCAGCGCGTCCAGGTCGTGCCCGCCCAGGTTGCGGATGGCCACCGCCAGCGTCTCGTCGTCCACATCGGACAGCAGATGCTCGATCGCGTTGTCGCCGGCGGGAATCCTCTCCCGCAGCTGCTGCGGGGTGCAGCGCAGCAGGCGCTGGTACTCGGGATTGCTCATGCCGTCGATGCGTTCGCGCAGCGCCGCGCCGCCGGGACGTGTGAACAGCTCCTCCAGCACCTGGCCGTACTTGAGGGTGATGACCTGCCAGCCCGCCGCGGTGAACATGCCCTGCAGCCGGTTCGCGGCGATGTTGGGCACGACGCGGTCCAGCGACTGCCGGTTGAGGTCGACGATCCAGACCACCTCGCCCAGGTCGGCGACGGTCGGGTCGAGGATCGCCTCCCAGCAGGCGCCCTCGTCGAGCTCGGCGTCGCCGAGCAGCGAGTACTGGCGTCCGGTGCCCGCCCCTCCGCCGTGGGTGTCGACGTAGCGGCGGGCCACCGCGCCCCAGATCGGCGCGGTGGCGCCGATGCCGACCGAGCCGGTGGAGTAGTCGGCCGGGTCGGGGTCCTTGGTGCGGCTCGGGTAGCTCTGCACCCCGCCGTACTCGCGCAGCGTGGTCAGGTGCTCCTCGTCGAGGGAGCCGAGCAGGTAGTTGATCGCGTGCAGCACCGGCGAGGCGTGCGGTTTGACCGACACGCGGTCGGCGGCGGTGAGGTGTTCGAAGTACAGCGCGGTCATGATCGAGACCATCGAAGCGCAGGACGCCTGGTGCCCGCCGACCTTGAGCCCGGAGTTGTTCGGCCGCACCCTGTTGGCGTGGTCGATCATCGCGGTCGCCAGCCACAGCACCCGCTGCTCGACCTCGCGCAGATCCGCCGTCTCGGTGCGCACCGGTACCAGGCTCGTCATCACGCCTCCTCGCGTTGCCACATTGCGCTGAGAAGAACACCAAGACAAGAATCACTGCACAAGACCCGGTCGGCGAATCGAGCAATCTGCTCACCGAGCCGGGCCGGAACGACCGACGAGGTGAACAGATTGCCCACCGCCGAGCCGCTCGACGACATCGACATCCGGCTGCTGCTGGCCCTGCGCGAGGAACCGCGGGCGACCGTGGTCGCGCTGGCCGAGCGAGTCGGGCTGTCCCGCAACACGGTTCAGGCGAGGTTGGCGAAGCTGGAACCGAAACTCGGTTCGTTCGAACGCCGCATCGACCCGGCGACCCTCGGTTACCCGCTGACCGCGTTCATCACCGTCCAGGTCACCCAGCAGCACCTCGACCGGCTGGCCGGTGCGCTGGCCGAGATCCCGGAGGTGGTGGAGGTTTTCGGGCTCACCGGCGACTCGGACCTGCTGGTGCGCGTGGTCGCCACCGACGCCGACCAGCTGTACCGCATCGCGGGGCGCGTCCTCGACACCCCGGGCGTGGAGCGCACCAGCTTCTCGCTGGCCATGCGCACCCTCGTCGACTTCCGCCTGACCCCGCTACTCGCGGACAAGCTCCGCCCGGACGCCCAGTAGCCGGACCGGACGGTCCAGCGGGAAGCGGTCCAGCGCCTGCTGGGCCGCGACGTCGATGGGCTCGAAGGCCCTGGTGGGTTCGGCGAGCGTGACGCCGTGGGTGTGGGTGGCGAAGCGGGAGTCGCGGACCTTGACCACCACCCGGCGGGCCAGCGTGTCGTCGGCGGCCAGGTCCTCGGAGACCTGGCGGGACAGGCGGGTGATCTCGGCGCGCATCGGCTCGACCTCGCGCAGGTCGCGCTGGAAGGTGACCTCGCGACCGTGCGAGCGGGCGCGGAACGGCTCGTCGCTGACCGGCGTGGAGTCGTAGCCGTGCGCGAGCGCCACCAGCCACGGCCCGATGTTGGGGCCGAACTCGCCTGCCAGGTCCGCCATCGGCGTGCGGGCCAGCTCGGACACGGTGGCGATGCCCCGGGCGGCGAGCTTCTTGGCGGTCTTGGCGCCCACCCCTTGCAGCGCGTCGGTGGGCTTGTCGGCCATCACCTCGACCCAGTTGGTCACGTCCAGCCGGAACACCCCCGCGGGTTTTCCCATGCCGGAGGCCAGTTTCGCGCGCAGCTTGTTGTCACCGATGCCGATCGAGCAGTTCAGCGCGGTGCGCTCGCGGACGTAGCGCTGGATGTAGCGGGCGGTGGCGACGGCGTCCTCGGTGTCGACGAGCATGAACGCCTCGTCCCACCCGATGACCTCCAGGACTCCGCCCAGTTCGCCGAGCGCGGTCATCACGTCGGCGGAGGCGGCCAGGTAGGTCTCGCGGTCGGCGGGCAGGAACACCGCTTCCGGGCATCGCGCCGCCGCCGTGCGCAGCGGCGTTCCCGACTTCACGCCCTGGGCGCGGGCCTCGTAGGAGGCGCCCGCGACCACGCCGCGTTCGGTCGGGTCACCCGAGCCCCCGACCAGCACCGGCTTGCCGACCAGGTCAGGATGCCGCAGCAGCTCCACGGCGACGATGAACTGGTCGAGATCGATGTGCAGCACCACCCGTTCCACGCCGGTCAGCATCGTCGGAAACGCCCGCTCGCGCCAGGTCCCGCGCCGATGCGCGAGACTGTCGCGGTGAGCAAGCGAAGCGCCGGAATCCTGCTGTACCGCCTCGACGGCCCGAAGCTGCTGATCGTCCATCCCGGCGGTCCGTTCTTCAAGAACAAGGACGAGGGCGCCTGGAGCCTGCCCAAGGGCGAGTACGAACCCGGCGAGGACCCGAAGGCCGCGGCCCTGCGGGAGTTCACCGAGGAGACCGGCATGGCCCTGCCGGACCACGATCTGGTCGCCCTGGGCGAGGTGAAGCTGCGCAGCGGCAAGGTCATCCAGGCGTGGGCCGCCGAGGGCGACTTCGACGTGGAGGCCTTGCGCAGCAACACCTTCGACCTCGAATGGCCACCCCGCTCCGGCCGCCGCCAGACCTTCCCGGAGGTCGACCGCGCCCTCTGGTGCGACGCCGACACGGCCCGCACCAAGCTCAACCCCGCCCAAACCCCCTTCGTCGACCGCCTCCTCGCCCACCTCACCCCGTAACCCCGAGCCACCCCGGCCACCCGCTGGTCCCGCCGCGAAACCCGGATTACTCCGGTGATCAGGCCCCCGATTGCGGCGGTGTTCCGCGTCCGGTCTTCGGGTCGGGCCTCAAGCACGAGGCCCCGCCCGGAAGATCCGGACGGGGCCTCACGAGCCGAAACTCACGCTTCCAGCGACTTGTCCCGCGTCTCGCGGCTGGCCAGCAGGGCGAGCAGGGTGACCGCGCCGGCCACCGCCAGGTAGACGCCGACCCAGCCCAGTCCGTAGGAACCGGCCAGCCAGGTGGCGATGTAGGGCGCGACCGAGGCGCCCAGCAGGCTGGCCAGGTTGTAGGACACCGACGCGCCGGTGTAGCGCACCGCGGTCGGGAACAGCTCGGGCAGCAGCGCGCCCATCGGGCCGAAGGTCATGCCCATCAGACCGAGGCCGACCACCAGGAACAGCACCGTGGCCGTGGTCGAGTGGGTGCCGAACCACGGGCCCATGAGCAGGCCGAACACGATGATCGCGATGGTGGTGATCACCAGCGTGGGACGCCGACCGTAGCGGTCGGCCAGCAGCCCGGCCACCGGCACCGTCAGGCCGAAGAACACCACGCCGACCAGCAGCATCACCAGGAACGTCGAGCGCTCGTAGCCCAGGCCGGAGGCAGAGGTGCCGTAGGACAGCGAGAACACCGTCATCAGGTAGAACAGCACGTAGGTCGCCAGCATGATGAGCGTGCCCAGCACCAGAGCCTTGAAGTCGGTGCGGAAGACCTGCACGAACGGCACCTTGGCCCGCTCGTTGTTCTCCAGCACCTTCGAGAACGCCGGGGTCTCGCTCAGGCTCAGCCGCACCCACAGCCCGACGATCACCAGCACCGCCGACACCAGGAACGGGATCCGCCAGCCCCACGAGGCGAACGCCGCGTCGGACATGACGCCGGAGAGGATCAGGAACAGGCCGTTGGCGAAGAAGAACCCGATCGGCGCGCCCAGCTGCGGGAACGTCCCGAACAGCGCCCGCTTGCGCGGCGGCGCGTTCTCGGTGGCCAGCAGCGCCGCGCCACCCCACTCACCGCCCAGGCCCAGGCCCTGCCCGAACCGGCACAGCGCCAGCAGCAGCGGCGCCACGATGCCGATCTGCGCATAACCGGGCAGCAGACCGATCAGCACCGTCGAGATGCCCATGGTCAGCAGCGACGCGACCAGCGTCGCCTTGCGGCCGATGCGGTCGCCGAAGTGGCCGAACAGCGCCGAACCCACCGGCCGGGCGACGAAGGCGATGCCGAAGGTCGCCAGCGAGTTCAGCGTGGCCGCCGTCTCGTCACCCGCGGGGAAGAACAGCTTCGGGAAGATCAGCACCGCGGCCGTGGCGTAGACGTAGAAGTCGTAGAACTCGATCGAGGTGCCTACGAGGCTGGCGAGCACGACCTGTCGGGTCGAATTGCGTGGGGTTTTGGACCCCGGATCCCCGGAACCCCGCACCTGCGGGGTGTGGCCGACAGCCATTGCGCCGAACCTCCTGATTAACACGAACGGACGAACGACACCCTAAACCTTCGGCGACCACGTCCCGAGACGGGGTTCCCGCATGCTGGACGTTCAGGAGGCGAGGAACTCCATGATCAGCGCGGTCACCCGCGCCGGGTTGTCCTCCTGCACGAGGTGTCCGGCCTGTGGGATCCACTCCAGCCGGGCGTGCGGGATGCGCCGCGCCAGCTCCCCGGCCCGATCCGCCGGGAGCCAGGAGTCCTGCTCGCCCCAGCCGATGAGCACCGGGCACTCCAGATCGCCGTAGCGGTCCTCGACCTCGCGGGTGTAGCGCTCATCGGCCTGGGCGATCTGCCGGTAGAAGGCGGGCTGCCCGTCCTCGCCGAGCCACGGCGCCACCATCCGGTCCACCACGTCGGGCCTCAGCTCGCGGTGCGCGGCGGTGGCCAGGTAACCGCGCACCAACGACTCGTGCAGGTGCGGCGGCAGCGCGGCGAAGACCTCGGCGTTGGCGTTGACCAGGCGGAAGAACTCCGAACCCCAGGGCCGGACGCTCACCGCGTCCAGCAGCGCCAGCCGCCGGTACCTCACCCCGTCCAGCAGAGCGCTGCGCAGCGACACCGCACCGCCGAAGTCGTGGGCGATCACCGAGGGCTCGTTGAGCCCGCAGTGCCGCAACCACCCGGTGAACACCTCCTGCTGGGCGGCCAGCGACACGTCCTGCCCCTCGAACTTCGCCGAGCTGCCGTAGCCGGGCATGTCCCACAGGTACACCCGGTACCGAGCGCTCAGCGCGTTGGCCACGTCCCGCCACACGAAGGATGAGAAGGGAGTTCCGTGCATGAGCACGACGGTCTCCCCCTCCCCGAAGCTGTCCCACCGCACCTTCCCGTGCGGCGACTCGTACACCTCGGCGAGTTCCCAGCTCATCAGGACCTCCGTGGTCATCGCACTGCATGCCCAGGGCGATTCGAATTTCGCGCGAAATTCGAGTCCGAACTTCGCCGTTCGAATTTCGCGCGAAATTCGAATCCGGGCCTCAACCCACGCCTCAGACGACCGCTTCCTCTTCGTCAGGTGTGTCGTCCCCGCGGACCGGCAGGGTCCCGAAGGCCGCCGGCGGCTCCTGCCAGTACGTCGCCGCGGCTCCCTCTCGGATGGCCTGCCACACGCGTTCGGGCGTGGTCGGCATGTCGATGTGGCGCACGCCCAGGTGCTTGACGGCGTCCACCACCGCGTTCTGCACCGCCGGGGTGGAGCCGACCGTCGCCGACTCGCCGATCCCCTTGGCGCCCAGCGGGTTCAGCGGTGTCAGCGTCTCGGTGTTGGACACCTCGAAGGACGGCAGGTCCGCCGCCGAGGGGATCGCGTAGTCGGCCAGGGTCGCGGTCTCCGGGTTGCCGTCGGCGTCGAAGGTGACCTCCTCCCACAGCGCCTGGGCGATGCCCTGCGCGGCGCCGCCGTGCTGCTGGCCGCGCACCAGCATCGGGTTGAGGACCCGGCCGCAGTCGTCGACGGCGATGTGCCGCAGCGGCGTGACCTGCCCGGTCTCCACGTCGACCTCGACGACCGAGACGTGCCCGCCGAACGGGAACGTCGCCCCGCCCGGGGCGAAGTCGACGTTGGCCGCCAGCCGCTCGCCCTCCTGCGCTGCGGCCTCGACCAGCTCGGCCCAGGCCACGGTCGCGCTCGGCACGCCGACCACGCCCAGGCCACCGCCGTCAGTCACCTCGATGTCGTCCACGTCGGCCTCCAGCTTCGAGGCCGCGATCTCCTTGGCCCGCCGCAGCACCTCCGTGCCCGCCTCGCGCACGGCGCTCCCGCCGATCTGCAGCGAGCGGGACCCGCCGGTGCCACCGCCGCGCGGCACCTCGGCCGTGTCGGACTGCACGAACTCGATCTCGTCCATCGGGATGCCGAGCGTGTCGTTGACGATCATCGCGAACGCCGTCGCGTGCCCCTGTCCGTGCGCGGAGGTGCCGACCCGGATGCGGGCGCCGTCGGCGTGCACCTCGACCTCGGCGTACTCACCGGCACCCCCACCGGTGATCTCGACGTAGGCGCTGACGCCGATGCCCAGCAGCCTGTGCTCCCCGGCCTCGATGCGGCGGGCCTGCTCGGCGCGAAGCTCCTCGTAACCGGCCAGCCGCAGCGCCTCGTCGAACGGCACCGCGTACTCGCCGCTGTCGTAGGTGGCCCCGGTCAGCGTCTTGTAGGGGAAGCTCTCCGGCACCAGGAAGTTCTTGCGCCGCAACGCGACCGGGTCCACGCCCAGTTCCGCGGCGGCGAGGTCCATCATCCGCTCCACCATCGCCGCCGCCTCGGGCCTCCCGGCGCCGCGGAAAGCCCCGACGGGCGTGGTGTTGGTCAGCGAGGCGATGCCGTCGTAGCTGATCTTCGGGATGTCGTAGACGGCCTGCGCCATGGTCCGCGTGGGGCCCAGCGCCAGCGATCCGCCGAAACCGGCGTAGGCGCCGCAGTCCCCGACGACCCGGCAGCGCATCCCGACGATCGAGCCGTCGCGGCGCAGTCCCAGCTCCGCGTACTGCACCTGGCCGCGTCCGTGCGGCATGCCCTGCATGTTCTCCGAACGGCCCTCGACCCAGCGGACCGGGCGTCCCAGCTCCAGGGCGAGCCCGACGGCCACCACGTGCTCGGAGATCGCCCCGGCCTTGCCGCCGAAACCGCCGCCGACGTGCGGCGAGATCACCCGCACGCGGTCGGCGTCGAACCCGAACGCCTTGGCCAGACCGCCGCGCACGCCGTGCGGCATCTGGGTCGAGACGTGCACGGTGATGTCATGGTCCGCGTCGGGCCCGCCCGGTTCCACCGCCACGGCGTTGCCCTCCAGCGGGACGACGGCGACGCGCTGGTTCTCGATGCGGGCGCGCACCACCACGTCCGCGCCGTCGAGCACCGAGTCCCCCGCTCCGTCGCGGTATCCGGCGGCGATGTTCGATCCGAGGTCGGGGAACTGCCGCTCGGCGTCGTCGTCCAACGCGCGTTCCAGGTCGGCGACCACCGGCAGTTCGCGGTAGTCGACGTCGACGAGCTCGATCGCGTCGGCGACGGCCGCGGCCGACTCGCCCACGATGACCACGACCGGTTCTCCGACGAAGCGCACCCGGTCGGTGGCCAGCGGCGGCCGAACGACCTTCGGGTTCACCTCCACGAACGGCGCCGGCACCGGGAGGTCCAGGTCGGCAGCGGTGTAGGCACCGACGATGCCCGGCGCCTCGGCGGCGGCGGACGTGTCGATCTCGGCGATCTCGGCGTGCGCGACGTGGGAGCGCACGAAACCGATGTGCAGCAGCCCTTCCACCCCGAGGTTGCCGATGTAGGTGCCCCGGCCGCGCAGCAGATCCGGATCTTCGACGCGCTGAACCTCGGTCCCCAGCAATGAACCCACCATGCGAAAAACCCTATCCCTCCGGACGAACACCGGCAGCGGTCGAAAACCGCGGCACCGCCAGGTGATCAACCGAGCAAGCGGAAGGAAAATTCCCGACTCGCAACATCGATTGACCAGCCTTGTTCGCGTGGGTAGCTTTTCACAACCTCACAAAAACTTTCACACACGTGAAAACTTCCGCCTCTTGCATCACCTCTAGGCACAAGGGAGTGCCCGATGGGAACCAAGGTCGCGAGCGCCAACGCCGACCCCTACCTCCTCACCGCAGACGGCATCAAGGAGCCGCCCACCGGATGGGCCGGCAGCCTGCGCTATCTCGGCCCCGGACTGATCGTCAGCGCCTCGATCGTCGGATCAGGCGAACTCATCGCCACCACCGCCCTCGGCGCGAAGGTGGGATTCGTCCTGCTGTGGATGGTGATCCTGTCCACCGCCGTGAAGGTCGCCGTGCAGGCCGAACTCGCCCGCTGGACCATCCTCACCGGCAAGCCGGCGCTGACCGGTTTCAACGAGGTACCGCCCAAGATCGGCCGGATCGGCTGGATCAACGTGCTGTGGATCCTCATGGCGCTGTCGAAGTTCCTGCAGATCGGCGGCATCGTCGGCGGCACCGCCTCGGCCCTGAGCATGCTGATCCCGGTCGGCGGTGAACCGCTGAGCGCCACCTCGCTGGGCGTGTGGACGGTCATCGTCGTGGCCGGCAGCATCGCGCTGCTGTACTCCAACAGCTACAACCTGATCGAACGCGGCGCGTTCGCACTGGTCGTGGTGTTCTCGATCGCCACCGTGGTCATCGCGCTGGGACTGCCGTTCACGCCGTTCAGCTACGGCGGCGACGACGTGCTCAGCGGCCTGACCTTCACCATCCCGGCAGGCGCCATCGGAGCCGCGGTGGCGATGTTCGGCATCACCGGCGTCGGCGCTGACGAGATCACCTTCTACACCTACTGGTGCGTGGAGAAGGGCTACGCCCGCTGGGTCGGCCCGAACGACGGCAGCCCGGAGTGGAAGGCACGCGCGCAGGGCTGGATCCGCGTGATGTACAAGGACGTCTTCGTCTCCTGGATCATCTACACGGTCGGCACGCTGGCGTTCTTCATCATGGGCGCGGCGGTGCTCAACCCGCAGGGCCTGGTGCTCGAGGGCAACGAGATGATCACCACCCTGTCGCAGATGTACACCGACGTGATCGGCGAGTGGGCGGCCATCGGCTTCCTGATCGGCGCGATCGCGGTGCTCGGTTCCACCCTGTGGGCGTCGATCCCCAGCTGGTCGCGGATGTACACCAACGTGCTCGCCACGCTCGGCGTGCTCGACTGGAACAACCCGGTGGCCCGCGAGAAGTGGGTCCGCGGGTTCATCGTGGTGCTGCCGATCCTGTGGGGCGCGACGTACCTGTCGATCTCCTCCCCGGTGGTGATGGTGCAGATCGGCGGCGTGGCCACCGGCATCTTCCTGCCCGCGGTGGTGATCGCGACCTGGTACCTGCGCAAGACCCAGGTCGACCCGGAACTGCACGGCGGGCGTTGGTTCAACCTCGTCCTGCTGGTCAGCAGCATCGCCATCACGCTGCTGGGCATCTACAGCCTGCTCAACGTCTTCGGCGTCGAGTTCGGCTGACGAATTCGCTGGACACGGCGGTGACAATGATCGGGTGTCCACGGATGTGAAGGTCGTTCCGGTGGCGGTGGACGAGCCGCTCGTCCGAGCTCTGCTGCGCGAGTACACCGACGAGATGGCCAGCCGCTACTACGACCGCCCGGCCACCGAGGCCGAAGTGGACGAGGCGATCGCCGAGGACCCCGACGACGGGTTGCACCCGCCGACCGGGGTCTTCCTGGTCGCCCGCGAGGGACCGGACGTCCTCGGGTGCGCGGGGATCCGCGAGCTGACGCCCGGCGTCGCCGAGCTCAAGCGGATGTACGTCCGGCCGGGGCTCCGGGCACGAGGGCTGGGTGGCGTGCTGCTCGACGCGGTCGAGGAGCACGCCACCGCTCTCGGTTACCACGCGATCCGGCTGGACACGCGCTCCGATCTGGTCGAAGCCCGTCGGCTGTACGCCAAGCGCGGTTACGTCGAAATCCCGGCTTACAACGACGCCCCCTACGCCTCACACTGGTTCGAGAAGCACCTGTGGAGAGGATGAGTGTTGGGCAACGCTTTCGACGCCGTGACCATCGATGACCTGCGCGCGCGGGGTGGTCTCAAATGGACGCTGCACGGCGACGCGATCGGGGCGTTCGTCGCGGAGATGGACTTCGGCACGGCACCGGCCGTGCTGGACGCCCTGCACTCCGGCGTCGATTCGCTCAACTTCGGCTACCAGCCGCCCCGCCTGGCCGCCGAGATGTCCCGGGCCTGCGCCGAGTACCAGGCCGCGCACCACGACTGGCGGCCGTCCCCCGACCGCGTGCACGCGATCCCCGACGTGATCCGCGCGCTGACGCTCACCATCGAGCACTTCAGCGCCCCCCGCAGCAAGGTCATCCTGCCCACGCCGGCCTACATGCCGTTCCTGAAGGTCCCCGGCGGGATGGACCGCGAGCTGATCACCGTTCCGATGGCCCGGGACGGGGACGGGTTCGTGTTCGACCTCGACGCGCTGGACGCCGCGTTCGAGGCGGGAGGGAACCTGCTGATCCTGTGCAACCCGTACAACCCGCTGGGCCGGGTGTTCACCCAGGACGAGTTGACGGCGGTCTGCGAGGTCGTGGACCGCAATGGCGGCCGGGTGTTCTCCGACGAGATCCACGCCCCGCTGGTCTACCGGGGACATCGGCACGTCCCGTACGCGTCCCTGTCGGACACCGCCGCCGACCACACGATCACCGCGACCTCGGCGTCCAAGGCGTGGAACCTGCCGGGCCTGAAGTGCGCGCAGCTGATCATCTCCAACGACGCCGACGCGGCCGCGCTGGACGCGTTGGGCGCGCACGCCACCGACGGGGCCTCCAACCTCGGGCTCATCGCCAACACCGCCGCCTACGACTCGGGGCAACCGTGGCTCGACGAGGTGCTGGACTACCTCGACGGCAACCGACGGGCCATCACCTCCCTGCTGGCCGAACACCTGCCGGAGGTCGGCTACCTGCACCCCGAGGGCACCTACCTGGCGTGGCTGGACTTCCGCGCGCTCGAACTCGGCGACCACCCCGGTGAGTTCTTCCGCGAGAACGCGGGCGTCGTGCTCACCGACGGCCCCGCGTGCGGTGAGGAGGGACGCGGTCACGCGCGCCTCAACTTCGCCACCCCGCGCCCGATCCTCGAACGCATCGTCCTGAACCTCGCCGAAGCCGTGCGGAACCGCTGACCACGGAGCACCGCGCGGCTCTGACCTGAACCGACCGGACGAATCGGACATCGGCCCCGCGCCACCGGAGTTTTCGCCGAAGGGTCGTTCCGGCTTCACCCTCGCCTTACCCCGCGAGGAACCGCCGGGCTCACGATGATCAGGTGCACAACGCGATGACCACCGGGCTCCCCGGCTCGCGACGAGTACGCAGCCTCGCGGTCCTCGGCGACTCCGTCGCCGCAGGCATGGGAGACCCGGTTCCGGGCGGCCGGTGGCGGGGTTTCGCGCCGCTGCTCGCCGACGCGGTCGAGGCCACCCGCTTCACCAACCTGGCCACCAGCGGTGCCCGCGTCGCCGAGGTCTGGCACACCCAGCTGCCCGACGCGCTGCGCGCGGAACCGGACGCGGCGATCGTGATGATCGGCATGAACGACACGATGCGCTCGGACTTCAACGCCCAGCTGCTGTGGCAGCAGCTCAACCACGTGATGTGCTCGCTGGTCGCAGCGGGCGCGGCGGTGGTGACCATCCGGTACCACGATCACGCCAGGGTGTTCCGGCTGCCCGGGCCGCTGCGGCGGTTGCTGAACCGGCGCATCGACGCCCTCAACCGCATCCTCACCTCGGTGGCCGAAGCCCACGGAGCGGCGATCGTGGACCTGGACCGGTTGCCCGGCGCCTACCACCCCGCCGCGTGGAGCGTGGACCGACTGCACCCCTCCGAACTGGGGCACCGGATGCTGGCGGCGGCCTTCGCGGCAGGCCTGGCCGAGCAGGGCGTGCCCGTGCCCGCGGAGGTGTCGCTGACCTGCTCGGGCGGTGTGCCGGTGACGCGCCTGGACCACGTCCGGTGGCTGCTGATCAAGGGAGTGCCGTGGGTGGCGAGCAGGACCCGGGACCTGACCCGGTATTCCCTGGTCTCGCTGCTGCGGGCGATCTTCCGCAGGTCCCCGCGAACCGACGTCGCCGGCGTGCCCGCCCACATCTGCCCGCCTACCGACCCGCCCCGGGCGTGGCCGGCCGGGTGAGCCCGTGACGCCCGACCGTCAGCCGGGCGGGCGGCTGTCCCGGCAGCCGCAACGTGGCGACGCTGCCCTCCGGAACCTCCACCTCGAACTCCCAGCTGTCATCACGCCGCCGCCAGGCCACCCCGGCGTGCCCCTGCGGGGTGACGTGGCGGACATCGGCCCAGGTGACGCGTTCGTCCTGCACCGGGGCGATGTCGAAGGTCCGCCAGCCGGGGCTGGTGGAGCGCAATCCGCCGACGCGCTGCTGGATCCAGGCCGAGGCCGCGCCGAGGAAGTAGTGGTTGTGCGAGCGAGCGGTGTCGTCCCACGCCTCCATCAGGGTCTCCATCCCCAGCCGGTGCCAGATCCCCCAGCCGGGCCGGTCGGGCCGGGTCGCCACGGTCACCGCGAGGTCGGGGCCGCCCACGTCGGCCAGCGCCCCGAGCAGGTGCTTGGCGGCCACGGCCCCGCAGTCGAGGTGCCCGTGGGTGCGCTCCTCGATGTCGTCGACGAGACCGGCGCCCACGGCTCCGGCGACGTAGGCCGGAACGGCACCGAAGGCGAGCGGCAGCACGTTCATCGACTGCCGGAACCCGGCCTCTGGCGAGCGGTAGGTTCCGCTGAGCTCGTCGAAGAACTTCGCGTGGTAGGCGGCGGCGATGCTGCGCGCGGCATCGCGGTAGCGCTCGGCCGCACCGTCCGCGCCCAGCGCGTGGCACACCTCGGCGGTGCGGGTGGCGACGCGGTGGAGCATCATCGTCGCGGTCGGCTCGGGTCCCTCGGGCGCGTGCCAGTGCCCGGGTGAGAGCCAGTCACCCCAGCTGTCCCCGCGCCACAGCCCGCAGTCCGCCAGCTCCAGCAGCCGGTCGGTGTAACCGCGGATCGGGTCGCCGTAGCGCTCCAGCAGGGACAGGTCCCCGTGCTCCCAGTAGAGGTTCCACGGGATGAGCACCATCGAGGCGCTCCACGCCGGATCGGGTTCGCGCCCCCACCCAGGGGTGGGCACGATCATCGGCACCACCCCGGCCTCGTCGCGCGCGTCGACGTGGTCGTCGAGCCACTTGACCAGCGAATCCCGCAGGTCGAAGTGGTGCAGCACGGCTTCGGTGCCCAGGTGGGCGTCCGCGGTCCAGCCGTTCTTCTCGTACACCGGCGTGTCGGTGGGCACGCCGTGCAGGTTGTTCAGGAACGTGCGCGCGGTGGCCGCGTCGATCCAGCTCAGCGTCTCGTCCTCGCAGACGAAGGTCCCGGTTCGCTCGACGGTGGTGGCCAGCCGAACAGCGCGCACCTCGCTGACCGACGCGTCGCCGCGGACCTGGACGCTCAGGTAGCGGAACCCCTTGTAGCTGAACTGCGGTTCCCAGATCACCGGTGCTGATCCGAGCACGTACCGGTCGACCTGGGCTTCACCAGCGGCCAGGACGTTGTTGCAGCGCACCGAACCGTCCTCGGCCGGCTGCTCGGCGTAGCGCACGACGACCTCGGCACCCGGTTCACCGCTGATCGCGCAGCGCACCCGTCCGGTGAGGATGGTGCCGAAGTCGTGGACGGTGGTGTCGCCGACGCTCGTTTCCCGTTGCGAGCTGAGGATTTCGGTGCGGTGGACGGGTGGCGCGGTGGCCTCGCGCAGCCGCCCGCCGGGTGGCGGTACGACGATCGCCCGCTCCCAGCGCGTTTCGGTGGTCGCGTCGACCGTTTCGCCCGTGTAGAGCAGGTCCTCGGTGGTCGGCCCTGCCGCAGTCTCCCAGTCCGGGCCCGAGGAGATCACGTGGCCGACCCCGGCGGGATCGCGGTACTCCAGTTGCGCGAGCAGCACCGGTTCCCGGTGCCACGGAGCCAGGTTCCAGCCCCAGGTGTTGGCCCCGCGAGCCGCGTAGAAGCCTCGTCCGAGCTCGGCGGTGAGCTCGTTCCGACCGGGCACCAGCAGGGACGTGACGTCGTAGGTGCGGTGCAGGACGGTGCGGTCGTAGGCGGTCTGGGCTGGTTCGAGGACGTCCTCGGTCACCGCATGGCCGTTGAGCCGGAACACGCCGTAGCCCAGCCCCACCGCGGTCAGCCGTGCGTCGCGCGCACCGCCGGGAACGTCGAAGACCGCGCGGAACACCGGGTTCGCGGCGGGGACCGTCTCCACCCCGATCGCGCGGGTCCCGGGTTCGGGGACTCCGTCGCGCAGCGCGACCCCCTCGACCGGCAGCGGTGAGACTCCGTCGTCCTCGAACGCCGGCGCGGACGAGGTGCGGGTCCGCCAGCCGACCCGCCCGGATTCCAGGCTGAGCCTGACCTGGTAGTCCCCCGGTGCGGCGGGCTCGGCCAGTTCGAGGTGGTGCGCGAAGCGGTCCCACCGGAGCCCGCCCACCTCGATCACCGCGCTCGCCAGGACCTCGCCCGCGGCGTCGCGCAGCTCCCACCGGCCGCGCGGTTCGCCGACGCGGACCAGGTCAGCGCAGACCGCGGTGAACCTCCCCGATGTGGTGAAGGTCTGCCCCAGCCACTCCCCCGGCCCGATCCAGGCGATCTCGTCGGAGTCGATCGAGCGCCGGATGCGGTGGGCCGGGTCGGTCCACCTGCCGATCCAGGACGCGGAGGGGCTGATTCCGTCCGGGGTCTGCGGTTCCACGAGTTCCTCTCCACGAGCGTTCAGCGTCCGGCGGCCGCGAGCTGCAGCGCACCCGGAATCGGGGTATCCAGAACAGGCCGATGGCACCGGCGAGGACCGCCAGGAGCGCGACACCGGTGAAGGTCAGCGCGGGGGTGGCCGACGCCAACGCCGGTGTCCCGACACCGATCAGCGTGCGCGGATCGCTGAACCGATCCTTCGAATCTCATGCTAACGATCTACGGCCCGCTCCGGTTCGGAATAACGGATGACTGTCCACGTCCGGCAACCCGGGGCCGAAACACCCTGGCGACCTGTGGATTCGTTCATCGTGGTCACTCAATGGTGCTGCATTTCAAGTGGTTTCGCGGAGTGACGATCGAACTCGCCCGATCGTGCATCGATTTTCGGTCGCTTTTTCGTTCGACCGCACGGCACAATGGGTACACCAGTTCGAAATGAACTTGCTCCTTGAGAACTTCACAGTGGGAAACCAACGCCCGGACCGCTCCGGGGACGAGCGAGCACGACCGTCCCACCGCTCATCGCACACCGCTCAACGAGAGGAGCGCAGCCGTGTTTTCTGCACCTTCCCAGAACCCGTCTTCGGCAATCCGTCCACGACGCGAAGTTCCCGCGGGATCTTGTACTTCGCCAGCCGCGAGGCCAGGAACTCCCGCAGTTCGTCCAACGTCGGCTCACCACCCGATTCGCACACCACGTACGCGCACCCGACCTCTCCCCACGTGGGGTCGGGCACTCCGATCACCGCCACCTCGATCACCGAGGGATGGGCGAAGATCGCGTTCTCCACCTCGGCGGGATACACGTTCTCGCCACCGGAGATGAACATGTCCTTGACCCTGTCCACGACGTAGAGGTGGCCTTCTTCGTCCAGCTTCGCCACGTCCCCGGAGCGGAACCACCCGTCATCGGTGCGCGATGCCGCGGTGGCCTCGGGCTTGCGCCAGTAACCCGGACTCACGTTGGGCCCCTTGATCAGCACCTCACCCGGTTCACCGGGTGCCGTGTCGCTGCCGTCGTCGCGCACCACCCGGACGCTGGTGAACATGGTCGGCACGCCTGCCGACCCGACCTTGCGCGCGCTCTCGCTCGCCTCCAGAAAGGTGGCGCCCGGGGCTGTTTCGGTCATCCCGTAGCCCTGGCAGAACACCAGGCCGCGTTCCTGGAAGGTGCGGATGAGCGCATCCGGCACGGCTGCGCCACCGGTCATCACCGTCCGCACCGACGACAGGTCCGCCTCCACCCACCGAGGAGACCCGGCCATCCCGGCGAACATGGTGGTCACGCCGAACAGCAGGGTGATCCGCCGCCGCTCGATCAGGTCGAAGGCCCGGTCCACGTCCCAACCCGGCGTGATCACCGCGCACCCGCCCTTGAGCAGCGTCGGCAGCAGGCACTGGTCCAGCGCGGCCACGTGGAACAGCGGAGCGCTGACCAGGGTTCGCTCCTCGCTGGTGATGTCCACGCACACCAGCAGGTTGTAGGCGTTCCACACCAGGTTGGCGTGGCTGAGCATGGCCCCCTTGGGGTGCCCGGTGGTGCCGGAGGTGTAGAGGATCAGCGCGACCGCATCGCCGCTGACCGGCACGTCCGCGGGTGCGGTGTCGCCCTCGCTCAGCCACGTCTCGTAATCGAGCTCTCCGCGCTCGGGATCCTCCAGCGCGACGACCACGCCCGGCGGGTCGGCGATCGACCGCACGACCTCGCGCGATCCGGGGCCGTAGACCAGCACCTCGGCTCCGGAATCGCCGAGCATGTAGGCGATCTCGGGTGGCGCGAGCCGGAAGTTCAGGGGCACGAAGATCGCGCCGAGCTGGTGGGTGGCGAACATCGTCTCGACGAACGAGGGGTGGTTGGTGCCGAGGTAGGCGACCCGGCTCCCGGGACGCACCCCGGCGACGCGCAACCGGTCTGCCACCCGCGCGACCCGGTCCGCCAGCTCCGCGTAGGTCAGGGACCGCTCGCCGAACACCACCGCGGTGCGGCCCGGTGTCATCAGGGCGCGACGGGTGATCCAGCTGCCGATGCCTTCGTGCTCGCTCACATCGTCCCCTCCGCAGCGGTTCCGGCCTCGGGTCTCGCCCGAGCGTCACCCGGGGAGAACGGCCTGGCGGAGCCAACATAGGTCGGCGTTCGAGCCCGGTCAAAGCACGGTTTTCGCCTCTCGGAAGCTACCGGACGAGCTCATCAGCGGCGGTTCGTGCCGCGCGTCGGCGTCGCGTCGGTCGGATCTTCGGGCCACGGGTGCTTCGGGTAGCGGCCGCGAAGCTCAGCCCGCACCCGCGGATAACCGTTCAGCCAGAACGATTCGAGGTCACCGGTGACCGCGGCCGGGCGTCCAGCGGGCGACAGCAGGTGCAGCACCACCGGAACCGTGCCGTCGGCGATGCGCGGCGCCTGCTGCCAGCCGAAGACCTCCTGCAGCTTGACGGGCAAGGCGGGTTGTTCGGCGCTGTAGTCGACCCGGATGTGCGATCCGGTGGGCACTTCGATGCGGTCGGGAGCCAACTCGTCCAAGCGGCCGGCCTGCCACCACGGGATCAGCCGCCGCAGCGCCTCCGCTGCGGGAAGCCGCAGGTCCGCACGTCGGCGCGCCTGGGACAGCTCCGGCTCCAGCCACTGGTCGGCCACGGCGAGCAGGGATTCGTCGTCGGTGGCCGGCCAGGGCTCGCCGAGAGCCCCGTGCAGGAAGGCCAGGCGCTGCCGCAACCTGTGGGCGTCGTCGCTCCAGCGGAGGAGACCGAGGGATTCCGCCCGCAGCCCGTCGAGCAGCGCCTCGCGGACCCGCTCCGGATCGGGGTCGCGCAGCGGGCGGGTCGCCAGCGCGATCGCGCCGAGCCGGTCCACGCGGACCGCGCGCACGTCCCCGTCCACCCATGCGATCTCGTCGTCGCTGCTGAGCAGTGCCGGCGCGGCGCGGCGGGCGAGTTCCTCGTCCGCGCTCGCGGCGAGCCGGATGACCCCGGCGGAACGTCCGGGCGAGCGGTCGGCGACGGCCACCGCGAGCCATTCCGAGCCGCGCAGCCCGGAGCCCGCCGGTAGTTCGACGGCCGTGCCCGAGGCCATCAGGTAAGTGGCCGAGTCCTCCCCACGACGCCGCGCCAGCCGCTCCGGCTGGGCCAGCGCCACCACCAACGCCTCGTCCCCACCACGACGAGGTGTGCCGGGCACCTGGGACGCGAGCCTGCGGGCCTCCTCGCGCCACCGCTTCGCGCCGGGCCCACCGCCGCGCAGCGTCGACAGCGCGCCGGCCACGTCGGTCTCGCCGGTCAGGCTGTCGTTGTCGAGCAGCGCGACGACTTCCGCCGCGAGTTCGCCGCCCGCGCTGTCGGCGCCGTCGAGCAGCGCTCTGGCCAGCCGCGGGTGCAGGCCGAACCCGGCCATCTTCCGGCCCCGTTCGGTGACGGTTCCGGTCTCGTCGAGCGCCCCGAGCCCCCGCAGCACCTCACGACCGGCAGCCAGGGCCCCGCTCGGAGGCGTGTCCCACCACGCCAGCGCCGAGCCGTCGGGAGTGCCCCAGCAGGCCAGTTCCAGCGCCAGCCGGGTGAGCTCGGCGGTGCGGATCTCCGGCTCGGGATAGGCGGGAAGCGTCGAGTGCTCGTGCTCCGGCCAGCAGCGGTACACCAGACCGGGCCCCTGCCTGCCCGCCCGACCCGCGCGCTGCTCGGCGACAGCGGCTGACACGCGCACCGTCGCCAGGCCGGACAAGCCGCGCCGGGTGTCCATCCGGGAGACCCGGGCGAGCCCGGAATCGACCACGGCGCGCACCCCCGGCACGGTCAGGCTGGATTCGGCCACCGCGGTGGCCAGCACGACTCGTCGCCGCTCTCCCCGCCGCAGCGCGCTGTCCTGCTGGGCGTGCGCCAACCGGCCGTGCAGCGGCAGCACGTCCACATCGGACAGGTCGGCGAGCTGCTCGGCGACGCGGCGGATCTCCCCGGCCCCCGGCAGGAAAACGAGCACGTCACCATCCTGTTCGGACAGAGCCGCGCGGGTCGCGCGGGAGACCACCGACTCGGTTCGCTCCCCGCGCCGCGGCGCCAGGTGCGTCACCTCAACCGGGTGCGTGCGGGCGCGAGCGTGCAGCACCGGTGCACCGTCGAGCAGATCGGCCACCCGCTCGGCGGCCACCGTCGCCGAGGTGGCCAGCACCTTCAGATCCGGACGCAGCCCTTCGCGGGCGTCCAGCAGCAGCGCGAGCAGCAGGTCCGCGTCCAGGTGGCGTTCGTGGCACTCGTCGAGCACCACCACGTCCACCCCGGACAGCTCCGGGTCGGCCTGCAGGCGACGCACCAGCAGTCCCGAGGTCACCACCTCGACGACCGTGTCCTTGCCGCGCCGCCTGTCACCGCGCACCGAGTAGCCGACGCGCCGGCCCACCTGCTCGCCCAAGAGTTCGGCCATCCTCCCGGCCGCGGCGCGAGTGGCGAGCCTGCGCGGTTCGGCGACGACGACCCGCAGCCCGGCCTCGGCCAGCGCCAACGGCACGAGCGTGGTCTTGCCGGTTCCGGGCGGTGCGACGAGAACGGCGGTGCCGTGCCCGGTCAGCGCGGAGGTGACCTCACCCAGGACCGGGCGGACCGGGAGATCGGGGAACTCCATCAACGCGCCGGTCTCAGACGAGTTCGTCGTCTTCGGGGTTGTGCTTGAAGATCGTCTTACCGCGCAGGACCGTGCGCAGGCAGCGCGGCATCGTCGCCTGCGGCGAGAGGTCCGGCAGCGGCGGCACACCGGAACGCGGATCGGTCGACCAGCGCTGGACGCGTGAATCGGTCCCTGCCACCACGAGCTCACCGGCGTCCCACACCGCGTAGGTGGCGGGCGCACCGGGCACCAGCGTGCCGGTCACGCCGTCGTCCACACCGGCGGCGCGCCAGCCGCCCCGGGTGTGGGCGGTGAACGCGGCGCGCGGCGAGATGCCGAAACCATCGGTGCGGTGGTTGACCGCCGCCTGCACCGAACGCCACGGGTCCACCGGGGTCACCGGTGCGTCCGAGCCCAGCGCCAGCAGCACGCCGTTGGCGGCCAGCTGGGAGAACGGGTTCAGCTGAGCGCCCCGGGGAAGCCCGAGCCTGCGGGCGTACATGTCGCCGGTGCCGCCCCAGGAGGCGTCGAAGCCGGGCTGCACCGACGCGACGATGCCGAAGGAACCGAGCTCGGCGGCCTGGCCCTCGTCGATCATCTCCAGGTGCTCCAGCCGGTGCCGCATGCTCGCCAGCGCGGGCACGCCGACGATCTCGGCGGCCTTGCGGAACCCGGCGCACACCTCGGCGACCCCGGCGTCACCGATGACGTGGAACCCGGCCTGCAGGCCGGCCCGCGTGCAGGTCACCAGGTGCTCGGCGACCGCATCGGCGTCGAGGTAGAGCACACCGGCGGTGCTCGGGTCGTCGGTGTAGGCCTCGCGCAGCGCGGCGGTGCGAGACCCGACGGCGCCGTCGACGAACAGGTCACCGGCCAGGCCCCGAGCACCGAGGCCGCGAGCGCGTTCGACGGCACCGAGCTCGCCCCAGTACCCGACGACCTCCGGCACACCACCCTGCTCGGACAGCGCCAGCAGTTCGACCAGATCGTCCGCCCCGGAGATGTCCGGTCCCGCGCATTCGTGGACGCAGGCGACACCTCGGGCGGCGGCCTGCTGCAGGAACGCCAACTGCGCTTCCTTGCGCTGCCCCGAACCGAGCGCGTCACGGGCGGCGCGACGCACGTGGTGGTGGGCGACGCGGGTCAGCGGCCCTTCGTCGCTCCAGCCCTCGGCGCTGCGCGCCAGCGGCGCGAGGTTGACCAGTGCGTTGGACACCAGCGCGGAGTGCACGTCGATGCGGGAGAGGTACACCGGGGCGCCACCGGAGGCGGTGTCGATCTCCTCGCGTGTCGGAGGTCGGCGCTCGGGCCACCAGGTCTCGTCCCACCCGTGGCCCCACACCAGCGCGCCCGGGTATTCGGCCACGTGGTCGCGCAACGCGTGCAGGAACTCGGTCAGCGAGGCGCAACCGGTCAGGTCCAGCCCGCGCAGCAGCAGTCCGGTGGAGGTGGCGTGCACGTGGGCGTCGACGAAGGCGGGCGCGACGAACGCGCCTTCGAGGTCGATGACCTCTGCATCGGGGTGCAGCGCACGGCCGACCTCGTCGGCGCCGAGCCACGAGATGACGCCATCGGTGACGGCCATCGCGGTGGCGGCGGCGTCGGCGGGCGAGTGGATTCGGCCGCCGAGCAACAACGTGGTCTCGGGCATGTCCTTCGTGCTTTCCGCGTTCCGGGGGCTCAACTGCGCAGTTCGCTCTCGTCCGGGCGGCTCAAAGGCACCCGATCCCGTGATCGAACTCAGCCCCCGATCCGCCCCGGCAACGATCGTTCTGACGAGCTTACCCGCACTAAACACCCGGCCTTGAACCTGTCGCGCTTAGCGCGAACGCGAAGCTCAGGCTCACCGCGGCCGATCGGCGCTCGCACAACGCGTCAGCGCTGCGGGGGCTCGTCGAGGCGTTCTGCGCGCGCCGACTGCGGCGGCAGGATGATCGGCGTGCCCGCGGCGGGCCCGGAAGACGCGGAACCGTCGTCCTCGTCGATGACCTCGCCGTCGATGAAGTCGCCCGGACGGCCACCGGAGCGGTTGAACCGCTGCTGGTGCAGCCACACCTGGTCCTGCATCTGCTTGGCCCGCTTCTCCGCCGCGCGCATCATGCGCTTGCGGACCAACGCCCTGGTCGGCGGCAGGAGCAGCAGGAGACCCGCGATGTCGCTGAGGAATCCGGGCAGCACGATCAGCAGCCCACCGGCGGCGATGAGCATGCCGTCGGAGATCTCGCGGTCGGCGGGCCTGCGCATCCGGGCCGCCTCGCGGACCTCGCCCAGGGTGCGGCGCCCTTCCCTGCGCAGCAACCAGCTGCCCAGGACCGCGGCCAGCACCAGCAGGCCGATGGTGGGCAGCAGCCCGATCGCCTGACCCAACGCGACCAGCACGGCGAGTTCGGCGACTCCGGCGACGAGGAGCAGCACGAGGATGGGCACCCAGGACCTCCAGTGGTAAAGCCTTCTCCCCCGTCCAACGAACGGGAGGCTGAAAATTCTCCCATCCCGCATCGGAACATTTCGGGCGAACCTCGGATCCTGCGCGGTCTCGCCGATGGCGACCGTCGCAACACCGTGTAATGGGCCACAGGAGCCCCGGGGGCTCGCGAATCCCGTCGCCCTCCCCCGTTCGAAGGCCGCCACCGCGCATGACGTGCGACACGAGCGTGGGAACCGCCGCTCAACACGGCGGTGCTGATCAGCCGTCGTCGACAACTTCGTAGACTGCCTGGTGATGCGGGCGCACAAGTCGAAATCGCTCATCCTCCTGCTCGCGGGCTGCCTGGTGGCACTCGTGGTGTTGATCAGCGATCAGTACCTCCCGGGTCTGCCGATGCAGCCCAAGCAACTACCGGCCGCCGTGGTGACGGTCGGTGACTCAACGCTGTCCGGGGAGGGCGGCGGCAACTACGTCGCGGGCACCAACGGCGAGGACGACAACTGGTGCCACCGCTCCACCGCCGCTCCGGTGAACCAGCTGCGACTGCCCCCGGACGTGACGCGGATCAACCTGGCCTGCTCGGGCGCCCGCACCGAATCGCTGCGGGCCGACCCCGAGTACGTGGGCGTGGAGAAGTCGCAGACGGCGCAGCTGGCGGAGTTGGCGCAGCGCTACCGCATCACCGACGTGGTGGTGCAGATCGGCGCGAACGACGATCCGGGCTTCTCCGAGGTCGTCAACCAGTGCGTGGAGGCGTGGGCGCGCCGTGCCCCGGAGGGGTGCTCGACTCGGCTGGACGACGGCCTGTGGGAGAAGCGCATCGACCGGATGCAGCCTAAGGCCCTGGCGGTGGTGGGCGACATCCGCGCGGCGATGGACCGCGCCGGCTACACGCCCGGCAGCTACCAGCTGATCCTCCAGTCCTACGCCTCGCCGGTCGCGCCGGAGGTGCGGCCGGAGCTGCAGGGCCTGTCCGGCTGCCCGTTCCAGACCAGCGACCTCGCGTGGATCCGGGACGTCGGTGTGCCGCAGCTCTCCGCCGGGTTGGCCGAGGTGGCTCGCGAGGCGAACGCCCGGTTCCTGGATCTCTCCCGCGCGGGCGCGGGCCACGAGGCGTGCACCGGTGATCCGAAGACCGCGAACGGCGAGTGGTTCACCCGGCTCACGGTCGACTGGGAGGCGCTGAAGGACGAGCAGCGCGCACCGCACGCGATGCAGGAGTCCTTCCACGCCAACGCGACCGGTCACGCCCAGCTGGCCCGCTGCCTCGGCCAGTTCATGGCCACCACCGAGCCCGGCGCCACCTGCCTGCCGGACGAACGCGGAAACCTCAACGCCGTCCCGCTGTCCGACGCCCACCGCTGACGGCTCAGATAGCGGGCGGCCGGTTCTCGAACGGGGTCGACAGCACGACCGTGGTGCGCGTGGAGACCTTGGCGGCTTCGCGGATCTGGCGCAGCAGTTCCTCCAGCCCCAGCGGCGAGGCCACCCGGACCTGGAGGATGTAGGACTCGTCGCCGGCGACCGAGTAGCAGGACTCGATCTCCGGCAGGTGCTGCAGCCTCTGCGGGTAGTCGTCCGGCGCGGCCGGATCGATCGGCGTCAGCGAGATGAACGCGGTCAGCGGCAGCCCGATCTGCTCACCGTCCACTTTGGCCGTGTAGCCCTGCAGCGCGCCGCGCTGCTCCAAGCGCCGGACGCGCTGGTGCACGGCCGAGACGCTCAGCCCGACGCGCTCGGCCAGTTCGGTGAAGCTGCACCTGCCGTCGCGCGCGAGCTCTCGCAGAATCGCCCGGTCGGTGGCTTCCAGAGCGCCCGGGCCGGTTGTCCTTTCGCTCACGCCGGCAGCACCACCAGCTCGTGCGGCCGGTTGTTCACGCTCTCCACGCCGTCGTCGGTGACGATCACGATGTCCTCGATCCGCGCGCCCCAGTGGCCCTGCTGGTAGATGCCGGGTTCGACGCTGAAGGCCATTCCCGCTTCGAGGACCAGCTGGTTGCCGCCGACGATGTAGGGCTCCTCGTGCACGTCGAGCCCGATGCCGTGACCGGTGCGGTGCACGAAGTTCTCACCGAACCCGGCCGCGGCGATCGGCTCGCGGGCGGCGGCGTCGATGGACTCGGCGGTGACGCCGGGACGGACGGCTTCGACGGCGGCCCGCTGCGCGGCCTGCAGCACCGCGTAGGTCTCGCGCACGCCCGGCTGCGTCGGCTCGCCCACGGAGTAGGTGCGGGTGCAGTCGGAGTTGTAGCCGCTGGCGATCGGCCCGCCGATGTCGATGACGACCACGTCGCCGCGCTCGATGACCCGGTCCGACACCGAGTGGTGCGGGCTGGCGCCGTTGGCGGCGGAACCGACGATGATGAAGGCGGCCTCGGTGTGGCCCTCGGCGAGGATGGCCTCGCCGATGTCGGCGCCGACCTCGGCTTCGGTTCGGCCCGGCTTGAGGAACTCGGCCATCCGCGCGTGCACGCGGTCGATCGCCGCGCCGGCGTCGCGCAGCGCCTGCAGTTCGGCGGCGTCCTTGCGCATCCGCAGCTCGCGCAGCACCGGGGAGGCCAGCACCTGCTCGGCGCCGGGCAGCTTGGCGCGCAGCGGGAGGGTGTGCAGCGCGGGCATCGCGTCGGCCAGCGCGACCCGCGAGGGCGTGCCCAGCAGGTCGGCCACCATGCCGTGCGAGTCCTGCCCGTCGACCCAGGTCACGACCTCGATGCCGAGGTCGTCCAGCGGGACGTCGGCGTATCCGGGCGCTTCGAGCTTGGGCACCACCAGTGCGGGTGAGCCCTGGGCCGGCAGCACCAGGCAGGTCAGCCGCTCGTGCGACTCTCCCCCTGCACCCAGCAGGTACTGCAGGTCGGATCCGGGCGTGATCAACAGCGCGTCCAGGTCGGACGCTGCTGCGGTCTGCGCGGCACGGGTCAGGCGAGCCGCGAGCACGGCGGGATCCTGCTTCAGCGAGACAGTGGCCATGGTCCAAGCCTAATCCCGCAGCAAGACGGCGCCGACCACACGGTCCAGGCGTGCGGCGCCCGCGGGGAACCACCGAGCCGTGCCCGGCGGTTCCCCCGGCGGCCGTCACGGGGAGAGATCGAAGACCTCCAGCTCGACCTGGGCTCCGGCACCGTCGGCGAAGGCCGAGATCCGGTCGCTTCCCTCGTCGGGGGACACGAGGTCGGTCAGCACGGCGCGGCCACCGGCGGCGAACACCTCGACGCAGCTGCGGTCGGCGATGATCCGCAGCTCGACGGCGTCACCGCCGACGGCCAGCGGTGTGCTGTGGCGGGCCGGGAACTCGGCGCTGACCTGCGCGCTCCCGGATCCGGTCCGGTCGACGAACAGCTCCCCGGCCGCCACGTCGTAGCCGACCCGGGTCCGGCCGCCCGGCCCGGCGAAGACGTCCAGGCCCACGGCCGAGGCCACCCCGAGCTGGAACCGGGCGACGACGTCGACCGCGCTCCCCCGGAACTCAGCGCCGCCGCTCTCGGTGAGCGGGCCGCTCCAGAACCGCCGGTTGGCGCGCATTCCCGCGATGTCCTCGACGGGCTGCTGCACGAGCAGCACCTCACCGCCGGCACCGGTGGTGAGGCTCAGCTCGCGCGGCGTGCTCATCATTCCCCGCCACGGGTCGGTGGGGATCTTGTCAGCGTAGGCCCAGTTGCTGGTCCAGCCCAGCCACAACCGGCGGCCGTCGGGCACGTCGGAGAACGACTGCGGGGCGTAGAAGTCCGCGCCCCGGTCGACCCAGCGAACCTCCTCGGGCGAGCCGTCCGCGGTGAACCGGGTGCCGTCGAAATCGCCGGTGAAGTACTGGGTCGCCGATCCACCGGCAGGTCCGCCCGGGTTGATGCTGACCACGAGGACCCACCTGGTGCGGGCGGGATCGCCGTCAACGGGAAGCTCGAAGAGGTCGGGGCACTCCCACACACCGCCGTGCGAGCCGTGTTCGACGCCGAACTCGCTGAGCTGCTCCCAGTCCCGGAGGTTCGCCGACCCGTAGATCTGGATGCGGTCGCCCGCGGCGACCAGCAGCACCCAGCGGCCGGTGCGCTCGTGCCAGAAGACCTTGGGATCGCGGAAGTCCGCGATGCCGGGGTTCGGGATCACCGGGTTGCCGACGTGCTTGGTCCAGGTGCGGCCGCGGTCGGTGCTGTAGGCGATGCTCTGCTGCTGGCTCTCACCGGCGCTGGTGTAGATCGCCACCAGCCCTGGCCGACCGCCGAAGAACCCGCTGGTGTCGTGGTGGTCGACCACGGCGCTGCCGGAGTAGGCGGCGCCGAGCTCATCGGGTTCCAGCGCGACGGGTAACTCCTCCCAGCGCACCAGGTCGGTGCTCACCGCGTGCGCCCAGGACATGTTGCCCCACGGGTCGCCGTGCGGGTTGTGCTGGCAGAACAGGTGGTACTCGCCCTCGAAGAACACCAGGCCGTTGGGATCGTTGATCCAGTTGCGGGCGGGCGCGAAGCGCACCGCCGGGCCAGTGCGGAGTCCCCTCCGCACTGGCCCGGCCGGGCGTGGTCAGCCTCCGAGCGCACCCAAGCCCAACAGGGCTCCGGTACCGGCGAGGAATCGGCGACGTGGCGATGCGGTTCGGATGTGCTGGCGTGGCTGCACTGGCGCTCCTTTGCTCCCAGTTTCCGGTGACCTTCGAAAAGCCGCGGACCGATGAGCCGGTCAGGCCGGGGTCTTGTCCAGGTCCTGCTCCAGCAGCGCGGCGAGCTCGTCGAGCGAGGTCTGGTCGGCGCAGGTCAGCTCGACCTCTTCGCCGTGGTGCGCGCCGAGGCCCATCACGCCCAGGACGCTGGCGGCGTCGACGGGTTCACCGGCCACGCCGTCGACGACCTTCGCGATCCGCACGGATTCGGTCTGGGCGGCAGCGGTTTGGGCGAACAGGGCGGCAGGGCGGGCGTGCAGGCCGACGGAGGCGGCGATGCGGACGCGGCGTTGCATGCGGGGTTCCTCTCGGAAGTGGTTGGGGTGAGGTGTTCTTCGCGGGTTCAGGCGGCGACTGCTGCGCCCTGACCGGTGGTCGGCCCGGCAGCGGGTTCGCCCGACGGCCGGCCGATCTGCTTGGCCACCAGCACCGCGGCGGCGGAGACCACGACGCCGACCACGATCGCCGCGAGGTACGGCAGTGGGTTGCCCACCAGCGGCGTCACGAAGATGCCGCCGTGCGGGGCGCGCAGCGTGGCGCCGAAGCTCATCGACAGCGCGCCCGTGGTGGCCGCGCCGATCACGGTGGAGGGGATGATCCGCAGCGGGTCGGCCGCGGCGAAGGGGATCGCGCCTTCGGTGATGAACGAGGCGCCGAGCAGCCACGCGGTGCGCCCGTTGGCCCGCTCCGCCGGGGTGAACAGACGGCCGCGCACGGCCGCGGCCAGCGCGAGCGCCAGCGGCGGAACCATTCCGGCCGCCATCACCGCGGCCATGATCTCCAGCGACGTCGTGCCGCCGATGCTCAGACCGCCGACGGCGAAGGTGTAGGCGACCTTGTTGATCGGCCCGCCCATGTCGAAGGCGATCATCGCGCCGAGCAGTGCGCCCAGCAGTGCCGCGTTGGCCCCGGAGAGCCCGGTGAGCCAGCCGGTGAGCGCCGTCATGGCCAGCGCGATCGGCTTGCCGACGACCACGAACATCAGCGCACCGACCACCAGCGTGCCCACCAGCGGCAGCACCACGACGGGCATGATCCCGGCGAGGCCGCGCGGGACCTTGATCGCCTTGAGCCCGGCGATCACGGCACCGGCGAGAAGTCCGGCGACCAGTCCGCCGAGGAATCCGGCGCCGACGGTCACCGCGATCGCTCCGCCGACGAATCCGGGTGCGATGGCGGGCCGGTCGGCGATGGCGAAGGCGATGAACCCGGCCAGCACCGGAACCAGGAACTCGAAGGCCGCGGACCCGATCTGGTTGGCCAGCGCCGCCCAGGAGATCAGGCTCGCCGGGTCGAACTGGTCGGTGACCGGTGGCGCGTCGGTGATCTGGTACCCGCCGAGCGCGAAGCTCAGCGCGATCAGCAGACCGCCTGCGGCGACGAACGGGATCATGTAGCTGACGCCGGTCATCAACCACTGCCGCAGCCGGCTGCCGAATCCGGCGCTCGCGGTGACCTTGCTGTCCAGCGCGGGTTCGGTGTCGGCCGGTCGCCCGGGCTCGGCGACGTGCCGCCGGGCGGCGTCCGCGGCTCGTTCCAGCAGCGCGGAGGCGTCGTTGATGGCCTGCTTGACGGGGACCTCGATGACGGGTTTGCCCGCGAAGCGCTCCCGGTCCTGCACGCCGACGTCCACGGCGAAGATCACCGCGTCGGCGGCCTGGATGTCCTCTGCGGACAGCGGGGTCGACCCGGCCGAGCCCTGGGTCTCGACCTTCAGCTCGTCGCCTGCGTCTGCGGCGGCCTGTTCGAGCGCCTCGGCCGCCATGTAGGTGTGCGCGATCCCGGTCGGGCAGGCGGTGATGGCCACGTACTTCATGGCGAGACCTCCTCGCGGATGTAGGCGGCCAGTTCCGCCGGATCGGTGGCTTCGGTCAGCGTCTTCTTGAACTCAGCGCGCACCAGTCGCCGGGCGAGTGCGGCGAGCACGGTCATGTGCTGCTCGCCGCCGCCCTCCGGTGCGGCGATCAGGAAGATCAGCTTGGCGGGGCCGTCCTCGGCCCCGAAGTCGACACCGGCGCTGCTGCGGCCGAAGGCCAGCGACGGCGTGGTCACCGCCGCCGAGCGGCAGTGCGGGATGCCGATGCCGCCTTCCAGCCCGGTGGGCATCTGCGCCTCGCGGGCGTCGATGTCGGCCAGGAAGGTGTCCAGGTCGGTGACCCGGCCGGCCTCGACCAGGCGTTGCGCCAGTTCGCGGACCACGGCTTTCCGGTCCGTGCCGGGCACTTCCAGCTCGACGAGGTTCTGGGTGATCAGTTCGGTAGTCATGCGGCCACTCCGCTGAGGCTCACTGTTGCGTCCACTGTGCCCACCCGCACCCGCTGCGGGTGGATGTCGTCCAGGCCGGGCATGCGGCTTCCCGCGAGCCCGACCGCGGCCGTGCCGTAGGCGACGGCGCTGCGCAGCGCCGCGGCCCCGGTTGCGCTCGCCCGCAGGAATCCGGCGAGCATCGCGTCTCCGGCTCCGACGGTGCTGCGCACCTCGGCGGCGTCGCTCGTCGCGTGCCAAGCGCCGGCTCCGCTCACCAGCACCGCGCCGAGCCCGCCGAGGCTGACCAGCACGGTGCCCACCCCACCGGCCCGCAACCGGTGGGCGACGTCGAGCACGTCCCCGAGGTCGCGCAGCGGGTCACCCGCCAGTTCGGCGAGTTCGGCGAGGTTCGGTTTGATCAGGTCGGGTGCCGCCTGGCAGGCCAGTTCCAGGGGAAGCCCGGAGGCGTCCACCGCGACCCGGGTGCCCGCGGCCCGAGCCGAGCCGACGATGCGGGCGTGCAGGTCCTGCGGGCATCCGTCGGGCAGGCTTCCGCAGGTCACCAGCCATTCGGCCCGCCCGGCGAGCTCGATCACCGAGGTCTCCAGCGCAGCCAGCTCGGACTCGCTGAGCCGCGGGCCGGGCTCGTTGAACTTGCTGGTGGTCCCGTCGGCTTCCACGACCGCGATGTTGCTGCGGGTGGGCGCGTGCACCGGGACCTCGACCACCGGGACCGCTTCGGGTGCGAGCAGTTCGGCGAGCCGCGCCCCTTCGGCGCCGCCGGAGGGCAGCACCGCCAGGGTGGGCACTCCTGCCGCGGCCAGCGCGCGGGCGACGTTCACGCCCTTGCCGCCGGGGTCCAGGTGGACCTGCTTCGCGCGGTGCACGGCGCCGGGCACGACCTGGTCGACCTGAACGGTGCGATCGAGGCTGGGGTTGGGGGTCACGGTCACGATCACGCCAGCACCACCTCCGCCTCGGTGGCCTTGAGCTCGTCGACGGCGGCGGCGTCCAGGCCGTCGTCGGTGATGACCAGGTCGATCTCGGAGAGCTCGGCGAAGCGGCTGAACTGGTCGTCGCCGTACTTGCTGTGGTCGGCCAGCAGCACCCGCTTGCGGCTGGCGGCGACCATCGCCGACTTCACCGCGGACTCGGCGGGGTCCGGCGTGGTGCAGCCCCGCGCCGCGGAGAAGCCGTTGGTGCCGAAGAACCCGACGTCCACGGTCAGCAGCCGCAGCACGTCCAGGGCCCAGGATTCGACGGTGGCCAGGGTCGTGCCGCGCACCCGGCCGCCGAGCAGGTGCACGTTGAAACCGTTCCTGGTGGCCAGCTGGTTCGCCGCGGGCAGCGAGTTGGTCACCACGGTCAGCTCGCGGTCGGTGGGCAGCAGCCCGGCGAGCCTGGCAGTGGTGGTCCCGGCGTCGAGCAGCACGGTTCCGCGTGCGGGCACCTGGTCCAGGGCCGCCTTGGCGATGCGCTCCTTCTTCTCGGCGTTGGTCTGGTCCCGCAGCGAGACCTCAGGTTCGAAGTCGAGCCGGTCGATGGCGATGGCTCCGCCGTAGACGCGTCGCAGCAGTCCCTGCCGTTCCAGCGCGGCGAGGTCGCGGCGGATCGTTTCGGGTGCCACCTCGAACTCGGCCGCCGCGGCGGTGACGTCGATGCGTCCGTCGCGTCGTGCCCGCTGCGCCAGCAGCTGCTGGCGCTCCGCCCCGTACATGCCCGTTTTCCTCCGGTTGTTGTTTGGTGTTGCCTGATTGTGCCTCTTGTTGTCATATTGTCAAGGCTTCGAGAAACACGAGGGAAACCTCGGCACGGTAGGGAGTGGTGCATGTCCACGCTGCGGGGAGTCGGTGTCAGCCCCGGCCGAGCGGCCGGCCCGGTCTTGTTTGTTCATGACCGGTTGCCCGAGCCCGATCGCGGGCCCGAGCCCGCCGACCCGACGGCTGAGGCCGCGCGGATCCGTCCCGCCGCGCAGGCGGTCGCCCGGCATCTGCAGAAGCGGGCGGCGGCGACCGACGGCGAGGGCCGGTCCGTCCTGGAGGTGACGGCCGCGATGGCCACCGACCCAGGTCTGCTCTCGGCCGCCGAGCAGGCCGTCACCAGTCGGCGGCTGCCCGCCGCCCGCGCGGTTTTCGAAGCCGCCGAGCAGTTCTCGGACGCGCTGGCGGCGGCGGGCGGCTACCTGGCCGAACGCGTCCGGGATGTCCAGGACGTGCGGGACCGGATCGTCGCGGAGCTGTCCGGGACCGCCGCGCCGGGAGTGCCCGAACCCACCGCGCCGAGCGTGCTGATCTCGCGAGACCTGGCCCCGGCCGACACCGCCGATCTCGATCCCTCGATGGTGCTGGCCCTGGTGACCGAGGAAGGCGGCCCGACCAGCCACACCGCGATCCTGGCCAGGGCGCTGGGAATCCCTGCCGTGGTCGCCGCGCGCGGTGCGCTGGCGTCGGGGGCCGCCGGTGCGCGCGTGGACGGAGCGGCGGGCACGGTAGAGCTCGTCGCCGAGCCCGTCACCGCCGAGGCGGCCACCCGGCCCGAAACCCGGTGGCGCGGATCGGGCAGGACCGCCGACGGCCATCCGGTGAAGCTGCTGGCCAACGTCGGTTCGCCGACCGATGCCACGAACGCGGTCGAGGCGGGCGCGGAGGGCTCGGGGCTGTTCCGCACCGAGTTCTGCTTCCTGGACGCCACGAGCGAACCGTCCGCCGAGGCCCAACGCGAGTCCTACGCCGAGGTGCTGCGCCCCTTCGCCGGAAAGCCCGTCGTGGTGCGCACTCTCGACGCTGGCGCGGACAAACCGCTGCCGTTCCTCGACATCGCCGCCGAACCCAATCCCGCGCTGGGCGTGCGGGGACTCCGCGTCGCCTTCGACCGCCCGGGTGTGCTGGACCGGCAGCTCGCCGCGATCGTCGCCGCCACCGAGGACACCGGTGCCGAGGTGTCGGTCATGGCGCCCATGGTGGCGACCCCTGCCGAGGCGGCGTGGTTCGCCGAGCGCGCCCGCGCCGCCGGGGCCGGCCGCGTCGGGGTCATGGTGGAAACCCCGGCCGCCGCGCTGTGCGCCGAGGAGCTGCTGGCCGAAGTGGACTTCGCCAGCATCGGCACCAACGACCTCGCCCAGTACACCTGCGCCGCTGATCGCATGACCGGCGCGCTGGCCGCTCTCAACGATCCGTGGCAGCCCGCGCTGCTCCGGCTGATCGCCCTGCTGGGCGACGCATCCGCGTCGCAGGGCAAGCCGGTGGGCGTGTGCGGCGAGGCGGCGGCCGACCCGCTGCTGGCGGGTGTCCTGGTCGGGCTGGGGGTCAGCAGCCTGTCGATGACCTCGGCGGCGCTGCCCGCGGTGGGCGAAGCGGTTGCCGAGCGTTCGCTGCCGGAGTGGCGCGCCGCCGCCGAGCGCGCGGTGTCCGCGCCCGACCGCGTCCAGGCCCGCGATCGAGCCCGAGCCGCCCTGGAGGGCTGAGCGGATCGGCAGGTCGGGCGCGTGGTGCGGGCCGGACATGACAAGCTGGGCGCGTGACCGGACCTCTCATGCTCGTCGATTCGGCCGGGTTGTGGTTTCGCTCGTTCTACGCGCTGCCCGACTCGCTGACCGCCCCTGATGGCACGCCGGTGAACTCGGTGCGCGGCTTCTGCGACATGCTGGCGAAGCTGATCACCGATCGTCGGCCGTCACGGCTGGTGGCCTGCTTGGACAACGATTGGCGCCCGCAGTTCCGGGTCGACGCGCTGCCGTCGTACAAGACGCACCGGGTGGCCGTGGAGGACCCGGAGGCGGAGGAGGTGCCCGACACGCTCTCGCCGCAGATCCCGGTGATCCTGGAGGTCCTCGACGCGGCGGGCATCACCACCGCCGAGGCGGAGGGCTTCGAGGCCGACGACGTCATCGGCGCGCTGGCCGACCGCGAGCGCACCGACCCGGTGGAGGTCGTCACCGGCGACCGGGACCTGTTCCAGCTGGTCCGCGCCGAACCTCAGGTGCGGGTGATCTACATCGGAGCGGGCCTGGCCAAGGCCCAGGACTTCGGCCCCGGCGAACTCGCCGAGAAGTACGCGCTGTCCGAGGAGCGGGCCGGTGCGGACTACGCGGAGATGGCGGTGCTGCGCGGAGACCCCTCCGACGGGCTGCCCGGCGTGGCGGGCATCGGCGAGAAGACCGCGGCGAAGCTGATCACCCAGTTCGGGTCCCTCGACGACCTGCTGCGTGCCGCCGCCGAAGGCGACGCCCGGCTGACCTCGCGGATCCGCGCCAAGCTCACCGAGTCCGCCGAGTACCTGGCGGCGGCCCCGGCCGTGGTCAACGTGGTCAGGAACGCGCCGGTCGTCATGGACCGCGAGTCCGACGTCGTGCCCGCCGACCCGGACCTCGACCGGCTGCGCGCGCTCCAGTCCACCTGGGGTCTCGGAGCCAGCATCGACCGCCTCATCGCAGCCCTCGACCACTAGGCACCGCACCGGGTTCGACGAGCGCGGTAGGGGAATCCTCGCCGACCCCGCCGCGTCCAGCGCATCAGACTCGGAACCGGTTGCGCCCCGGTCGGTTCCACTCCGCTCGAAGCTCGAGACCGGACTAGAAGCCGGTGCCGCACCACGGCGGGCGCTGCAGCGCGAACAGCAGGTCGGCGTTGGTCAACGCCCGCGGATCGTGGACCTGGACGAGTCCGGCCGTGGCGAGGGTCGAGGCCGGCTGATCACCCAGGTGCAGCGTCGCCAGAACTGCGGCGTCCAGCGTCAGCTGGGGAGCGTCGTCGCAGGTCGTGGCCCCGTCCGGGCTGATGCGGTAGCAGCCGGTGTTGGCGGGCAGGAACTCGTCGAGGACCTCCAGGACCACCGGCTCCCCGCGACCGTAGGTGCGGGCCTGGAGAGCGGCGAGGACGTCGACGAGGCGGACCCACAGGTCGTCGCGCACTCCCGTGGTGCGGCAGGCGCGGCGGTCGGTCAGCCACCACTCGACCGGCTCGTCCACCGGGCGGTCGAAACCCGCGACGGTCGTCACGAGGTCGATGTCGAGCAGGAAGCGCCACAACTCGGTCGCCGCGACGTCGTCGGCCGCCACCAGGTCCCACACGTCCACTGCGGAGGACTCACCGCGCGGCTGGAACACGACGAAGCCGTCGTCCGTCCCGGAATCGTCGGCGTGCACCGCGACCGCCTGGCTCTTGTTCATCAAGGCGCTCCGGCCCGGCCACCAGCCGTCGGGGCGGTGCATCCAGCCCGCCCGATCCCGCGCGCACCTCCGGTAGAGGGCAGGCATCAGCTGCGCCGCCTGCTCCTGCGAGACCAGGCGGACCCGGCCGCCCCGAGGGACCGAGCGGCGCATCCGCGCCCGCGAGCGGTCGATCTCGACGTTCCGACCCCTGGTGGCGACGCCGTAACCGAAGCGCTCGTAGATCCCGGCCTCGCTGGCGTGCAACATCGCCACGACCTCACCGCGCCGGGCCGCGTCGTCGAGCTGGAACCGCATCATCCCGGTCAGCAGGCCACGCCGGGTCGAATCCGCTCGCACCGCCGCCCCGGTCACCGCCGCCGCAGGCAGCTCGGCACCGCCGGGAACCGTCAGCGAACTGGTCATCGACAAGGCCGTGCCCGCCAGCTCGCCGTCGAGGAACGCGCCGAGCACCCGGCCCGGTTCCATGCACTGCGATCCCGACGCCCACTGCTCGTCATCGGCCAGCGGGAACAGCAGAGCCCGGCGGAACAGCTCGTTGGCGTCGCGGTACTCCGACTCGGACAGCACCCGGACTTCGGTTTCACCCACGTCAGGATCGTCCCCGACCCCAACCGAGCAGTCCACCGATTACTTCGGGTGCCCGACCTCGTAGACGCCCTCGTCGTTCTTCACCGCGACCGTGACGACCTTGTCGGCGCCGTTGATCTGGACCTGGCAGTCGAACCGGTGCCCGACCTCCACCGGCTCACCGTCCGGGCAGGACACCGCACCGACGCCGGCGATGTTGTAGGAGCCCTTGAGCGTCTGCGTGACGCCCTTCTCCACGCTGGCCGCGTCGAACACCGAGCGCACGAAGAACCCGGGAGCGACGAAACCCAGCACCAGCACCACGGCGAGCACCACCAGCACGCCCGAGCCGCCGAGGATCCACGGCAGCATCGACCGCTTCTGCTTCTGCGGCACCTGCGGGAAGCCGAAACCGCTCGGCGACGGGTAGTACGGCTGCGGCTGGCCGTAGCCGTAGCCGTAGGGCTGCGCGTACTGGGGCTGCTGGATCGGCTGCTGCTGCACCGGTTGCGCGGGGTACGGCTGACCCGCGTAGCCACCCGGCTGCGGATGGCCCGACTGCATCCCAGGCCCCTGCGGTTGCCCCCACTGGGGGTAACCCCCTGGTGGGCCGTAGGGGGACGACATCTACACCTCCGGATGAACTCAGCTGGCGCGGCCGACTTCCAGTGATCCAACCACAGCCGGGTCACACACCACCGGCGGCCACCACGCCCCGGCGGATCGCGGTGACGGCCTTCGCCGCCGAGGCACCGACCTGCTCCTTGGTGCCCACCACGTCGCGGATCTGGTCCAGCAGGTCGATCACCTGGCGGCACCAGCGCACGAAGTCACCGGCCGAGAGCTCGTGGCCGCTGGACTCGGCGGCGGTGAGCACCTTCTCCAGCGACTCGCCGCGCGCCCACCGGAACACCGGCCACGCGAACCCCGCATCGGGCTCGCGGGTGCGGTCGAGCTTGTGACGACGCTCGTCGTCCTCCAGCTCCGCCCACAACTGCCAGGTCGAGGTCAGCGCGTCGGTGATCGGCCCGGCCGGGACCTGCGGAGCGGGCCCTTCCCGCCGCGACTCGTAGACCAGCGAGGACACCACTGCCGCCAGCTCGGCCGGGCCGAGCCCCTTCCAGGTCCCCACCCGCAGGCACTCGGCGGCCAGCAGATCGGACTCGCTGTACAGCCGGGACAGCCGCCGACCGTGCTCGGTGACCTGCCCCGCCTGCGTCTCCACCGCGTTTTCGTCGTCACCGGGCTTGCCGTCCGGAGCGGGCAGGTAGTCGCGCTCGGTCAGCAGCGCCACGATCCGGTCGAACGAACGGGCCAACGAGTGCGTGGTGCTGTTGACCTTCCGGCGCAGGTTCTCGTTCTCGCCGCGCAACCGCTCGTAGCGCTCCGCCCAGCGGGCGTGCGCCTCCCGCTCGTCGCAGCCGTGGCACGGGTGCGCCTTCAACGCGCGCCGCAGGCTCGCCAGCTCGGCGTCGTCGGTGGCGTCCGAACGCTTCCGGCCGCGACCGCCCGAGGAGCTCAACCCCGTGCTGCGCAGCGACGACGCCAGATCCCGACGCGACTTCGGCGAGCGGGTGTCGACGTGCTTGGGCAGCTTGAGCTTGCCCAGCGCCTCCACCGGCGAGGTGAAGTCGGCGACCGACAGGCGGCCCGACCAGCGATCCTCGGTCACCACCAGCGGACGCGGCTCGCCCATCGGCTCCAGACCGGGGTCGATCACCACCGCCAGCCCGGACCGGCGCCCCGCGGGCACCGAGATCACATCGCCCTTGCGCAGCTTCTCGAGCGACTTGGCCGCCTCGGCGCGCCGCGACTGCCGGTTCTGCCTGGCCAGCGCCTTCTCCCGCTCCGAGATCCGGCGCCGCAGGTCGAAGTACTCGGCGAAGTCGCCCAGGTGGCACTCCATCGCCTCGGTGTAGCCCGTCAGGGCCTCCGCGTTGCGATCGACCCGACGCGAGAGGCCCACCACCGACCGGTCGGCCTGGAACTGCGCGAACGACTGCTCCAGCAGGTCCCGCGCCGAGTCCTGACCGACGCGCTGCACCAGGTTGACCGCCATGTTGTAGCCGGGCCGGAACGACGAGCGCAGCGGATACGTGCGCGTCGAGGCCAGACCCGCCACCTGCTTGGGATCCACACCGGGCTGCCAGACCACCACCGCGTGGCCCTCGATGTCGATGCCCCGCCGCCCGGCACGGCCGGTGAGCTGCGTGTACTCCCCCGGGCTGAGGTCCACGTGCGACTCGCCGTTGAACTTCACCAGCCGTTCCAGCACGACCGTGCGGGCAGGCATGTTGATGCCCAGCGCCAGCGTCTCGGTCGCGAACACGGCCTTGACCAGGCCGCGGACGAACAGCTCCTCGACGGTCTCCTTGAACGCGGGCAGCAGCCCGGCGTGGTGCGCGGCCACGCCCCGCTCCAACGCCTCCCGCCACTCCCAGAAGCCCAGCACGCCCAGGTCGGCGTCGGGGAGGTTCGCGGTCCGCGCGTCGATGACCTCGCGGATCTCCTCGACCTCGGACTCGGAGGTCAGGCGCAACCCGGCCCGCACGCACTGCGCCACGGCCTGGTCGCAGCCGTTGCGGCTGAAGATGAACACGATCGCCGGCAGCAGCCCCGCCGCGTCGAGGCTGGTCAGCATCTCCAGCCGGGACGGGGGCGAGAACCGGGGTGGACGCGGTCCCTTGCGCTTGTTCGGCGGGCCACCGCGGCGGCCCCCGTAGGGCATGTGGGTGCGCGCCAGCTGCTGGGTGTGCCGCAGCAGCTGCGGGTTCATCGTCAGCTCGTGGTCATCGGTCTCACCGCCGAACAGGTCGAACATCCGGGGCCCGACCTGCATGTGCTGCCACAGCGGCACCGGCCGGTGCTCGTCGACCACGACCGTGGTCTCACCGCGCACCTCCTGCAGCCACTCGCCGAACTCCTCGGCGTTGCTGACCGTCGCCGACAGGCTCGCGAGCTGCACGTAGTCCGGCAGGTGCAGGATCACCTCTTCCCACACCGCGCCCCGGAACCGGTCGGCCAGGTAGTGGACCTCGTCCATCACCACGTAGCCGAGCTGGTCCAGCCCCCGCGAACCCGCGTAGAGCATGTTGCGCAGCACCTCGGTGGTCATCACGACCACCTGCGCGTCACCGTTGATCGAGGTGTCGCCGGTCAGCAGCCCCACCGCGTCGTTGCCGTACCGCTCGCACAGATCGGCGAACTTCTGGTTGGACAACGCCTTGATCGGCGTGGTGTAGAAGCAGCGGCGCCCCTCCGACAGCGCCAGGTGCACGGCGAACTCGCCCACCACGGTCTTGCCCGCACCGGTCGGCGCGCACACCAGCACGCTTCTCCCGGTCTCCAGCGCCTGACATCCGGTCAGCTGGAAGGGGTCTAGTTCGAAGGACAGCTCCGCGACGAAATCGGCCAGTTTCGGATGGGCACTGCGGCGGGAATGCGCCGCGTACGCGTCGGCCGGCGAGAGCTTGGTCGGGTTGGAACGGCTGGCAGCCACGCACCAAGGTTTTCACATCACCCCGACCGGTGTCTCACAACGCTCGCTTCGGAGCCCCCGCGAGCCGCGCTGCCGCGAGCCGCCGGACCACCATCGACGCTCAGACCGCGGCACCGCCCCAGGCGGGTGAGCCTGGCACGTCGTCCAGCGAGGGCCCCGCGACGCCGCTCAACGACGCGCTCGAGGCGTGGCGCGCGGAGTCCAGGCGGCCTGTCACCCGCACCGCCGGGCAAGACGGCGGGAGCCAGATGTTCACACGTGCTGTGCGACACACGCCACGCTGAGCGCACCCGGCGCGCAGCGGATCGTCAGGGGCAACCTGGCCTGGGGTTCGCCGTCGGCGTAGGCCAGCCAGCCGTTGTCCCCGCCCAACCGGACCGACTTGGCGCGCAGCGTGGTCACCGCAGGGTGGTCGACGTGGCGCCCGGTGCGCAGCCTCGGCAGGATCCGCACCAGCTCCCGGCGCGGCACCCTGCCGACCACGGTCACGTCGAACAGACCGTCGTCGTCGACGGCGTCGGGGCAGATCGGGATGCCACCGCCGTACCAGCCGGTGTTGCCCACCGCGATCAGCGTGGCCTCGACGTCGAGCACTCCGCGCTCCGTCTCCAACCGCACCGGCCGGGCCCGCAACCCCAGCAGCTCCCGCACCAGCGCGAGGTCGTAGCGGCGTTGTCCGCGCGGCCAGCGCATCCGGTTCGCCCTGGCGTTGACCTGCGCGTCGAAGCCGGCGCACAGCACGGTCGCGAACCACCCGGTGCCCGCGACCTTGCCGAGGTCGACGCGCCGCCGCGCGCCGGCGGAGATGGCCTTGGCCGCGGCGCGCGCGGCCGCCACCGGCTCGCGCGGGATGCCCAGGCTCCGGGCGAGGTCGTTGCCGGTGCCCGCCGGGATGATCGCCAGCGAGGTCGACGACTCCGCGCACGCCTGCACGGCCAGGTGCGCGATGCCGTCCCCGCCGACCACGGCCAGCACGTCGGCCCGGTCCTCCACCGCGCGTCGCACGGCGGATTCGGTTCCCCGCGCGTCGGTGGCGATGACGGTCCGCACCTCGCACACAGCACGAAGGTGGTCGGTGAGTTCACCGACCACCTTCGCGGAAAGACCACCACCGGCCGCGGGGTTGATCACCAGGACGCAACGCATGAGGATTCATCTAATCCCACTCGCGTCCCCGTTGGCCAGCGTTCGACGGGTTGTGACCGTCAGGTGATGTCGTCGTGCTTCTGCGGTGCCGACGGTGTCGTGTCCAGCTTGGACGCGAACGGATCGATCTCGGACGCCTCGTCGAGGCCGACACCGGCCAGGCCCTCGGCCTCCATCTTCTTGGCCTTGCGCCGGTCGTGCGAACGGCAGATCAGCGCAGCGAACAAGAACAGCAGCGACAGCGCCGCCGACAGCGCCAGCATCGAGAACGGATCCTGCCCGGGCGTGGCGATCGCGGCGAACACGAACAGCGCGAACACCAGCCCCCGCCACCACCTGCGCAGCTTCTCGTAGGTGACGACACCCGCGCGGTTGAGCATCACCAGGATCAGCGGGAGCTCGAAGCTCACACCGAAGATCACCAGCAGCAGCAGCATGAAGTTGATGTACTTGCCACCGGTGAGCGCGGTGAAGAACGCCTCGCCGCCGAAGCCCGCCATGAAGCTCAGCGCCTCGGGAACGATGAAGTACGCCAGAACCGCGCCCGCGACGAACAGGATCGTCGCGAAGAACACGAAGGTCCGGGCGAACTTGCGCTCCTGGGTGTAGAGCCCGGGCGTGATGAACGCCCACAGCTGGTACAGCCACACCGGGCTGAACAGGATCGCGCCGACCGACAGACCCACCTTCATGCGGAGCATGAAGATCTCGAACGGCTCGGTCTGCAACAGCTGGCAGGTCCCGTTCGGGCTCAGCCGCTGCTCCACGGGAAGCGCGCAGTACGGCCCGAGCAAGACGTCACCGAGCGTCGGCCAGCCGAACGGCGCGGTGGAAAACCAGATGAACCCGAGGATGGCTCCGATGACCACTGCCGTCATCGCCACCCCGAGCCGGTAACGCAGCTCGAAGAGGTGATCGATGATCGTCATGGTGCCGTCGGGGTTGTGCCTGCGTCCCCACCGACGGCGATCATTGCGGAACGGGTTCAGGCGACGCAGTGGACTGTCACCCACTTCGCTAGCCCCGTCCTCAGTCAGTTCTTCTGTTCGTTCTGCTGCTTGTCCTCGGCCGGCGAGGTCGCCGGCGGAGCGCTGGGCTCACCGGCGGTCAGCTCCGGCTTCTGCTCCTTCTCCGCCTGGGTCTTCTTCGCGGCCTCTTCATCGGCCTTCATGCCTCGTGCCTCAGCCTTGAACACCCGAGCGGACTGCCCCAGAGAACGGGCCATCTGCGGGAGCTTGGTGGCGCCGAAGAGCAGCACCAGAACCAAGACGATGAGGACCAGCTCCCAGCCACCTGGCAAACCCATCCGTACACAACCTTTCGTGATGTCCCTGCTAGGCGTTAATGGTACGCGGGGCAGGGGTCGGCAAATAGGGCCGTTTCTGCTTCTCGTCAACCGCGACGGCGCTGCGAGAGCGCCACCTTGAGGCCCGCTACCCGCGCTTTGACCATCCCGCTGCGGTCAGCGAGATCGTGGGCCGCCCCCCGCTGCACGCGCCGAAAGCGACGCACCTCCATCAAGGTCCTGACCAGCAGGAACACCAGCAGGAACACCAGCAGGACGAGGCCAACGGCCAGCAGCACGAGAGTCCACACGAACGGCACGTTGTTCACCGTATCGGGCTCAGGTGGACGGAAGGTGACGGGTCCGCCTCAACGCGGCGTGGGCTCGTTGACGCACGTCATCCCCCAGCTCCCCAGGGCTGAGCACCGTGACCTGGCCACCGAGTCCGAGCAGCAGCCTGGTCATCCACGCGCTGTCGGCGTAGCGCATCCGCACCCGAGCCCGGCCACCTGGGAGTTCTTCGACCTCGTCGACCTGGTAGTACTCGGCGACCCACCGGGCGTCCGGTTCCAGTTCGATCTCGGCCACCCGCTGGTCGGGCGCGGGTTGGAACAGACCTGCGGAAACGTCCATCGGCTCGGCTTCGGACGGCGGCACGGCGGGCTCGTCGAGCAGCTGGGCGCCATCGATGCGATCCAACCGGAACATCCGGACGCCGTGCGCGTTGCGGCACCACGCCTCCAGGTAGCTGCGGCCGTCGACCAGCAGCAACCGCATCGGGTCGACCGATCGCTCGCTGATCTCGTCGCGCGATGCCGTGTAGTAACGGATGCGCAACGCTTTGCCGCCGGTGACGGCGGATTGGACCGTTCGGCGCACCTGCGGGTCGACCGACTCCTCCGCGCCGAGTCCGATCACCACCCCGGACGGGCGGGCCTGGCCGACCGCGTTCTCCACCTTCGCCAGCGTGCGCTGCACCGCGTCGGAGTCGGGAACGCCCGGGGTGTCGGCGAGCGCCCGCAGCGCCACCAGCAGCGACGTCGCCTCGGAGGCGGTCAGCCGCAGCGGCCGCCGCATGCCGGCGTCGTAGGTGACGGTGATCGAGTCGCTCTCGAAGGACAGGTCGATCAGATCACCGGGCCCGTAACCGGGCAGCCCGCACATCCACAGCAGCTCCAGGTCCTTGCGCAGCTGCTGCGGGGTGACCCCGAAGTCGGCGGCGGCGTCGGCGATGGGGATGCCGGGGCGGCTGAGCAGGTAGGGAACCAGGGCCAGCAGCCTGGGCAGGCGTTGCGTCGCGCTGGTCATCGCCGCTCCTCCCCCGCCGCGTCGAGGTGGATCTCGTTGACCGCCTTGCGCAGGGTGTCCGGTTGCAGGACGGCGACGTCGGGCCCGTACCCGGCGAGCCAGCTCGCCGCGGTCTCCGGGTACTTCACGTCCAGCTCCAGCACCTCGCCGGGGTCGCCGTCGAGCTCCCTGCGCTCGACCACCTTCCCGATGCGCCGCACGCCGTGCGCGCGACCGTCGGCGACCCACACGCGGGACGGAGTCGGCGGCGGTGGCTCCCGCTGCTCGCCTGCGACCATCTGCAGCAGGTCGACCTCCTGCGGCCGCTGCACGACTCCGCTCTTGCCGACCGCGCTGACCTGGCCCTGGATGCGGGAGAGCCGGAAGCAGCGCGGCGCCTGCCGGTCGCGGTCGTGGCCGACGACGTACCAGCGCCCGCGCCAGGACACCACGCCCCACGGCTCGACGGTGCGGTGCCGGACCTCGGCGCTGCTGGGCCGCCGGTAGTCGAACTCCACGACGCGGCCGGACTGCACCGCCGAGTGCAGCGTGCCGAAGGCGGGTTCGCTGGTGCGCACCTTCGGTTCGACCGCGGCCGAGGCGCGTTCGTCCACGTCGACGCCGGCGGCGCGGAGCTTGAGCAGCGCGCCCTGGGCCGCGGAGGTGAACTCCGGGGAGTCCCACAGCCGGACGGCCAGCGCGACGGCGGCGGCTTCGTCGGGTTCGAGGTCGATGTCGCCCAGCTCGTAGTCGCGCCGGGCGATGCGGTACCCGTCGGCGCCGTCGAACGCCGAGTTCCGGCCGGTCTCCAGCGGGATCCCCAGGTCTCGCAGCTCGGCCTTGTCCCGCTCGAATGTCCGGAAGAACGCCTCGTCGGAGGGCGCGTCCGCGTACCCCGCGACGATATGACGGATCCGCTCTGCGGTGAGGTACTGGCGGGTCGACAGCAGGCAGAGCACCAAGTTCACCAAGCGTTCAGCACGCACAGTGGCCACCCCGAAACTCTAGCGCCAAAGTATTCGATCATGAGTTCGGGTATCGGCGTGTCCTCGCAGAACACCCATTCGATCGACGAACGGTTTCGGCCGGCACTGAACTCATCGCTGATGTGAAAGCCGTTCACCAACCGTTCGCGTTCCTACCCTGAGGACATGCCTGCTCTGATGATCACCGGTGCCTCGCGCGGCATCGGCGCCGCCACCGCCCGCCTCGCCGCCGCCGAGGGCCACCGGCTGGCCCTGCTGGCCCGCGACACCGACGCCCTGTCCGACCTGGTCGAGGAACTGGGCTCGGACACGGCCGTGGCACTGCCCTGCGACGTCACCGACTACACGAGCCTGACCGACGCCGTCGCCACGACCGAGCAGCGCTACGGCGCCGTGGACGCGGTCCTGGCCAACGCCGGGATGAGCGTGCCGACCTCGTTCCTCGGCAACGACGGCGCCGAGCCCGAGCAGTGGCGCGACATGGTGCTCACCAACGTCTACGGCGCGGCCATCACCGCCCGCGCCGCCCTCCCCGCGCTGGTGCGCAGCAGGGGCCACCTCGTGCTCACCGGCTCCAACGCAGGTCGAGGGATCCGGCCGGGCAACCTCTACTCCGCGACCAAGTGGGCGGTCACCGGCATGGCGCAGAACATCCGAGCGGAGTGCGTGGGCACCGGGGTCAGGGTCACCCTCGTGCAACCGGGCATGGTCGAGACGGACATGACCGCGGACCGGACGGACGTCCCGAAGCTGATCCCGGAGGACATCGCCAGGGGCGTCCTCTACGCCCTGGCCCAACCCGGCACGGTCGACGTCAACGAGCTGACGATCCGCCCGACGGGCCAAGCGCCCCACAGCTGAAGCCGGGACGGCGCTGCGGCCGAGC